>JAFGSN010000167.1 GCA_016934575.1 Vicinamibacteria bacterium
AGCTGGTGAGCAGAATCGCGCCCATCGTCGGCCGTCGCAAGATTCGATGTAATCCCAGGAGGAACAGCGCCAGCCAGCCGATCGTCAGGAGATTGAGATGATAGACGTGATATATCTGGTGGGAGCAGAAAGCCGCCAGGATTCCCGCCAGAAGCCCGGCCGTTCGATTGTCCGTCAAGTCCCGCACCAGGGCATGGAACGTCCATCCGCCGAACGCCAGCGCCAGCAGGACGGCGAGATTGTAGAGCGGCACCGGATCGTCTATCAGGAGGCGAAACGGAAGCGCCAGAACGACCGTGCCAAGCGACAGGTCCGAGTAGAGAACGGCATGGGGCTCCGGAGCAAACGTGTTGCCGTGAAAAAACGAGCGTGGTTGGAGGAGATGCTGCGAAAGCCAGTCGATCGTCCAGAGATCGACGAAAGGATCCGTATAACCGAGCGTGCGCGTCCTCAGGTGTCCGATCAGTGGACGCGTGGCCGATGCGGCGAGAAGCAAGAAGAAAGTGAACACCAGCGCCTCCCGGCCCAGCGTTCGTACCGCGGCCCGGAAGAGGCGACATCCTTTGACAAGTCGAGTCCCGTTCGGAAACAACGCGGTCTCCCCTCCCCTTCGCCGTCTCTCGTCCGTAGCCCGCAGCGAGTTGCCCGATTTCAATGAAAGAAGGGCCCCGCAAGATGGCGCACATTCTACTTCAGCGTCACGGCTCCGGTTACGGACAATGCCTGACGATATCCCAACGACCGATGTCCTGGGATTGATCGCGCCGACGCTTTCCAATGACATGATCATTTACTTGACTTTTTTGTCCAGTTTCAATATCCTATAGGTTGTCGCATGAACGGAACAAAGAATCCGTGCCGCAGAGCGAATTCGGGAAGTATCAGGAGACAGAGATGAGCGATCCCAGCCTCCGTGAGCTTCTGAACCAGGAGTATAAGGCCGGTTTCGTCACGGATATCGAGGCCGATGCTGTTCCCCCCGGACTCGACGAGGACGTCATACGATCGATATCAGCAAAGAAAAACGAGCCGGATTTCCTGCTGGAGTGGCGACTCCAGGCCTACCGCCACTGGCTTTCGATGACGGAGCCGAAATGGGCCAACGTCCTCTATCCGCCGATCGACTACCATTCGATCGTTTATTATTCCGCGCCCAAATCACATGCCGGACCGAAGAGTCTTGACGAGGTGGATCCCAGGCTGATCGAGACATACGAGAAGCTCGGCATTCCTCTTCGCGAACGCGAGCTGCTTGCCGGAGTGGCGGTCGACGCTGTTTTCGACAGCGTCTCCGTGGCGACGACGTTCAAGGAAAAGCTCGAGAACGCCGGCGTGGTTTTCTGCTCTTTCTCCGAGGCCGTCCTCAAACATCCCGATCTTATCGAGCGCTGGCTCGGCGCCGTCGTCCCGTATTCCGATAATTTTTTTGCCGCCCTGAACTCGGCGGTCTTCTCCGACGGATCTTTCTGCTACGTGCCCAAGGGCGTGCGTTGCCCAATGGAGCTTTCGACGTATTTCCGCATCAACGCCGCGCGCACGGGACAGTTCGAGCGCACGCTGATCATCGCGGACGAGCGCAGCCACGTGAGCTACCTCGAGGGCTGCACCGCGCCGATACGCGACGAGAACCAGCTTCACGCCGCGGTCGTGGAACTGATCGCTCTCGAAGGCGCCGAAATCAAGTACTCCACCGTTCAGAACTGGTATCCCGGCGATAAGGACGGCCGCGGCGGGATTTACAACTTCGTGACGAAGCGCGGCAAGTGCGCCGGCAGGCGCTCGAAGATCTCATGGACGCAGGTCGAGACGGGCTCGGCGATCACCTGGAAGTATCCGGGATGCATCCTGCTCGGCGACGAATCCGTCGGGGAATTCTACTCAGTGGCGCTGACCGCCAACCGCCAGCAGGCCGACACCGGCACGAAAATGATCCATATCGGCAAGAACACGCGCAGCACGATCGTTTCCAAGGGCATTTCCGCCGGATACGGCCAGAACACCTACCGCGGCCTGGTCAAGATCGGCAAGGCCGCCGCGGGCGCGCGCAACCACTCGCAGTGCGATTCGATGCTTCTGGGCGACAAGTGCGGAGCGCACACGTTTCCCGTGATCGAGGTGCAGAATCCGACCGCCCAGATGGAGCACGAGGCTTCCACGTCGAAGATCGGCGAGGATCAGCTCTTTTACTTCCAACAACGGGGCCTCTCGACCGAGGACGCGATCAACATGATCGTCAACGGCTTCTGCAAGGAGGTCTTCAAGGAGCTGCCGATGGAGTTTGCGGTTGAAGCGCAGAAGCTGTTGAGCGTCAGCCTGGAAGGAAGCGTCGGGTAGGAATCGCGGGCAGCGCCTGACTCCAGCGCCCGCGACTTCTGACGTACGGAGAAAGAAAGCGAAAACATATGCTCAACGTTCAGGACCTACACGTCAGCGTCGGCTGCAGCGAGATCCTGCGCGGCCTCGATCTCGCCGTAAACGCCGGCGAGGTCCACGCCATCATGGGACCCAACGGTTCCGGCAAGAGCACGTTGGCTCATGTGCTCGCCGGACGGCCGGGATACGACGTCACGCAAGGCCGCGTGACTTACAGGGACCGGGATCTCCTCTCCCTCGCGCCCGAGGAGCGAGCGCGCGAAGGCGTGTTTCTCGCCTTCCAGTATCCCGTCGAGGTGCCCGGCGTCAGCAACGTCTATTTTCTGAAGGCGGCGCTCAATGCAATCCGCAAACATCGCGGCGAGCCGGAACTGGATGCGATGGATTTTCTCGCTCTCGTCAAGGAGAAGTCCGGATTGGTCGAGATCGAGGAAGCTCTGACTCGACGCGCGGTCAATGAAGGATTCTCGGGCGGAGAGAAGAAACGCAACGAGATCTTCCAGATGGCGGTCCTCGACCCGAGGCTGGCGATTCTCGACGAAACGGACTCCGGTCTCGACATCGACGCGCTACGAACGGTGGCGCGCGGCGTCAATCAGCTCCGCACGGCCGAACGGGCGATGATCGTCGTGACGCACTACCAGCGGTTGCTCGAGTACATCGTGCCCGACTTCGTCCACGTCCTCGTCGACGGCAGGATCGCGCTCTCGGGCGGCAAGGATCTGGCGCTCGACCTCGAAACCAGGGGATACGGCTGGCTCGATCCCGGACCGAACGCCGTCGCGGAGGCGCCATGAACGATCCGGCTCCCGTCGGCTATCCGACCGCGCTCGGCGCTCCGCGCTTCGACTCCCGGAACGAGGCGCCCTGGATGCACGCGCTGCGGCGCTCCATGTTCGAGAGCTACATGAAGCGGGGAATGCCCACGCCCAAAGACGAGGACTGGCGACACACGAACGTTTCCTCCATCGCCACGACGCCGTTTCTGGCGGCGGCGTCCACGAACGGCCGCGCGCGCGCGCGCGACGCCATCGAAAGCTGGGACCTCGGGCGGGAAGTCGCGGCGGCGCTCGTCTTCATCGACGGACGATACTCGCCCGAGCTGTCGGCGCTGCCAAAGCAAGACGCTTTCCAGGCGGGTCCGCTCGAAGCCTTATGGCGGCGTGCGGACGGCCCGTTGCCGAAGCATTTCGGACGCGTGCTCGGCGAGAATGGACATGCCTTCGCCGATCTCAACACGGCTTATGCCGAGGACGGCGCTTTCGTCGCAATCGCGCGCGGCCGCGTCATCGAGCGTCCGATCTATCTCCTCTTTATCTCCCTGGCGAACGGGACGCCCCACCCGGCGGTCTCCCATCCGCGCACTCTCGTCCTGGCCGAAAGCGGCAGCCGGGCGGCGATCGTCTCGGTCTACGGCGGAGCATCGGAGGACCTTTACCTGACGAACGCGGTCACCGAGATCGTGATCGAGGACGGCGCGACCGTCGAACATGACGAGCTTCAGATCGAAAGCCCGCGAGCCTTCCATGTATCGACCCTGGCGGGACGTGCCGGACGCGACGGCCGATTCGTCGACCGCTCCTTCGTGCTCGGCGCGCGTCTGGCGCGTCGTGACGTGATCGCCCGCCTGGACGGCGAGGGCGGCGAATGCGAGCTTGACGGTCTTTACCTCGGAAACGGCACGCGGCACATCGACGCGCACACGCGCATCGATCACGCGAGTCCTCATACAAGCAGTCGCGAAATCTACAAGGGCATCCTGGACGGCCGGTCGCACGGCGTCTTCCATGGACGGATCGTGGTGCGGCCCGACGCGCAAAAGATCGACGCTCGCCAGGTCAACAAGAATCTGATTCTGTCGGACGCCGCGCTGGCGAACAGCACGCCCCAGCTTCAGATCCACGCCGACGACGTCCGCTGCACGCATGCCTCGACCATCGGCCAGATCGATCCGGTCTCTCTTTTTTATCTGCGCTCGCGCGGCATCGACGAGTCCGCGGCGCGCAACCTCCTGACATACGCCTTCGCCTGCGAGATCGCGGGCAAGGTGCGCATCCCGGGACTGCGCGGCGGCATCGCGCGGCTGCTCCAGTCCCGCTTGCCGGGAGCGCCGATGGAGCTTTGCCCATGACGACGCCCGCCGCCGTGATCCCGCCTCAACGCGTCAAGGACTGCGCGCGGAAGCACGCCTACGACTTCGAGGCCGTGCGGCAAGACTTTCCCATCCTCCGCCAGATCGTTCACGGACGGCCTCTCGTCTATCTCGACAATGCGGCCACCGCGCAGAAGCCGCGCTGTGTGATCGAGGCCGAGCGCCGTCTCTACGAGGAATATTACGCCAACATCCATCGGGGCGTGCACGACCTTTCGATGAAGTGCACCGAGGCGTACGACGCGGCGCGTGAGAAGGTGCGACGGCGTCTGAACGCCGCCCAGGCCGAAGAAATCGTCTTCGTGCGCGGCGCGACGGAGGCCGTCAATCTCGTGGCCGGGAGTTACGGGCGAAGCCGCGTCGGCCAGGACGACGAGATTCTCATCTCGGCTCTCGAGCACCATTCCAACATCGTTCCCTGGCAGATGCTTTGCGAGGAAAAGGGCGCGCGACTGCGGGTGATTCCGATGTTCGAGACGGGCGAGCTTGATCTCGACGCGCTCGACGCGCTGCTCGGGCCGCGCACCCGGCTGCTGGCGATCACGCATGTGTCGAACGCCCTGGGCACGGTCATTCCGGTGCGTGAGATCGTCGCGCGCGCCCACGCGCGGAACGTCCCCGTGCTCGTCGACGGCGCGCAAGCCGTCCCCCATGCCATGATCGACGTCCGCGACATCGGATGTGATTTCTACGTCTTTTCAGGACACAAGGCCTACGGCCCCTCGGGCATCGGCGCGCTCTATGGACGGCGCGAACTGCTCGAAGCGATGCCGCCCTATCAGGGCGGCGGCAACATGATCCTTTCGGTCACGTTCGAGAAAACAATCTACAACGAAGTGCCGTACAGGTTCGAGGCCGGCACTCCGAACATCGCCGGCGCAATCGCGCTGGGCGCCGCCCTTGATTACGTCGAATCGCTGGGCCTCGATCGGATCATTCGTCATGAGGACGATCTGATGAGTTATGCCACGGACAGTCTCTCGTCCGTTCCGGATCTGCGTATCGTGGGCACGGCGCGAGAGAAAATCGGGGTCATCTCGTTTGTGCTCGAAGACATCCATCCTCACGACATCGGAACGATTCTGGATCATGAGGGCGTGGCGATCCGCAGCGGACATCACTGCGCCCAACCCGTGATGCAGCGCCTGGGCCTGACGGCGACGGCGCGCGCGTCTTTCGGTCTTTACAACACGCGCGAGGACGTCGACGCTCTGGTCGGCGGCATCCAGAAGGTGATCGAGGTCTTCGCGTAAGGGGCGCGGACGATGAGTCGCGGCGGCCGGCATACGGTAAACGGCGTCAAGGAAGCGGGAGAAAGAAGGATGGCGACTGAAAATCTGCGAGAGCTTTATCAGGAAGTCATCCTCGATCACAGCAAGCGGCCGCGCAACTTCGGCGAGCTTCCGGGAGCCAACCGTCAGGCTCACGGCACGAACCCGTTGTGCGGCGATCAGGCGACGGTGTTCCTGACGATCGAGGAAAACGTCGTCAAGGACGCGCGTTTCGTAGGCTCGGGCTGCGCGATCTCGACCGCCTCGGCGTCGATGATGACTGAGGCGGTCAAGGGCAAGACCCTGACCGAGGCGGAGAGCCTTTTCCGTCGCTTTCATGCGCTCATCACCAACTCCTCTGAACCCGGTGAAACGGGCGCTGAAGAGCTGGGCAAGCTGTCCGCCTTTTCGGGAGTGTGCGAGTTCCCCGTACGAGTAAAATGCGCGGCTCTGGCCTGGCATACGCTGCGCGCGGCGATGCAGGAAGACCGGCGGACCGTTTCAACCGAGGCGAGCAAGTGAGCCGGGCGCGCACGCTTTCGCGCGACGTCGAGGCCACGCTCGTCCCTCAGGGGCGTCCGATCACGCTCGAGTCGGGCACGACCATCCTCATTGGACAGGCGCTCGGCGGCTCATTCACGGGCACGACCGACCTCGGCCACATGGTGCGCATCGAAGGCCGGGACGCCGACGCCATCGACGAAGAGCCGCCCGCGACGTCGATCGCGACCGGAGGCGAGGTCAAGTCCGTTCGCGATCTCGTCTGGGAACGGCTCAAGACGTGCTACGACCCGGAGATCCCGGTCGACATCGTCGATCTGGGTCTCGTCTACTCCTGCGACGTGAGCGACCTGCCCGAAGGAGAGCACAAGGTTACGATCCGTTTCACGCTCACGGCGCCCGGCTGCGGCATGAGCGAGTATTTGCGCGAAGACGTGCGTCGAAAGGCCGCGAGCGTGCCCGGCGTGAAAGAAGTCGACGTCCAGCTCGTCCTTGATCCGCCCTGGAATCCGAGCCTGATGTCCGATGCGGCCAGACTGCAACTCGGATTCATGTGATGAATCCAGGAAACGTGCATTCCGCGGAAACGGGGCCGATTGATCGATGAAATTCAGCGCTCAGGAAGAGTACGGCCTGCGTTGCCTGATGCAACTCGCGCGTCACGGCGACGACGTCAGCCTGACGATTCCCCAACTCGCGCGGCTGGAAGGCATCACGAGCGCCAACGCCGCCAAGATGATGCGAATGTTGCGCCGTACCGGTTTTGTCAAGAGCACGAGAGGCCAGGCCGGAGGCTATGCCCTCGCGCGGCCGTCGGACGCGATCGTGATCGGCGACGTGCTCGTCTCGCTGGGATCGCCGTTGTTCGATGACGGTTTCTGCGACCGCCATTCGGGAGCGAAGGGCCCGTGCGCTCATATCGGTGACTGCTCGCTCCGGCCGCTCCTTCGTCGCGTACAAGACGCCGTCGATCAAGTCATGGGACGACTGACACTGCGCGACCTTCTGCATAGCGAAGTCGACCGCGTCTCGAAGGAGCGAGGCGCCGTTTCGCTCACGGTCGTGTCCGCGTCGACGAGAACCGCCGAACGCTGAACACGGTCCGCTAATTGTGGAAACGCGCCCACCGACTTCGCTCGGGAAGCGATGACTGTCGCCTCCGCCCGCCGTGGCGCGGGCGCTCGATGCACGGGACGGCGCCCGCTTCCGTTCGCGAGAAACGACGCCGGTCCGTTAGAATGATCGCGCCTTGAATTCCTGGACCATATCGCGCAGGCGTTGGCTCCCGATCGTGGGCGCGCTCGCCGCGACGCTGATTGTCGCCGGAACGCTCGTCCATCAGTATCGGCGCCACGACACGCCCGACTCTCGGCTCAACCGCCATCGTTTGTGGGCCTTTGACTCCTACGTCTATGTCGCCATGGCCGAGCGCCCGCCGTTCTTCACCGCGGCGCCCTGGGGTCACCGCATGCTCACGCCGTGGCTCGTGCATCACCTGCCGATCCGCAACGTCGTGCGCGGCTTCCGCTTCATGACGCTCGCCGGCCTCGGGATCGCCGGCGTCTTGCTCTATTTCTTCCTGAGAAGCCTCGGCCACCGCATGCTTCCTTCGTTGCTGGCCGTGACGGCGTTCGGCCTGTCAAGTCCGACGGCCGCGGCCGTCAGGAATTACGTGAACGTCGACTCATGGGCCGTCGTTCTGCAGATCGCGTTCTTTCTGGCGATCGAGCGCCGTTGCGGCGTCTTCTTCCTGGCGTTTCTCGGCTCGACGCTGAGCCTGGGCAAGGAGACGGGACTGCTCTTTCTTCCGCTCGTCTTTCTGTCTTTTCGTGCGCGCGGATATCGCCGCGCCCTGGGAGCTACCATCGCCGTCGGCCTTCCGATGCTCGCCGTGCTGGCGAGCCTGCGCCTGTGGTGGGCGCCCCATGTTCATACCCCGCGTGTTCCGCTCGATCTCGACACCGCGCGCGCCGGCTTCCGGGTTCTCATCGCGCAGTGGAACGAAACATGGCCGGCGCTCATCCTCCACGGAACCATGCCGCTCGCGCTCTTCGGCGCGCTGCGCGCCGGCGCCCGTTCCTTCGTGATCCGATATGGCTATCTCATTCTGGCTCTCTTCGGTGTGGCCCTGTTCTCCTGGCTGAACGTGCCCTCGACCGTGCCAAGCCCGCATTACGGCGACAACGCCATGCGCCTCGCGCTCTATCCATTGCCGCTGCTTCTGCCGCTGGCGCTCCATGCCCTTGAGCCCGTCTTCGGACGGCGCGCGCCGGACACGGCTCCACGGCGATCACGCATCGTCGGTTCGACCGTGGGCGCGGCTCTGGCGTCCGTCGGAATCCTGGGCTGCCTCGCGCTGCCCTGGATCTCGATTGATCGATATCGCCGTGTTCCTCTCCACCACAGACGCGACGGCCGCCTGGTCCTGACTGTGTGCCGCGAAAGCTTGCGAACGGCGCGCCGGCTCGCCGCCGGCAAGGAGATCGTCTGGGAAATCGACGCGAGGGGCTTCGAGCCGGGAGACGATCCGCGCGACATGCATCGAATGCGCTGGTTTCTGCGAGAGGGATGGAATCGTCCCGCGGCGTATATGGGCGGCGACCCGGTCGAACTGACGGGTCCGTCGGCGGCCTTGCTCCTGCCCGTGTTCGATCCGGCCCCTCTCGAGCTGGTCTTGACGGTCAGCGGCGGCGCCTCCGCATCCGTCATCGTGAACGACATCGGCGTCGGCGCGCTGATCGCCGATCGGGAGCCTCGGGATCATGCTCTCGGAATCCCGAGACGAACGTTGTTCCGTGGAGACAATGTCGTGACGCTGCGCCGCACGTCGTCGCATGGCTCCCGCTTGCGACTGCATCGGATCGCCTTCCGTTCGATCGACGAGGATTGAGCCCACATGCCATGCCACGACTGAACGATCATGTCCGAACGTGAGCTGATAGACGGCTCTTCCACGGAAGCGGGCGAATCGTGAATCCGTCGCGGTCGCAGCGGCGGAGTATAATCTCCGAGGTTTCATCGGGAGGTTCGAGAGATGATCCGCCCCATCATGGCCTGCCTCGATCTCGAAGGCGTGCTCGTGCCCGAGATCTGGATTAACGTCGCCGAGAAAACGGGCGTCCCCGAGCTGCGCCGCACGACGCGCGACGAGCCCGACTACGACAAGCTCATGCGCGGGCGTCTGCGGATCCTCGAGGCGCGCGGGCTCACGCTTCCGGACATCCAGGAAGTCATCGGCGCCATGAGCCCGCTCGACGGAGCCGCCGGTTTTCTCGACTGGCTGCGGTGCCGCTGCCAGGTGATCATCCTGTCCGACACCTTCCTGCAGTTCGCCGCGCCGCTCATGCGCCAACTCGGATATCCGACCTTGTTCTGCAACGCGCTGGAAACCGACTCCTCGGGACGCGTTGTCGACTACCACTTGCGTCTGCCGGATCAAAAACGCGCGTCTGCCGAAGCTCTCCGCCGCCTCAACTTCCGCGTCGTGGCCGCGGGAGACTCGTACAACGACACCAGCATGATGCTGGCGGCCGACGCCGGCATCTTCTTCAGGCCGCCGGAAGCCATCACCGGGCAGTTCCCGCAATTCCCCGTCACGCATTCCTACGAGGAGCTCAAGGCGGCCTTTGTCAAAGCCGGACCGCTGGAGCCGTGACGATCTTCGATTGACGAAAAGGCGCGGAGGCGCCGCCCCCGCAAGAGCGGCGATCGAGATCCGCGCTACGGGAGACGGACGACGACCTGAACCTGAGCGCTCACCCCAGTCGAAGTGCTCGCGGTGACGGCGACTGTTCTTTCCGTGACAGCTTCCGTTGTTCTGAGAATGTCAGTTGCGAGACCCGTGGCGTCCGTGGGCACCGGCACGCCGCCGCTGTCAAGGGTTTCCTGGGCGGCAGTGCCTGAGAACGCGAAGTAGATGTTCACGCCAGCCATGGGGTCGCCGTATTGGTCGAAAAGATACGCGCGGATCTGTGACGGCGAAGCGCTGTCGACCCACCCTGGAACGGCAGAGACCTGTATCGTCGTCGGCGCCGGGGCCGCGGTCGGCGTCGCCGTCGGCGCCGGGGCCGGAGTCGGCGTCGCCGTGCCGATATTGATCTGGACCTTGACGGAACTACTGACGCCATTGCCCGTCGTCGCCGTGACGGTGACCGTGCGCTGGTCGTGATGAGCCGGATAACTCGTGCGCAGCACGTCGTGGACTCGGCCGTTGTTGTCGGTGAACTCCGGCCTTCCTTCGCTTTCCATGTGCTCCCACTGCGCCGGGCCGGAGTCGCCTTCCGTGACCGAGAACAAGACCGGGATACGCGACAGCGGATTCCCGTTTTCGTCATAGACAAAAGCGATGATGTCCGCGTAGCGGCGCGTTGTGAGCGTCGAGGGATTCGCCACGATCTGGACCTTGGAGGGCAGCTTGCCGCCGATCGTGACCGTGACCTTGGATGTCGCCGTTGTGGAAGCGGTCGAGCCGGATGTGCTGACGCTTCCGCCCGAGAAGGCGGTCACCTCGGCTTCGCCGGATCGGCTGTCCGAGACCAGATTGACTCTCGCCACGCCGTCGTTCGTCTTGCCCTGCTCATCGACCCGACCGAGCGTCGTAAAGAACTGCACGACGGTTCCGTCCGCAACGACCGTGCCGGTGGGCTCCATCACGAGGGCCGATATGATGGACACGCCCCCGTGGGCCGGAATCGAGGGCGGATTCGCGAACAGGCTGATCGTCGATCCCGGCGGCGCGGTCATGATGGCTTGATGACAGGAGACGTGCAGCACGAGCCACGTCGCCGCCAGCAAACCGCCGGCGATCTGCGTCCGTATTCTCACGCGACTCATCTCCGCTTGCCTGTCTCCAAAAGCGGTTTCTCGATCGGATCCATGTCGACGGTAAGATCGGTCGCCGCGGTTTTCTCCTGTCGGTGATATTTAATCACAACTCCATCCGGCGGCGTCGTCGAGCCCGTCTCAGTCACGCGTGACTTCCTCGATATCGAAACGTATCGGCTCCACTTCGGGATGGCGCTCGATCTCCGTCTCGCCTCGAAAGACCAGGACGCGGAAGTTGATCCGGCGACCCGGCTCGGGCCTGAGCTCGGAGAGCGGAATCGAGCATTCGATCACCTGATCCGCCGCGGCGCGCGCGCGCGTCGGCGAGGCGACCCAGCCCATGCGCGTGGCGGTCTCTCGATGGAGATCGATGCCGGAAGCGGTCACGCCGACGCGGTAACGCAGCGTCGTGGGACCGGGAAAGCTGACATGGAGCTGCGCATCGGCGAGCAGCGCGCGGGCCGGCTCCGACGTTTCGATCAGCAAATGAATGTGCTCGTCTCCGACGCCGAAACGCACGCCGGCGACGCTGCGACCGCCCCAGTGGCGAGCGCCCGCCAGCAACGGCGGCCGATACACTCCGCCGGCCACCCATTCGTCGGGCGATCCGATTCGTCCATCGATCATCGGAGCGAGGACGCCCGTCGGCCGGCTCTGGCGCACTTCGGCGCGACGCGTGGTGATGAGCGGCGCGTTGAGAATCTCGGGCGCCGGCACGCCCAGAGCCACGTACACGTCTCGAAGATGGTGACGATAAAGACGGTCGAACTCCATTTCGCTGTCCGGCGCCTGATCCTCGCCGTACCACCAGCACCAGTCGCTGCCGCTCGCCGCCCGCAGCGATTTCCAAGCGCGCTCGAGCGCCTCGGGAGGCGCCTGGGCGCCGCGGCGCTCGATCGTCTCGCGGGCTTCGCTCAGGGCGTCCCAGGCGCGCCGGTCGTCCTCGTGACCGATCCAGACGGAGAAATCGGCGTTGATCCAGCTCCCGGCGAAGACGCGCGGCAGCTCGACCGGCTCCGCCGTCTCCGCGCCCGCGCTCATCGTCACGGCCTCGAGGTGCTTCTCCTCGGAAAGCGCGCCGTACAGAATCCGGAGAAAATCACGGCCGCCGTCCCCGTAGTGCTCCCAGGCGTTCTCGCCGTCCAGGACGAGGAAAACGACGGGTTGGCCCGGAAGCGCCTGTCTCGTCCAGCTCTCCGAGATTCGAAACAGACGCGACAAGAAATCCTGGGCCGCCGTCTCCGGCGCCATGGCCGCATATGAGAAACCGATGAGATCCGCGAGAGCCCGGTCACGGAACAGGAAAACAAGATCTCCCGCGTCAGTCCGCCGCACCCAGGGACGATAGAGATGATCGATCGGATAGACGGTCCCGCGACTGTCGCGATGAAGCGGACGATCGGTGCTGCGCGCCAGCACTCCCTCGTCGGAAGCGGCCCAACGAACGCCCGCGCGCGCCATGGCCATGGCCGCATCCTCGGAAACGGCTCCTTCAGGGGGCCAGATCCCGGCCGGCGGCGTTCCGAAGATCTCCGCATGCCTCGCGACGGCGCGACGGATCTGATCCAGAGCGTCCTCGGGATGCCGGTAACGACGCGGCAACGAAGCTCCCGGGAAAGCCTCGTGGTGCGCCTCCGTGTCGCAGAGCAACGGGAGTATCGGATGATAATAGGGAGAGGTCGAGATCTCGATCCGACCGTTTGCCGCGGCTTCGCGATAGGCGGGAATGATGGAACGGAGCAAGGCCGACTCGCGCTCGGCGAGCAGCGCCTTGTCCTCCTCGGTGAATCCGCGCCCCTTCCCGATCAGATCACGAAGCGCGGCATCGCGTCGTTGCCAATCCAGATCGAACCAGGCCAGCTTCGCCAGAATCTGAAGATCCAAGAAATCCTGAGTCGAGAAGCGTGCCGTCGCTTCCCGCAAAGCGGCTTCATCGCCCGCCGGACCGCGTTTCTTGTGCAGCTCGATCAGGCGCGGAAAGCGCCCGATCACGTTTTTCTCGTTGGCCCGAAACAGACCGTGAAGGGCCAGGATTCGCTCCTCGTCGTCGAGCGCCGCCGCCGGCTTGAGCGAGACGCGCTGCAGCGGCTCGTCGGCCGCGCCGCTCGCATAGGCCTCGATCTGGTCGAGGAGCACCGGAACGAGATTGAACGTGACCCTCACTCCCGGGAACTCGTCCAGAAGCCGGACCATCCCCAGGTAATCCTTGAGCGCGTGCAACCGGACCCAGGGAAGCATGAAGGTCCCGTCGCGCGGGCTCCGATAGAGCGGCTGATGCATGTGCCACAGGATGGCGACGCGAACGACGGTCACGGGACCACCTCCCTCGATGACGGCGCCGGTCATCGGCCCGGGCGCTCCGATCAGATCACGCGCACATGTTAGCATTCACTCGTGCGAACGTTACGCGCGTTGAAACCGTCGCTTCTGGATCGTTACATCTTCAGCGAGATCGTGCCACCAAGCCTGCTCGGACTCCTGCTTTTCACCTTCATCCTTCTTTTGCAGGAGATCGCCGTGCTGACCGGATTCCTGGTCTCGCGCAGCACGGATCTGGCGACGTTGGGCAGGATCTTCCTCAACCTGCTCCCGCACATCCTCGCGGTGACGATCCCGATGGCCTTCCTCCTGGGCCTGCTCTTGGCCTTCGGAAGAATGGCCGCCGAAAGCGAGCTGATCGCCCTGCGCGCTGGCGGCGTCAGCGCCTTGCGCATTCTTCGTCCGGTGTTCGCGCTGGGAATCATCGCCGGCATGATTACGCTCTACATCACGGCCGTGGGTTATCCCAACGCCAACCAGTCCTATCGAGAGCTGACCTATGCGCTCATTACCGGCCATGCTCGGACGGCGATCAAGCCGAGGATCTTCACGGACGATCTCTTGCCGAGCGGATCGATGATGCTCTACGCCACGGACATCTCTTCGGCCACGAACGAATGGCGGGACATCTTCATTCGCGATCAACGCGTTCCTCGAGAACCCAAGCTGATCCTCGCTCGCCGGGGACGCCTGGTCATTGAACGCGCCCGGAAGGAAGCCTGGCTCGACTTGAAGGACGGCGCCATTTACGGCTTCTCCCCGGTCGAACCGAGCGTGCTCGACTCCAATCACTTCACGTCCCGCGCGTTGCGCCTGCCCTTTAACGAGCTGTTCCCGCCGCGGGCCACGCTCACGAAGGGCGACCGCGAGTTGACGTTTTTCGAGCTATGCCGAGAGATCGCCAAGCTCCGCCGCGAGAACGCCCCGCGCAAGAAGATCGCGCCGCTCGAAACGGAGTTACATAAACGACTGGCGATTCCCGCCGCCTGCCTGGTCTTCGGGTTGCTCGGGCTCGGTCTCTCCCTGGGCAGCCGAAAAGAGGCGCGCTCGGCCGCTTTCAGCCTGTCGATCGTCGTCATTTTCGTCTACTACGTCTTCCTCCGCTTGGGAGAACAGGCCGGAGACACGGGACAGATGACGCCGGCGCTCGCCATGTGGGCCGCCAACCTGTTTTTCGGCCTGCTCGGATTGATTCTAATCGTGCTCAACCATCGGGAAGCGGCGTTTGATCCGCTCGACTTCAAGCGCTTGACGCGCTGGCTGCCCCGCGTGAGTCGCCGTCATCTCGTTCTGCCCGCCGCCGCGGCGCAGGCGGCGGGAGCGGTCGGCCGGCGCTGGCGCATGCGCTTCTTGAGCATTCTCGACGGATACATCGCCCGCGTCTTTCTCGAATACCTCCTGCTCATCATCACGGCCTTCTGGACGCTGTTCTTGCTCGTCGAGTTCATGGATCTGCTCGACGACATGCAGCATAACAAAGTCGCTTGGAGCGTTCTTCTCAAGTACTTCATCTTTCACGCGCCGGAGGTGCTGCAGCTCGTCTTGCCCGTGGGATTTCTCGTCGCCACCCTGACGACGCTCGGCATCCTCAGCCGGCGCAACGAGATCACCGCCATGAAGGCCGGAGGAATCAGCGTCCACCGCCTGTCTTTTCCCATTCTCATGTCGGCCGCGTTGGGAAGCTTGACGCTTTATGGTTTCGGAGAGTTCGTGATTCCGTACACGAACCGCGTCGCCGCTCAATCGTACAACATCATCAAGGGGCGTCCCCAGCAGTCGGTGCGCCACGTGGAGCAGCGATGGGTCTCGGGCAGGGACGGTCGTTTCTATGAGTTCATGGCGCCGGAAGGCGCGCCGAAGACCCTCTACTCCCTCTGGGTCTACGAGATCGACGCCCGTTCCTGGAGGCTTCAGGAGTTCATGTTCGCGGGGAACGCGCGCTGGAACGACCAGGGCCACTGGGATCTCGAGCGCGGCTTCCGTCGCACGCTGAGTCCCCGGCCCGCCTTTCGAGAATTCAGCCAAATCAGAACCAGGGAAATCGAGACTCCGGATTATCTACGACAGGACAAGCTGGGCTCCGACACGCTGCGCTTCGGCGAGCTTCGCGATCACATCAACAAGCTGGCCAGCGTCGGTATGGACGTCGTGCGTTTGCGGGTCCACCTCCATCGCAAGCTTTCGATTCCCTTCGTCGCGGTGGTCATGACGCTGCTCGGCATTCCGTTTGCCTTCGTCGTCGGCAAGCGCGGAGCGCTTTATGGCATCGGGATCAGCATCGTGCTGGCCGTCGTCTACTGGTCTTGCTACAAGATCTTCGAAGGCCTGGGCGTCAACGCTCTCCTTCCTCCGCTCCTGGCGATGTGGGCGCCCAATCTGCTCTTCGGCGCGACCGCGCTCTACCTGGCCACGACCCTGGATACTTGAGTTCGCTCTTCGACCAGATCAAGGGCGTTAACATGTCGCAACGTCGCGGAGACGCCGAGACGAAGAAGGCGGCGAATCGGAGCCGAAGCCGCGCTTTTGGGTCTCTCCGCTATTTCCGATACACTCGGAGCATGCGTATTCGGCGCGGAACCGTGTCATGGCTTGTATGCGTGATGGTTTTGGCGACCCTCCATGCATCCGCAGAAGCGATCGAAGTCCGCCTTGAACAGGACGCTGTCGACATCCGCACGAACGGCGCCCCGCTGGCGTCGGTTCTGGAGCGAATCAAGCAGGCGACCGGCGTCGATCTGGTTTTCGAGGGCCCTCCTCCGAGACAGTTGATTCGCGCCCAGTTACGCCGGCCCACGATCGCCATGGCGATCATGGATCTCATGCAGGGCCAGAACCTCAGTTACGCGATGCAACTCGACGAAACAGGCAGGAAACCGCTGAAATTGATCGTCTTCACGAACGTGAGTCGCGCCGCCCCGTCCTCATCACGCCCTGCCCGGTCTCAGCGTGCCATGCCCGAACCGGATTTCGAGGAGCCGCCCGAGATGGAGTTGACGGAAGGCGAGCCTCCGCTCGAGCCGCCGCCTCCGGAGGGCGTCGCCGGAGCGGAACCGCCCGATCCTCAGGACCTGAATCCCGACGAAGCACAAGACATTCCACGGCCGGCCGGGCCGATGTCGCCGTTTTCCGTGGTACCGCTGGCGCCCACGCCCGATTCGAAAAACGAGCCGACTGGCTGATCGGGGCGTCTCCCCATGCCGCGAGCTCAGGGACCGGACGGATGAAGGGGTTGAGATTGCATGGACTGCGTTCCCAGCGGCTGTTGCGGCTGCAGACCCGCGACGGCCGGCGGCGTGAGAGACGGAATGGGGTCGCCGCTCGCAATCCCGGGAGCATACGGACCAGGCGCGAAAGGCGGAGCATAGGTCAAGCTCCGCTGGCAGTTGACGGAGAAAATCCAAGCGCTGTAAGCGTCACAGTTGTTGAATTTTCTGAGGCTCTTTTCCTGGCTCCGACTGGCGACGCCCACGATCGGACCGAGCGTCATTCCCCCGGGGACAGCCTGAGGCAAGCGTGGCATGGCCTGGGACGGAGCCGGAGACGTCCTCCCTTTCAACATACAGACACAGAGGACCGGTTCGCCCAGGCGTATGATCCGCCATTCGCCCTTGGGATCCATCGGATCCTTGAAATCCTTTCGCAGGCACTTTTGCTTGACGAGAGCCTCAAGAGACGGAGGAGGAGCGCCGAACTTGCCCTGAAACCTGACGATGGCATCGGCGATCTGCGTGCCGCGAAACAACAGCTCTTTCTCGCGCTCGTTCTTAGCCACATAGCGCAACGACGGCAGAATCGTCATCAAATAGATCAGGCCGATCGTCATCGCCGCCACAAGGGCCACGAGCGCCACGCCGCGTTCCCTTGCACGACCCGTGCCCCCGGGTCCGACGCTCGCCGGCGCGTGTTCAGGCGCGCATCGCGCGCCGACCGCCATATCGGTCACTTTCGACTCGTTCCGCCGGTCTCTGGACGCTTCCATCGCGCAATCACCTTGCGCACGTACTCGCGCGTCTCGGGATAGGGCGGCACGCCGCCATGACGCTGAACGGCGGCGCTCCCGGCATTGTACGCGGCCAACGCCTTGATCACGTCGCCGTCATGCTTCGTGATCAAGGCCCCAAGATGACGAACTCCCCCGTCGAGGTTCTCTTGCGGATCGAAGGGATCCGTGACGCCCAACTCTGTCGCCGTGCCCGGCATGAGCTGCATGAGTCCCTGGGCGCCTTTGGGCGAGATCGCGCTCGGACGAAAGTCCGATTCGACGGCCACGACCGCCAGAACCAGATCAGGCGGCAAACCGTGGCGGCGCGCCGTCTCCGTCGCGAGGCTCTCCAAGCCGCCGGCCGTGAGATCCTCGATCTTGACTCCGTGCAAAACCTCCTCGACGATCTCGTCGTCGACGAATCCCAGAAACTGGTGCGCCATGGTCCCGGCCTCGCCTCCGTCCTTGAGCAAGAGAATGACGAAGTCTCCATCCACGCGATGGCCGGACACCTTGAGCGTCGCGCCGTTCGCGAGAAGGGCGATCTCGGCCCGGCTCTCCGTGGAGCATGCCAGAAGCCATGCGCAGAGAAGCAGGCGCCTCATGGAACCATTACTCGGATAATCCTGCGCCGGCGGACGGCGCGCTCCGCATCGCGTTTCATGGAGTGACTTCCACCTGAACGGGCGCCGGCGGAGCAAGCGAGATTCGACCTTCAGTCGTGATGACGTCGAACGATTCGAGCCGAATCACGCTCGATCCGGGCTTGAAACCCCGGAACGTCAGCGCGGCGACGGCTCCCGACCCAGAGGTCTCCGACGCGCGAGTGAGACTCAAGCGAAGACGGCCGCGCTCCAGAGCCCGCTCGGTTCCGACGGCGCTGCCGTCGAGCGTCAAGAGCGCGCTGGGACCGACGTCGACGGCCTCGATCGTCGTTCCGTCATAGACCATTGCGAGATCGACGCCCACGACGCCGCTGGCGCGGAGCACGACGACGGAAAGACGGCCCAGGTCTCCCGATTTGATCCTGAGCCGCGGCGGCGTGAACATGACTTGCGGTTTTTCGCCCGTCACCGAGGGTGCCGGCGTCTGCTCCGTGATCGGAGTCATTGGAAGCGCCTCGACTGGAGAAGACGGCGGCGCGTCATCAGGCGACTCGGCAAGCGACGGCAATCGTGCTTCCGATGATGCGGCGGGCGGCGCCGGCATCCCCGCGTCCGGCGATCCGACCGCCGGCAATGGCCGCGCATCCGGCGATGCGGCGGGCGGCGCCTGTGACGCCGTCTCGGACGGAGGCGCGCCGGTCTCCGTTTCCGCCTCGAGCGGACCGATGAGCGGCGGCCGCGCGCCCTTCAAGCGCAAGTCGGTCTCGGTGCCGACGTGCAGGGGTCGCATCTCGTGATCGGCGATCTGCGGTCCGCGAACGAGGCGCGGAGTCAGCGAGATCAGAATCTCGGTTTCCTCGTCGTTTCTCGTCGGCGGCGAGACGATCTGGTTGATGATGGGTATGTTCTGCAATCCCAGAAACCCGCTGAACGATCGCGCTTCTCGTCCCTGGATCAGTCCGCCGATGATGGACACCTCGCCGTCTCTGACGCGGAGGACTCCTTCGATCGCGCGTGAAAGGATCTCCGGAATGTACTGTCCCTCTCCGACCTTGCGGTCCGCGCCGAGCAGGCTGAAGCTTGCCTTGAATTCCAGGGATATCTCGCCGCTTGCGTTGACCTTCGGAGTGACGTCCATTTCCACCCCGACGTCGACGTACTGAAAAGAAGTGATCGGAACATAGGGCGAGCCGCCCGTCCCCGTTCCATATCCGTAGCTCGTGTACGTCGTCTGCGGAATGGGCACCTTGGTCCCGATCCTGAGACTGGTCTTCTTGCCTTCCGCCGCTCGAAGCCGAGGCGTGGCGAGCAGTCGTACGGTCTCATCCGTCTTCAGGAAGCGCACGAACAGATCCGAGGGAATCTGGACCACGAAGTCGGAGAGATTCAACGACGACAGAAGATGCGCGCGCGCGGATGTGTAACCGCCCGCGTTCGACCCGATCGGATCAAACGTCACCTTCGCATCGTAATTCGACAGCTCGATGCCGTATTTGCGCAGCTCGGTGCGACGCACCTCGAGGATCTGGACCTCGACGACGACCTCGCCGAGCGGCTTGTCGTTGGCCGCCACGATGCGCGCCGCGAGAGCGACGTTGTCCGTCGGTCCGAGGACGGTGACGGCGCCGAGCGTCTTGTTGGCGTAGGCCTTTCTGATTCCCGTAAGCTGGCGCACGGTGTTCGCGACCTCGGTCGGATCGCTGTAGTCGAGGTAGAACGTCTGTACGACGACATCCTCGTAGGCGCGTCGCTTCTGGACGTTGTCGGTGACGATCAGCAGGGTGTTCGAGTCGACCACCTTGTAGAAAAGCTTGTTCATCACCATGAGCTGATCCAGGGCTTCCTCGAACGTCACGCCGGACGCGTTGATCGTGACGTTCTTGTCACGATAATCCGGCTCAAAGAGGATGTTCACGCCCGCGAGCTGTCCCAGGGTGTCGAGCACTTTGCGCAACGACGCTTCATCGAACTTGAGATGAACGGGCGCCTGACTCCGAGGCGAGAGCGCCGGCGTCGGAAAGCGCGCGGCCTGCGCCGCCGCGCGTCTTTGGGCGAACTCGTCGCGTTGCCGCCGCTCCTCGTCTCTCTGAGCGATGGACTTCTGCGTCATGCGCACCTGCTCGGCGGCGAGATGGTTCGAGGGATCGAAACGCGCCGCGATCTCGAACTCTTCGAGCGCCCGCTCGAGATCCTCGACCGCCGCATGCTTTTTGCCCTGCTCGAAATGCTGGCGTGAGGCCCGATAGCGCGCATGGTCGAGCGCCAGGCGATACTTGACGCTGTCGGGACTGCGATCGACGGCCCTGGTCAATCGCGCCACGGCCAGGTCCCAGTCGCCCTTCTTGCCCGCCGTCTGGGCCTGACGGTAAGCCCAGCGAGCGGCGCACCCGGAAACCGAAAGCGCCGCGAAAACCACCAGTACGGCACAAATTGCTTGTCGCCGGCCCCGCATTCTTCAACGACCTCCCAGTCGTATGCGCCGCTGGTTTCCGGAGGCCACCTCGCGAACGTCCAACGACTCATGGCCGATTTTTACGATCTCGAAGCGACTTGCCAAGACGTCGCCTTCCTTGCCGGTCAGCAGTTCCTTCCCGTCCGTCAAAAGCGCGGCGAACCATACTCCTCGCGGCGTCTGCACGGCGCCGATATAACGCACGTTCAGAGGCGGCAATGCCAGAGGCGTCGGTTCCAGGGGCTGAGCAAGGGCTGTGATCGGCGGAGGCGAGAAAGCTCCCTCCGGAGGCTCCTCCGGCGTCGGAGGCGCCGGAGGCCGTCCGTATTCGAATACGTCACGGCTCACCGCCCGCGGTTTCCCACGCGCCGCGTCCAGGCGCGCGAGATGGATTCGGGGAAGATTCGTTTCACGCTCCGAAGACGCCGTTTCCCGTCGCACGTTCACTGGTTTCGCCTCTTTCTTCCCTGACGATAAAACACGGAAAACGACGCCCATGGCGATGATCAGCAGTATCGCCAACGTCGCCAGAGACCTGATCTTACCCTTCACCATTCGTTATAGGGCGTGCCGCGTAGCGAGCTATTGGTCGACGCGCTATGCACATCATACACGCCGGGCGTCGTCGAGGGGTCGCTGGAATCGACGTCCTCGTAAACGACCTCCCAGTCCGCGGCGTGAGTCATGGGATCGGCCTCGAGTCGTCTAATGTAACCTTCTTCCACGAGCGACTCCAACGTGGGAGGGTAAACGCCCTTGTCGGCCTGGTATTGATCGATGGCCTGCCGCAGTCGATACAGGTCCTCTTTGAGCACCGCTTCCCTGGCCTGGATGATTGCGATTCTAAACTGAGGCATGGCGATCGCGGCCAGAATGGAGATCAAGGAGATGACGACGATCAGCTCGAGCAGCGTGAAACCTCGATCAAGACTCGTCAAGCGCGCGCCCGGTCCCGGCCTTCTTCCCATTCCGATCATTTCTCCTTTACCAGTCCAGATACCGCGTCCCGTCGAGCGCCTTGCCGTCGCTCTTCGTATAGACGTCCCAGACGTTGTCTCCGCACCACGAAGTGCTGTCCGGCTCGTCCTGATAGCACCGCAGCCCCCATTCGGTCGTGCCCGTCATGGGATCGACGGGAATGCGCCTCAGGAACTTGATCTTGCGGTCGATGGCGCCCACTCGATTGACGCCTTCCACGAGCGTCTCGAGATTCGGCGGATATCCCTCGCTTCCAAGCTTCACGTCCATGCCGCCGATCAGCTTGGCCAGGACGGCGTTGTGATACAGATCAATCGCCGTGCGGATTTCTCGCAGGGCGTGACGCAGCTCGCCCTCCTTCAGCCGCTTGTGGCTCGTTTTGGCGACGGGCAGGATGACCGATGCGACGATCGCGAGAATCGCGACCGTGGCGAGCATCTCCATGAACGTCAGCCCCCGCTCTCTGTCGCGGCGTATCACGGACGCCTCCCCTGTCGGCGGACGGCGCCTTTCATGCGCGATCGCTCCTCCAGTCCGACTGTGTGGAAATACGCCGAGATCTCGATGCCGAGATCCCGGTTACGATCTAATTTCGAGCTCAGGCGAATCCCGTCCACGATAAGGAACTGCTCGGCTTGCTCCACTCGCCCCAGGAACGAGAGCAACTGGTCGTAACTGCCCGACAGCGGCATTGTGACACGCAACCGCGTCAGTGGCGCCGCCTTTATATCGTCTTGCACGAAGGTCAGCGTCTTGGGCGCAAGACCGGACTCCTCCGCCATCATCCACAGCCGTTGTTGCGTGTCGACGACCGCCGAACCATGATCGCCGAGAACGCGCCGGTAGAATCTCGCGGCATCTTTCGCGTTTTCATCCAGGGTGGCGGCTCGTTCTCTCGACGATCTCAGGAAACGCTCGCTTTCTGCAATGCGTTGCCTCCCCTCGGCAAGCCGCGCGCTCATCCGCCGTCCTCGCAAGCTTTCGGGAATCGTGTAGACCAGGGCCGCGCCGCAGTTGAGCGCCAGAAGCGCGACCGCAAGCATGGACGGCAACCAGAGCCTCAGGGCTTTTCTCTTCACGACCGCTCCTCGACTTCCGTGGGAACGGTCTCCGCGGAATCGGCGGACACCGGCGGCCGATAAACCAACTCCAGCCGCGAGGCCACTCCTTCGTCCTTGGCCGTTGCGTTCGCCATATATACGTCCTCGAACTCGGAGCGCGCTTCCAGCATCCGGACCGTCTCGAACATGGTTTCCGGAGACCGGGCGACGGCTTCGAGCGACAGCGACACGACGTCCCTCTTCACCGAAGGCGTGATTGACAACAGCCGCGTGCCCTCCGGCAAGCTTTCACCGAGACGAGCGAAGAGGTCAACCCAGTCGAACATGCGCGCATCGACGAGATCGCGAATAATCGCCCACTCCCCCATCGTGCTTTCAGCCGGCTGTCGCCGATCGAGGGCGCGCGATTCGGCCTGGATCTCCGCCAACCGGCGGTCGATGCGGGCCAATTCGAGGCGCGCCTCGGCGGTTTCTCGCGGACGCAAACGTAGAGCCGTTCTGAAGTGAATCGCCGTCAGGACGAGCAACGAAAGATTGGCGCACACGACAAGCAGAATCCAGGGCCGTTGATTCCTGAGGGGTCGCGTGGCGAGATTGACCGGCTTCATGTCGCTGCCTGAACGCAGGCGGCGGCGGCGGCCACGGCCTGGGACGTCTCCTCGATATCGGCGGACTCGCCGGCGCCGATCGGATCGATGATCGCGGGCGTCAGTCCGAGCGGACCTGTCAAAAGCGCGGCGGCCTCCGTCGCCGGCATGGCGCAGGATCGGACAAACGCTTGCTCGATCGTCGTCCCCCCAAGACGCTCGCGATGGTACATGAGCGTGTTCGAGACTTCCCGAACCACCTCGCCGAGTCCCGTTGGTCCGGGAAGCGTTCGAACGAGAAGAGGAACGCCGGCGCGCGACACGACAAGCGAGGTGTAGCGATCCTCCCAGTTGATCACGAGCCGATCCCCGGAAGACTCATGGACGCCGAGATAGCGTTCCAGGCAGAGCGCGCACATCTCGACCAAGCCGGGCTCCAGGCCGGCCGAACGGCATGCGTCTTCATAGCTCGCCAGGACAAGACGATGGATAACCACGACGAGCGATGAGCTCCGCCCCATGACAAGGGGCAGCGACTCTTCGACAAGACGCGCATCGCGCACGTCGAACGGAAGCTTGCCGCGAAGACGAAAACGTAAAACCTCTTCCGCGGAGGCGCCTTTGGATACGGGACCCTCGGATGGCGGCAGAACGAGGATGCGCGCCGAGGGATCGGGCAAAACCAACGCCATGTGCGTCTCCGACATGGCGCCGACCTTCTCGAACAACGCACGCAGAGCGAAGTGAAAGGCTTGAACGTCGACGACGTTCGGATTTGCCATCGAAAACGTCACGGCTCCTTCGGGCAGGGGAACGATCGCGGCGGCCGCCACGCGGCGCGTCGCGCCCTCACGAACCGTCCGCACGGCGCCGAGCGTCCGCGCCCGCACCTCGACCGCGATCAGCGGTCGCGGCGACTCGAAAAGCCACGATCGAAGCCGCCTGATTCCGCCGAGAGACGTCCTACGTTTCGATCCCTGGACCTTCACAGCACTTCCACGAACGTGACCTTGTTGATTTCCTGTAACGTCGTCTCCCCGGCCAGCGCCTTGGAAACGGCCGATTCACGCAAGAATACCATCCCCTCCTCGTGCGCGGTGCGCTTGATCTCCGCGCTCGATCGCCGCGACAGGATCAGCTCGCGCACGCGGTCCGAGAGATCGAGCAGCTCGGAGATCGCCATTCGCCCGCGATAGCCGGTGCCGCCGCACTCGATGCATCCCGCTCCCTCGTGAAAGCACGCGCCGTCATACGCGGCGGGGTCGAGGCCGGAGACCTCGAGCAGCTCGCGCGAGGGCTTGACGCGCTGCTTGCAGTTGTCGCAGATGCGACGCACCAATCGCTGGGCCAGCACGCAGTTCAAGGCCGACACGAAATTGTACGGCTCGATCTTCATGTTCAGGAAACGCCCGAGCACGTCGATCACGTTGTTCGCGTGCACGGTGGTGAACACCAGATGTCCGGTCAACGCGGATTGGATGGCGATCTCGGCCGTCTCGGGATCGCGGATCTCGCCGACCATGATCTTGTCGGGATCGTGCCGGAGAATGGAGCGCAATCCGCGCGCGAATGTCAGCCCCTTCTTCTCGTTGACGGGAATCTGGGTCACGCCTTGAAGCTGGTACTCGACCGGGTCCTCGATGGTGACGATCTTGTCCTCGTCGGTCTTGATCTCCGACAGAGCGGCGTACAGCGTCGTCGTCTTGCCCGATCCGGTGGGTCCGGTGACGAGCACCATGCCGTAAGGCTCGCGGATGAAGCGCCGGAAACGCGCCAGATCCCGTTCATCGAAGCCCAGCACGTCGAGTCGGAGCGACGAGAACTGCTTGGAGAGGCTCTCCTTGTCCAGAATACGGATCACGGCGTCTTCGCCGTGAATCGAGGGCATGATCGAGACGCGAAAGTCGATCGATCGACCCCGGATTCTCACCCGAAAGCGCCCGTCCTGCGGAACGCGTTTCTCGGCGATGTCCAGCTCCGCCATCACCTTGATGCGACTGATGATCGTGGAGTGATGCTCGCGCGCGATGGGCTTCATTGCGAGCTGCAGAACGCCGTCGATTCGGTATTTGATGACGACTTCCTGATCCCTCGTCTCGATATGAATGTCCGAGGCGCGACGATTGAGCGCGTCGAACAGGGTCGAGTCCACGAGGCGCATGATCGGCGACGTGTCGGATTGGATCCTGTCGATGGAAAGCACGTCCTCGGCGTCTTCGTCGTCCGAGATGATCTGGATCTTGAACGACTCCGACGCCTGCTCCAGCACGCGCTGGGTGCCCTGCCCCTTCTTCAGCGCCTCCTGAATGGCCGACGGCGTTCCCACCGCCGCGCGAATCGGCGTCTGCAGAAGCAAGCTCACCTCGTCCACGACGACCAGATCCGTCGGATCGGCCATGACCAACACCAGACGGCCCTGCTCGCGCTTGTAGGGCAGAAAGTTGTAGCGGAACATCAACTCCACCGGCACCGATTGCAACAGCTCCGGATCCGGAGAAAACGACGCCATGCTCACGAACTCGAGACGGCACTTTTCAGCCAGAGCGCGGGCGGCCTGTTCCTCGTCGGCTTCGACGGCTCCCGCTTCGATGCCGTTGATCATATCGATGGACGTTCCGTTCGACATGGCGAATCGCCTCACATGGTGGACTGAACGGCGGAGATGGCCTGGAAGAGCGGCAAATAGAAAGCGAGCAGCATTCCGGCGACGAGAATCGCCATCACGACGATCATGATCGGCTCGATGAGACTCATGAGAACGTTCACCCGGACGTCGAGTTCTTCGTCATTGAAGTCGGCCAGAGCGGAAAGCATGTCGCTCAGGGCGCCCGTCTGCTCGCCCACCCGCACCATCTCCAGGGCCAGATGATCCATGAGGCGCGTCGCTTCCAGCGCGACGGAAAGACTCTTGCCCTCGCGGATGAGGGGCACGGATTGAGACACGGCTTCGGCCATGGCCCGATTCCCCATGGACGCCGACGCCACATCGAGCGCATTGATGAGCGGCAGACCTCCGGACAACAACGTGGACAGGGTCCGCGCCAACTGACTCGTGGAGTACAGAAGCGACAATCTTCCGACCAGCGGCAAGCGGAGCAACAGCCGGTGGAGAATCTGCATCGAGCCCTCGCGACGCAGCCACGCCGTCACGGCCATCCAGACGAGAATCAGAAAAGCCGCGATCAACGGAAGATTGGCCTGCGACGTGCGCCCCGTCCAGATGAGTATCCGCGTGGCGAGAGGCAACTGTCCGCCGAAATCCCTGTAAAAGCTCTCGAAGCGCGGGATCACGAACAAGAGGAGGACGTTGCCCAGGATGATCATGGCGCCGAGAAGAAAAGCCGGATAGACCGCGACGGACTTCGTCTTGCGCATCAGATTGGTCGTCAGACGCATGTAATGGGCGAAGCGGCGCAAAACGTCGTCCAGATTGCCGCTCCTCTCCCCGGCCACCAGGCTGGCCGCGAGCATCGGAGAATAAAGCTCCCCTTCGTCGGCGAACGCCTGTGAAAGCGCCACTCCGGACTTGACGCGATCTCGG
>JAFGSN010000168.1 GCA_016934575.1 Vicinamibacteria bacterium
GGCCGATCCCGACAAGCCGCCTTCAAGGAGGTCCGATGCGTTTTCTCATGGCCGTCCCTCTCACCGTGGTCCTGATCTCGGGCGCATCATCACCGGCGGATTGCGCGGAAGCGCGACAAGCCGCGGCGACGATCGACGCATCCAAGACGGGCGCGCCGATATCCAAGAACATCTACGGTCAGTTCATCGAGCATCTCGGTCGTTGCATCTACGGCGGGACATGGGCGGAGATGATCGAGGATCGAAAATTCTACTATCCCGTGACGGGCGAGGCGCCGGCCTGGGGAATGTACGAGCCGGGAATGCCGTCCTGGGAGGGCGAGGGGCATCCATACGAGCTGCTGGAACGCTCGCCATGGATGATCGTCGGAGACAATCGCGCCGTCGCGATGGTGAAAAAGGGCGCCTTCGTCGGAGAGCACTCCCCCGAGGTGACACTTCCCGGAGAGAACAGGTCCGCCGGCATCATGCAAGAACGGTTGGGGCTCGATGCGGAACGTGAGTATACGGGCCGCCTGGTTCTCGCCGGCGACCCGAGCGCCGCGCCGATTAGAGTCAGTCTGGTCTGGGGCGGAGGCGCCGGCGATCGCGATACCGTCGTCATCGACACATTGAACGAAGCGTTTGCCAAACACCAGCTACGATTTTGCTCGTCGGGCACGACCGACAACGGCCGCATTGAGATCGTGGGGCGCGGCGCGGGCCGGTTCCGAATCGGCACGGTCTCTCTCATGCCGGCCGACAACGTCAACGGCTGGCGGGCCGATACGCTGGCCCTTCTCAAGCAGCTTGACTCCCCGGTCTATCGATGGCCCGGCGGCAACTTCGTGTCCGGATACGACTGGCAAGACGGCGTCGGCGATCGCGACAGACGCCCGCCGCGCAAGAATCCGGCATGGAAAGGCATCGAGCACAACGACGTCGGCATTCACGAGTTCATGGATCTCTGCCGCGAGATCGGCGCCGAGCCGTACATCGCCGTCAATACGGGATTGGGCGGAGCCGAGGCGGCGGCTCAACAAGTCGAGTACGTCAACGGCTCGGACAGCTCGGCGATGGGTCGGCTTCGCGCGAAAAACGGCCATTCCCGGCCCTTCGGCGTCAAGTTGTGGGCCGTGGGCAACGAGATGTACGGCGACTGGCAGCTCGGCCACATGCCGCTCGAGGACTACGTCAAAAAACACATCCAGGTCGTGGAGGCCATGCGCGCCGTCGATTCTTCGATCCAGCCCGTCGCCGTCGGCGCAGCGGGCGACTGGAGTCGCACGATGCTCTCGCATGGCGCGTCTCACATGAGTCTCATCAGCGAGCATATCTACTGGCAGGACAAGGACGACCTCGTCGAGCACGTGACGCAGATCTCGGACGGAATCCGGCGCATCGCCGAAGCCCATCGCTTATATCGCAAGGAGTTGCCCGTGCTCCAGAACCAAGACATCAGGGTCGCTCTCGACGAGTGGAACTACTGGTACGGCCCTTTCGAGTTCGGCGAGCTGGGCGTGCGTTACTTCATGCAGGACGCGCTCGGCATCGCCGCGGGATTGCATGAGTTGTTCCGCAACAGCGACATCTACGCGATGGCGAACTACGCCCAGACGGTCAACGTGATCGGCGCGATCAAGACCACGAAGACGCGCGCCGAGATGGAGACCACCGGTCTTGTTCTCGCTCTCTACCGCCGGCGCTTTGGAGAGATCCCGATCTCCATCGAGGGCGACCTCGCCCCTCTCGACGTCTCCGCCGCGCGCGCCGAGAACGGTTCGCGCGTGACGGTCGCCGTGGTCAATCCCACCGAGAAACGCTGGGCGGTGTCCTTGACGGTGAAGGGCGCCGAGCTCGCCGAAACGACGCGACAATGGGTGATCGCCGGACCGTCACGCTGGGCTTTCAACTCTCCGGGGCGAGAACGCTCTGTCGACGTTCGACAAACCTCGCGCTACGGCCCTATTGGCTCGCTCGACATCGAGCCCCTGAGCGTCTCGCTCTTTTCCATGGATGTCCGTTAAGCGATCTTACTCGGCGTGCACGGCGCGCGGGCGGACGAACAACAAATGGGTTCCGAATAGCTCTAGACCGAGGCGTATAACACGCATCGGACGACGGGAGCGGGCAAAACATGATCATTGCCGTCATTGCTCACGTCCCTGTGTCGCGTTCGTTTCGTGTCGGTCGTGGACCAGTCCTTACAACTGCTTTTTTCCTATCCGGCCGACGATCTCGTGATACTCCGCGTCGTTGCGCAGCGGCTCCCATTCTGAATCGCCGTCGAGGCTCTTGACGTCGCCGAAACCGGCGTCCACGGCGCGCCGCAGCTCGGCCAGCGCCTCCTTCGATTTCCGGCATCCGGCTTGGGCGCGGGCCAACTGGTATCTTATGAAAGCGTTTTCGGGATGGACTTCCAGGCAGACCTCGTAGTCGACCTTGGCCGCTTCGTAATTCCCCTTCGAGATATTGTCACTGCCGGCCTGAGACGTTCCCGCGTGGAAACCGCCGAGAACTCGACGGGCGACGAGTCGACGATCCGTCTCTTCCGATTCGTGGTCGTGTTGGAGTCGTGAGATCTCACGGCTCAGTTCCTGACGCTGTGAATCTTGACCCGGACGTTCCAGTCGACCGAAGATGTCGAACAATCGTCGCGTTTGTTTAAGCTCTTCCTCGACAAGCTTTGCCTCGCTCTTTCTGTCGCGCTTGGCTTCTCGCGTCTCGCTCAACCGACGCGCCTCGCTCTCAATATCGTCGACGTTCTTCAGGCCGCGCAATTCGCGCGCCAGGGCCGCGTATTCCTCGGACGCGTCGTCGAACCTTCCGAGCGCAATGGCGCTTTGTGCTCTCGCGACGCCGCTCGCGAGATAAGCGTCGACAAAGGCCGTGTCCGCCGGCCGCGACCCGTCGCGCATGGCGAGAAGATCCAGCCAATCCATTGCGCGCGCGACGACGTCCGCCGGCGGCCAACCATGTCCGCCCTCGAAAGCCGCGAAGCGAGCGACGCAACCGCGCCCGGAGAGCGTGCGCACGAGCTCCTTGTTCCTGGACCAATTGAAATCGGCGTCGCCCGCGACCGCCAACCAAGCGAAGCGCGGAGCATCCTTCGCGGTCGGATCCACTTGCGTCGGGCCCGCGCAGGTGATGACGCCGGCGCCGTATGAGGCGACGAGCAGTGTCGCCGGGTACGACCCGCCGGACATGCCGGTCGCATAAACACGTTTCGGGTCGAGCGACAAACGAGCATGGGTGTCGCGCAAGATCGCTTCGATCGCGGCGACATTGGGTTCTTGCGGGCCGTTGCGGGAATTGTTGGAGCCCACGACGATATATCCCAGACGTTCGGCGGAATCCTTGAAGCGCTCGACGGGAACACGTCCACGAGCCGCCGGATCGAAAGCGTAAAGGATCGGCCACAGCCGATCCTTGCTGTAGCTCGACGGCAGGTAGAGAGCATAGCTTTGCTTGGAATCATGCAGACATGCGACGGCATCCACGATCTGACCGCCGGGCAACGTTGCCGGCGCCGCCTGAACCATCGCACGCGGCGCGTGATGAATGCCGGCACAGACGAGGATAATGAACGCGTATCTCCGGAACCGGCATGCGCGCTTCATGTCGTTCACTCTATCGATCATCGTTTGGTCCTCCTTGGAACGTTCCGATAAAAATCGCTTCATGCCCGAACGCGCCTATTATGCGATTACAGACGAGTCTTGAACAAGTTGCTCAATCAGAACGTCTGTCGCGTTTTCCGGCCGAGATCGCGGCCGTTACCGTCTCTTACACGTCGGGATCGAGCAGTCCCTCTCACCAGTCGGGCGATGGCGGCATCGGTCGGGTGGTGGACGATCCCAACCGATGGTCGGGCACGGGCGGCCGTGTCGACGTGGCCGTCCGGCGTGTTCGTTCCGCTGGTCGTTGAGCCTTCAGATGGCGCAGCTCGTTTGTGTTCTTTCGGAATCGACGAGTTGCGGAGATCGCGGGCCGCAGCCGATTTCGCCGTCTCGTACATCGGCGCCGCTTTTCGCCGCCATTCTCAGCTCCGACAGCCGATTGGCCGCCGCAAGACGGATTCCGGGCGCCTCGCTCCCGTTCTCGGCGATTTCCTCGATCATCTCCGGTTCCGTGAGTCGCTCGATGAGCAACAAACGAAGATTGGAGTGAGCGGGGGTTTTCACGGCTTCCATGATGATGGATTGAGCCAGGTCTTGATCGTTCAGCTTATCCGCGGCGGAGAGGCGAACGAAAGAATCGAGATCGCCCTCGGCAATCTCGATGATCACGGACTGATCCGTGATGTTCTCCAGAGCCGCCTCGCGCACGAAAGGATCACTGTCGTTTCTGACGATTTTTTCAAGCATGGTCTTGTCGCGCAAACGCGACACGGCGGAGAGGCGAACGAAAGGATCGGCGTCGCTTCTGGCGATCTTGGCCAGGAGCGCTTGATCGGCAAGCTTTTCCACGGCGGCTTCGCGCAGAAGCGAGTCGGCGTCGCTCCTGGCGATCTTGGCGAGCAGGGCCTGATTCGTCAGATTCTCCATTGCCGCGATGCGTACAAATGAGCGGCTTTCGTTCTTCAGGATCTTGGCCAGCGCGGACTGCTCCGTCAGTCGCCGCACTGCGGCTATGGCCTGATTCGCGAGCTGTCGCGCCGCGATATCGCGCACGCGCGCGTCACGGTCGTTCTCTGAGATCTCTACAAGCGCGCTCTCTATGACGAGCTTCTCCACCGCGATCACGCGAACATGGGCGTTTCTGGCGTTCTTGGCGACGTCCGCGAGGTGGTTCTGATCGTCGAGCTTGTTGACGGCCGCCTCGCGTACATCGCGGTGTCTGGCGGTCTTGGCGACGCGGGCAAGAACGTCGCGATCGATGAGCTTCCGAAAGCCCTCCATGCGTTTCTGAGGCTTCGAATGCTCCCAGTCCGGCCGCAACGGATCGAGAACGAGATCCGCGCCCCTGCTCAACCAGCGCTTGAACGTCAGTAACAGGGCCATGCAGTCCCTCCTCTTTCAAAGCCGACAGGCGAAGCCTCGACCATGGCCGCGCTGCACGGCTGCGCCTCTTCACGGCTCTTCGTAAGCCGCATTGAAACCGAACTGACGAGAACCCGTCGACTCTACGTGACGTAACGCGCGAGGATCTCGATCGCGCCACCGAACGCCTGGACATCGCGGCGTCGAGACTTAAAGACTATAACATCAAATACGCGGAATCCCCAAGCTGAGCCGGTCGACTATATTTTTTCGGCCCGGAAATCATGGCCGCTCGCGGCCCAAGCGCCGATCTCGACGCGATTGATGTGCCAGCAATAGGGACAGGCCACCGCCGTCAACACCTTCGCTTCGCCCGGTTGCGACTCGAACGTCACGACGAACGCGTTGCGACAGGCCTCGCATGAGTGATGATCGCGAACGTCGTTTGCCTGCGCTTCAACCGGCGGGGAGGCGATGCCAAGTTGGGGCGCCCGCGGCGCCGCGGTCGTGGGAGATGTCCGCGGCTTGGCCGCCTTGTTATCCCGAATCGCCTCGCTGATCACGTCGCCGAGTCGATCGTCGCTCGCGCTGAAGGAGAGATTCTTGCAGTTTTCCTCGGGACCGCTGAGCGTCACCGACCACTGCCGCCCGATCTTCACCAGTGAAACCGTCCAGGGTCCGAACGTTTCGCGCTGTCCGATGGCGTTCTTGACGGCCGTCTCGACGCGATCCCGCTCTTCCTTGTCAATTCCTGCGACCAGGATCTTGAGGCTCATGTCGATCTGAAAGCTCCCCTTGACAAGATTGTACGACTATCGAGTCCGCGAAGGCCACAGGAATCTCATGATTCCACGGCTTCTATCCTCGCCACTCGGTCTGGTCGACGGTCGTCTTGAAGTCGGCCTCGACGCGCTCCGATAGCGTCTCGTCGGCGGTCTCCTGGATATCGCGGGAGGTGGGCTTGCCGATCCAGACCAGGCTTTCTCGCGGACACTTGTCGACGATCGCCTGAAGATCCTGCGAGGGGTCATATTTGCCATAGTCGAAAACAGGAAGATTGTCCTGGATCGTGATCAAGTCCGAGACGACCCTGGCGCAGACCTTGCACCCGATGCACCCGACCTCGCAGACGTCGGAGACCTCCTTGCCAAAGTCCTTGTTGGCGCAAAGAACCGCAAGCACGCGATCGGCCTTGAAAGGAATACGGCTGATGATGTTTCGCGGACAGGCTTTGACGCATGCGCCACAGCCGGTACAGCGCTCGTAATCCACCCGCGCCAGCCCGTCGACGACATGGATGGCGTCGTATTCGCAAACGCTCACGCAGTCGCCCAAACCGAGACAGCCGTAAACACAGCCCTGAACGCCGCTGACGATGTTGGCGGCGTGGCACGTGCGCTCGCCCTCGTAGTCGCCGCGACGCTTGCGCTTATCCAACGTCGCCGCGCAATGAACGACCGGCCGCATGGGCCACGCCTGGCGGATCTCGACCCCCATGATCCTCGCGACTTCTCGGCTGACCGCGGCTCCTCCCACTGGGCAACGCGTGACGTCTTCGCCCTTTAAGACGATCGCCTCGGCGTAATCGCTGCAGCCAACGTAGTCGCAACCGCCGCAGTTCGCTCCCGGCAAGGCCGCGAGTACCTTCTCGACGCGTACGTCCACGGGCACGTGAAACGACTTATTGGCGATTCCCAATATCGTGCTCATGACGACGGCCAGGATCAGAAGCGTCGCGGCGGCGAGAGCGATGGTGACGACGACGATGGACATGAACGGCTCCTCAGGACATCCCGGCTTTAAACAGGCGGGCCAGGGCGCTGTCGACGCCCGCGAAGCCCATGAACGCCAGCGCGAGAATGCCGGCGACGATGAAGACGATGCCCGGCCCGCGCATCGGCTCGGGGATTTCGGAAAGCTCCAGCTCCTCGCGGATGCCGGCCATGATGACGATCGCGATCGTAAAGCCGACGCCGCCGCCCAGCGACAGGACGAGCGCCTGATCCAGGCCCCACATGGCGGCGGGCTCGACGCCGACTACGTTTTTCATGATCTCGAGGCAGGCGAAGAGGATGGCGCAGTTGGTCGTGATGAGCGGCAGGAAAATGCCGAAAGACTTGTAGAGCGGTGGAAAGAACTTGCGCACGTACATTTCGACGAACTGCACGCTCGAGGCGATTGCGAAGATATACACGAGGTAGGAGAGAATGGTCAGATTGACTTCCCCGCTTCCTCCCCCAAGCGTGCTCCAGATCCAGCTCGAGACGGGCGCGCCGGGCCGCAGAACGTAGTAAGTGAGCAGCCAGCTCAGCGTCGAGGCGATGCTAATGACGAAGGTCACGGCCAAGCCCATGCCGAAGGCCATGTCGATCCGCTTGGAAACGCCCAGAAAGGGACAGAGCCCGACGAAGTAATAGAAGACGAAGTTGTGAATCAGAGCCGCGCCGACGCCGATGAGCAGCAGGTTGACGAAGTATTCCATGCTCGCTTTCCTAGGCCCCCGGCGCGGACGCTCCAAGCCGCCCGCGGGCGCGTCGCTTCTCGACCCAGTTCCAGAGACCCAATAGCAGTCCCATCACCAGAAACGCTCCCGGCGACAGGATCATGACCGACCAGCCATAGTCTCCTTGCGTCAGGGGCATCACGGGAATGTCCAACCAGGTGCCTCGCCCCAGGATCTCGCGCACCGTCGCGATGGACAGAAGCGCCAGCGCATATCCGAACGCGACGCCGAAGGCGTCGGCAATCGCGGTGACGACTCCTTGCTTGCTGGAGCAAATCTCACACCGGCTGATGATGATGCAGTTGACGATGATCAGCGGAACGTAGGGTCCGAGCGCCTTGGACATGCTGTAGAGATACGCGGCCAGCAGGCGGTCGGCGATCGTGACGAAAGTCGCGATTGTGAGCGTGAACACCAGAATCCGCAGGTGTGGCTTGAGCAATCCGCGAATCAAGCTGACAAGCACGTTCGCGCAGACAAGCACGAACAGCACGGCGCCGGCCATCGTCAACGCGGGCTTCATGGCCGCCGTGACCGCCAGCGTCGGACAAAGGCCGAGCAACTGCCGGTAAACGGGATTCTCGGGCAGGATCCCGTTCACGAAACGCTCGGTCGCGGTCGGGCCGTTCATCGCCATCATCTGTCTCCCCGCACGACACTGGCGGCACGCGCGGCCTCAGCCAGCGGTTCCTTCACTTCGTTCACCGTTTGATTGACGATCGTGCACACGGCGCTGCTCGATATCGTGGCGCCGGAGAGCGCCTGGATGACGCCGGCTTCGCGATTCGTCGTCGTGTTTTGAGCCACGAGCGTGACGTCCGTTCCGATTCCCGCGAAACGGTCGCGAAACGCCCGAGTCGTGATGTTGTCCCCGAGACCGGGCGTCTCCTTCTGATCGAGCACGAAGAGCCCGGTGATCGTCGCGACGGAAGCATCGAGCCCGATCAGGACCTCGATTCTGTCCGCGAATCCCTGTCCCCTGCCCTGCACGACCCAGCCCACAAGACGGCCGTTCTCGTCCAGAGCCCGGAAGACATTCTTTCCATGCGCGGACTCCATGTCGGGCGTCGTCTCGACCGCTCCGGGCACGAGCGACGGCACCTGCAAGATCGTCTCATTGAGCTTGTTCATGGCGATGACGGGTCCCAGCTTGTGCTCGACGCCGGCCAGGGCCGCGCCGAAAAACGTCGCCATCACGAGAACGAGCCACGCTTGAGACAGCGCGCCGCCTTTCGGCGGCTCGGAGAGCGCGACTCCTTCGGCCGCCGGCTGTCTCGGCTCTTCCACGGCGCGATCATCGGCCATGAATGACATGCCTCCCAAACGTTCTCACCGACGCTCCGGAACAGGACCGCCGACGGGCGTGGGAACGGTCCAACGGTTGATGAGCGGCGCCAGCGCGTTCATGAGCAGCACGGCGAACATCACGCCCTCGGGGTATCCGCTGAACGAGCGCAGCAGCCAGACGAAGAAGCCCACGCCGGCGCCGAAGACGAGCATTCCCTTGCGGCTGATGGGATTCGTGACCGGATCGGTGGCGATGAAGAACGCTCCGAACACGAGCGCTCCGCTCGTCAGATGCTCGAGCACTGAAAGACGCAACGCGGGGACGGCCGCGATCGAGGCGTCCGTGACGAGCAACCGCGTCAGGCCGGCGAGTAAAGCCAGCGTGCCAAGAACGCCTGACGGAATCTCCCAGGAAGCCGTGCGACGGGCGCAAAGATAGAGTCCCCCGAGCAGACACGCCAGGACGCTTGTTTCCCCGATACTGCCGTTCACGGTTCCAAGAAACATGGGCCAGAGCGCCGGGATCTCCGCCGCGGCATCGCGCGCAAGCGTCAGGGGCGTGGCCTGACTGACGATTCCGCCGACTTCGGCGATCCGGTAAGCCGGCGCGCCCAGGAACTTGCTGAAGCTGATCATCGCGAAGGCGCGGCCGACCATCGCGGGATTGAAGAGATTCTGTCCCAGGCCGCCGAAAGCCAGCTTGCCGATGCCGATGGCGACGACGCCCGCGATCATCGCCACCCACCACGGACAGCTCGCGGGCAGGCTCAGACCGAGGATCAGCCCCGTCACGGCGGCCGAGAGATCGCCCAGGCTCGACGGTCTGCGCTGCAAAAGCGCTCCCGCCTCTTCCACGACCAGGCAGCTCGCCGTCGTGACCGCCATCACGAGCACGGCCCGCCATCCAAAGTTGTAAAGGCTCATGCCGACGACCGGCGCCAACGCCAAGAGAACGTCCAGCATCATTCGACGCGTCGTCAGTCGTGTGTCGTAGACGTGAGGCGCGGGCGCGACGCGCAACGCGGGCGCGGCGTCATTCGTGATGGCGTTCGCCGTCTCTTGAGATCCGTTCATTGCTTGCCGCTCCCCGAGCCTTGCTGGGGCAGCCGCGCCTTGCCCACGCGAATGAGTTGGACCAGCGGAATGCTCGCCGGGCAGGCGTATGTGCAGCAACCGCACTCCATGCACGCCTGTATGTGATATCGCCGCGCCACATCCCAGTTTCCCTTGCGCGCGGCCATGGCGATGCGCGTCGGAACCAGGTTCAACGGACAGACGTGCGCGCAGCGGCCGCAGCGCAGACAGGCCGTCTCGGCGGAATGACTCACGTCCCGCCGGGTCAACACCGTGACCCCGCTCGTGCCCTTCGTCACCGGCGTGTCGTGATCGGCCACGGTAAAACCCATCATCGGGCCGCCCGACAAGACGCGCGCCGCTTCCGGCCTCAAGCCTCCGCAGAAATCAAGCAGCGATCGATAGCTTGAGCCGATCGGTACGATGAGATTCCTAGGCGTCTTCACGCCGTGACCGGTGACGCTGATCACGCGGTGGGTCAGCGGCTTGCCGCGGAGCACGATACGAGCGACGGCGTGCGCCGTTCCGACGTTGACGACGACAACGCCCACGTCCAGAGGCAAACCGAGCGTCGGCACGGTTCTTCCGAGAACGGCGCGGACCGTTTGCTTCTCGCCGCCCATGGGGTATTTCGTTCGCAACGCCTTGACCACGACGTTCGTGCCCGCGCATGCCTCGCGTAAAGCCGCGATGGCCTTGGGTTTGTTGTCTTCGACGGCGATGACCACGAAGCGCGCATCCACCGCCTTCGCGGCCAGCAAACCGCCCGCGACGATAGCGCGCGGAGCTTCAATCATCAGGCGATAGTCGGACGTCAGGTACGGTTCGCACTCACAGCCGTTCACGAGAACGGCGTCGATCGTTTTGTTCGGCTGGCGCGTCAGTTTGACGTGCGTCGGAAACGCCGCCCCGCCGAGCCCCACGATGCCGCCGCCGAGAACCGCGTCGACGATCTCCTGCGCGGCGAATGCGGGCATATCGACGGTCGGCCACTCGCCGCCGATGAAGTCCGCATGGATCTGTTCGGCCGAGTGTTGCTCGGCGCCGGCCGTGATTGGAATCGCCGGCACGCGCCGTCCGTTCGGCAACGTCACATGAACCGGCCGCCGCGCGATCCCGTTCACCGAGGCGTGGACGCCCGCGGAAATGAACCCGACAGCGGAGGCGACCTGTTCTCCGATTACGACCTCCTGATTGGGACGAGTGAGCGCGTTGCTCGGCGCGCCCAGGTGTTGAAGAACCGGCAAGAGAACCGTCTTCGGCGCCGGCAAAACCTCGATCGGCGTGTTCGCGGCCAGGCTCTTCCGATCGTCGGGATGTATTCCATGAGGAAAAGTCCCCTGGAAACCGGCGATCACGGCCGTCTCAGCCATTCGTGGTCTCCTTGTGAGCGCTGCGTGCATGCACGAATCGAGACGCTCCAACCGCAAGCAACAGGCCGATGATCAGGCCGGCGAGCACGATCAGGTTCCTCTCGACGAGGGCCGTCTTCAACCACGCGGCGGCGGCGAGCGCGCAGATGAGCGGCGTGAGAAAACACGTCGCAGCCGCGGCGACAAGCGCCGCGCCGCCGAGTCGCGGAACGGCGTCCGAATCGACGCTGAAGCTCGGACACAACGTGACCGAGCAGCCATGACAACCGAACGCCTCGCCGACCTCGCCCGATTGGCGCCGCACGCCTCGATCCTCATCTTTCGATCGCGATCCGAGGCACGTCCTGTCCTGCGCTTTCGTCATAATCACAATGGAACGTTTGAATTCAAGCTATTCGGCTTTTCGGCGATCCGCCTCGAGATCACTCTGAGGAATTGATCGCAAGTCGGTCGCGGCACGCAACGGGCCGGTCTATCCGACTCATCGATATGAACTTATATCTTTTCACCGCGCGCGTCAAACCATGGGACAAATGCATGGCCATTTGATGATGAGGATCAATGAAAATGTTTCACGCGGAGAACGCCGACAAACAAAATGCTGCCGGTCGTCATGGCGACGATCGCTTCTCTCCATTGAACCAATGATCCATTCATGCCTCATCCCTGCCGTGTGCTCGCGCACGGCGTCAATGAGCCGCCAGGCCTCGGCCACGCCGCTTCTTGGCGTGAGCAGAAACCTCGAGCTGAAGAAGCGAATGTTCGGCGGACATCCGCTCCTTCGGCATTCTCGGCATGAACGACAGGTTGCGAGCGACTACCACCGACCGCGGCCGCCGCCGCGGCCGCCGCCTCCGCCCGGTCCCCGTCCACGCCCGCCGCCAAATCCGCCGCGGCCGCGGCCGCCTTCGGTCTTCGGTCGCGCTTCGTTGACGACGATGGACCTTCCGTCGATGTTGCGCTCGTTCAATTGCATCGCTCGTTGCGCGTCCTCGTCCGAAACCATCTCCACGAATGCGAATCCGCGCGACTGCCCCGTGCCCTGATCGCGCACGATACGCGCGCTCTCCACGGCGCCCATCTGCGCGAAGAGATCGGTGAGACCTTCATCCGTCATGCTGAACGGCAGATTCCCTACATACAGCTTGCGTCCCACGTGCAACCCATTCCTTTCGCCCCGTGTACTGGACGACTCAGGCGTCCAGCTATTCCATAGAATCACCAGCGGCATTCTCTCGGGTTGCACGAGCGGTGATGATCGAGCGGGGGCCGCGCTCAGGTCGCCACGACAGGCACACAGAACACCGGGAACATCGAGCCGCCGACCTTATACTGTATGCCGCGTGTTGGCCGAGATCAAGCAACATGACGTGACGAGCGTCCATGAGGACAACCTCCATTGGCGCGTACGCCCCGGGCGGTCTACAATGTATCGTGAAACTCTATCCGACTTGTGTTCCTCGAGACGGACGCGCGCTCCGTACACATGTGGAGTATGTCGGTTTCTCCGCCGACGACGTCTACCGTCGCTATACACTAAGAGTTCGGTTGGCGACGGACGAAACCCACGATTTCGTGCTCATGATCCCCAACGAGGCGTTTCTCTCCCGCCGATTGCGCTATCAGGACGCGCCGGAGATTTGTTATCTGCGCCTTCAGCGTGATCTGACCACGTACGGCGAAGCCCTGCCGCCCGATCAGCAGAGCGTCACCGACGCGGATATAGACGAGTACCGCATTGCGCATGCGCCGAAACCGCCGAGGCAACGCCCTGCGGCAGGTTAGCGACGCGGCGTATTGTCGTCCACGCCTGAGGTGACGAATCCGGATTCCAACTAGCGGGTCGAGCGCTGGCGCGAGTCGCGGCGCCGTCCCGCAGGGCTACCGGGGCCGCTGAAGGGGCGCTCGTCGCGGTCCCCGAGGCTCCCCACTGCAGAGTCAGGGCGAAGCCATAGCGCTTGTCGAACGCTGGTTTCGGAAGAACCTCCCCCTCGATAGCCCGGCTCCAGTCAGCGATGAGCTGGAACGACAGAAGCGATCTCGCCCAGGGCGGCGTCCATGAAAGCAGGCCCGCGTACTGCTCCGCCGTCGATTCGAGCAGAAGGATCTCATTGCGCGTTTTCGAGTACAGCATGGTCGGCTGTAAGGAAAGCCAGATCCGCGCGAACTGGAACGAGGGCTGCGCCGATATCTGTATGATGTCCGTCTGTCCCATTTCGGGATCCGACTCCGTTCGCGTGAATCCCAACGATGCTGCCAGCGTGAGGCTCGTTCCAATACTGCCGTTCAGCGCCACGTTTCCGGCGAGCGTCTGAGTGTCGGCAAGCGGATTGATTCTGTCTTTGGCCGTCTGATACGCGGCGGTCTGCGAGAGGCTCATTCTGCCCAAGGTTTCCGTGAGCGTGGCCGTGGCGCCCAGGTCGAGCTGGTCGGTCTCCGGCAGGCTCAGCGAATCATAAGGATCGCTCGTTCGCATGCCTGTCGTTCCCGTGGCCGACAGCGAGACGGGCCGTCCGGCGCCGATCGAAACGGAAAGACTGCCGCTTCCCTCCTGGATGTTCGGCGCGCCTTCCTCGAGCGCCGCCGGGCTCGTCAAGTATTGGCCTGCCGCCGTGATCGAGCCGCGCCCTTGATCGAACGGATGTGCGACGGAAAGCTCGACGCTGTTTCCCGGCGTCCCGTTCGCCGTGAGGCCGTCGCTGGCGGGATTGACGAAATCGCGGTCGCGATGACGCACCGCCATCGTAAAAACCGTTCCTTTGCTCGAAGTCGCCGTCAACGCTGCGCGACCGGCCTGACCCGTCCGATCCTCCTCTCCGGCGGTGTCCGCATCGATCGAGCTCCGAGCTCCCTCGACGGTGAAATCGAGATTCGTTCCAAACATGAGGCGGCCGAACACGCCGGACACCGAGCCTTTGCGCGGCGGCGACATCGCTCCTCCGGAATCGTCGACATTAATGCGCACGACGCGAAGAAGGCTGCCCGATGGATCCTTTGACAACTCGAGCGCAAAGGCGCTGACGTCTTGCTCGAGCCCCAAGCCGCTTTCCGCCCCGTCGGCCGTTGACGTGACCGATTGATAAGCCGCTCCCGAGAGAAGCGACGCGCCGACCCTGGCCTGGATCCCGCTCTTGACGAGACCCGTCGTCAGATACTCCGCTTGGTCGATGAAATCGGGCGCGGCATGCCCTGCGCGTACCTTTGCCGAGAACACGCCTTCTCTCATGCCGCCCTCGAGCATCCAGTTGCGATTCTCATCCACGAACTCCTTGGGTTCATCAAGCGTCCGTCGTCCGGCGAAGTCACCGGACGCTCTTACGAAAAAAACCCGATCCGTGACGTCGCCCTGTCCTGAGGCCTGGAGCGTGGCGATGTCGGTCCCGGGCGCCGCGCTCCCTTCAGACTCTTTCGTCACGGACAGGCCGGCCTGAAGCGAGAGTTGCCATTGCTCACTGACGTCCCATTTTGAGGCCTCGGGCACGCCGGCGCCGGCGGCTTCCGAGGAGGTCTGTACGCTGAACTTCCAGACCCTTTCCGCGCCCCGAAGGCTGATCCTGGCCTCGTGAGAGCCGACGCCAAGCGGCAACACCGGTTCGTAGACAACGTCATTCTCGGTCCATATCGCGAGGTCCGAGACGTCCATCCCGTCGATTTCAAGAAAGACCTCATCCCGCGCCGCAAGTCCGCTCCACTGCGCCTCAATACGTGTCGCCGCCTCGGAGACCGTGCCATTCTCAGGCGGAGCCAAGGCCGTGACCTCGCAGGGCGCGGCCTGAGCGAGCGCGATACGTCCGAAGAGGTCATGATCGCCCGACGAAGATCGAACAACGTCGGAGACTCCGAGCACCTCGCCCTGCGGACCAAGAGCCGTGATCCGCACACGCGACTGTCCCGCGGCGAAAACCACGCGCGAGGGCACGACGAACCGCGGCTCCAAGGTCAGCGCCTTGTACCGCGCTTTCTTGCCTTCAGCGTCGAGAATCTCCACCCTGTATATCGCGCCCGAAGCGTCGATCGACCACGCGATCCGCGCGCGTCCCGTCGCCGGATCGCGCTCTACGTTCACCCTCCCGAACTTCACGGCCTGCGGAACAATTGTGAAAACCCGATCAGACGTCGGCTCGCCGCGAACATCGCCCGGGAAAAAGGCGCGCACGCGCCATCGCCAAAGTCCGGGCCCCAATTCCCGCAGAATGGCCGGATCGGCCTTCCATTCCACCTCGGCCAGCCGCCGGCTCAACACTCGGTCTTCTCCTTGAATCTCAAGCTCATACCCGACCGCGCCCGGCGCCAGCGACCACCTGAAGACGGGATACGGAGGCATGAGAGAAAGCGCCGCGTTGTCACGCGGAGAGAAAACGCGCAACGCCGAAGCCGTCGAGGCCGCGCCGACGAGGCGGACCGGCGCCGTCGCGAAACTCTGCGGCGACTCGATGACCAGCTCCAGACGATGCTCGCCCACGATCAGCGGCGGAACCGGCATACGCGCAGTCACCTGGACGGGGCGGCCGCTGCGCACTTGAATGGCGAAGCGGTCGAAGGGCGTACCGTTGATGCGCCAACTGCCCACGATCGTGCCCGCGCCGGAGGTCGTCAGAACGCCTCGCGGATAAATGCGGTCGTTCGGCGCCACGAGCGTGCCCGAGCGCGGGCTCAACGTGGCCGCCGTGAGCACCTGTGCCGGAGCGGCGATCGATTGCGCCGGCAGAATGATCAGCCGTGCATCGACGCCCAGATCCGCGCCCGATGCGTCACGCAAGCGCAGCCGGCGCGGCCCCGGAGCGGCGTCGGCGCGCACGCGAACCACGGCCTCGATCAATCCTGAAGAGATGTAGCGGCTGTGGGAAACGACGATGTCCTGGCCTTGATTCTCCTCCGCCGCATACACCTCGGCGTCCTGAGGGATCGACGCTCCGAGAAGTCGCACGACGACGTCGACGGTTCCCGCGCTCACCGCCGGCGGCACGACGCCACGAATGGAAGTCGCCGGGGTAACGACGATTGGCGTCGGAGTCGGAGTGACCGGCGGCGTGACGACGACCTGTCGCACGACGAGCATCATGCTCGCCGAGCCCGCCTGGAGCTTCCCGCTTTCAGTCACACGCAAGGAGTAGGCGCCAGGGGCCGTACTACCGCTGACGACGAACTGGAACACCATCGTTGCGGATGTCGTCGTTGTATAAGGTGACGGAGCGAACTGGAAAGTCAGCGGGTCGGGCGAAGTCGTGACTCCACTGGGGAGCAGGCTGGTCGCCAGTCTGCCTTCTCCTCGCGCCTCCACGCCGCGCATCGAGTCGAAAGTCAGGCTGACCGAAACGGGCGTGCTTGTGGCGCCCTGGTCGACAGTGACTCGTGCAGGGCTCACAACGACTGTCGCTTCGGCGCGCCCACTCATCAGAACAAGCACTGCCAGGCCAAGACCGACAAGCACTCTATTTCGCATCACAGTCCCCCATGTTCCGCATGCGTCCTGCGCGACAGTACGCTTGGTGAAATGATTCGTCAAGATACATGCCCCCCCTGCCGAGTCATGAAAGTGCATGACCGCGCTCGCGGGCAGCTCGGCGTCTTCCGCGCCTGGTCGTCAAGCGAACCGGTAAAAACACCGCGATTGGACAGTGTCTTTGCATGACGTCGCCCCTCCCGGCCGCATTACCGATCCTCATGGACTGATGGCGACACGGATGGCTCGATGACAACAGAATCCCGCCCAACTGTTCCGCGGGAGTGGGCTGCCGATTCGCGGAGCGGCTCGGAAAATATGTCTTTCCGGCTCGCGGAGGCGCCTTCTCCTTATTGTGGATTGAAGGCGCTTGATAGAATGCGAGAATCATCGATGCGAGGTATTACTAATGACCGAATCGGCTTCACGATACGTTCACGGATACTCGTCGCGCGAAAGACTCCGCCTGCATGACCAAGCCGCGGCTCTGGTCGGACTGTTGCACTCCGATACAGTCTATGCTGCTGGCGCTCGCGTGCTGGAAGCAGGCTGCGGAACCGGCGCGCAGACGGTTTATCTTGCGGCGCGGAATCCCGGCGCACGTTTCACGTCCATCGATGTCGCGGAGACGTCGCTCCATAACGCACGATGCGCCGTTCGAGAACGCGGCCTTACAAACGTCGATTTTCAGCAGGCCGACATCTATAACATGCCCTTTGCCGCCGGATCATTCGACCACGTCTTCGTCTGCTTTGTCCTCGAGCACCTTGACCGTCCCATTGAGGCGCTTGCGCGACTTCGCGGCGTCCTCAAGCCGGGAGGCACGATCACCGTCGTCGAGGGGGATCATGGTTCGGCCTATTTTCATCCGGATAGCGCCTGGGCTCGCCAGGCCATTCACTGCCTCATCGAGCTACAAGCGCGCAAGGGCGGAGATGCATTGATCGGCCGTCGCCTTTTCCCATTGCTGACAGCCGCGGGCCTTCATGATGTGGCGGTCGTGCCCAGAATCGTTTATGTGGACGACTCCAAACCGGAATGGGCGGAAGGCTTTACCAAGAAAACGTTCACCGCCATGGTCGAGGGAGTCGAAAACGAGGTCCGGGCGGCGGGACTGATGGAAGAGTCATCGTGGAGAAAGGCAATCGCCGATCTTTACGCCGCCGCCGCCCCTGGCGGCACGTTTTGTTACACCTTCTTCAAAGGCCGAGGAAACGCTGCGTAACGCGCTCCCGTTATGTCCCGATCCCGACTTCTTCCGGAAATCGTTCGAGACTCAGGCGGCGCCGTCCGGAAGAGGATTGGGATGGCGCTTCGGTCCGCTCGGCCGCGACACGCCATGGCGTCCCAGACGCCGGTACACCGTTAGACGGCTTACGCCCAGGAGCCGGGAAACGCGGGCGATGTTCCACTCGTTGCGCTCGAGAAGAAGCAGAAGCGACTCGCGCTCGTTCGGAGCCTCGCGCGACGTCCGCGGCGCCCCATCGATGAGTCGGTTCCCGATCAGAGTGCTGACGAGATTGATCTCCTCTTCCGCGCCGTTTCCCATCTGCTCGATGTAAATCACGCCGCGAAGCTGTCTATCGACGATCACCGGGAACAGAGCGGACCCTTCCGCGCAGTCGACCTTCGAACCGTACGCGAGCGCGTCGCACCCGTATTTCCATGCCGCCCGGACTCGATCAAGCACGGCCTGATCGATACGAAGGCTGACGAACAGCTCGGGCTCCCTTCCATCGTCACAGACGAACGCCGCGCATGTCTTCGAACTGGTGAGACCGGCCAGAAGATCGAGAGCACGTTCCACGATCTCCCTGGTCTGTGCGTCTTTTGAAATCATACTTCTAACCCCCACTGGCCACCGGCGCCCATAACGCCGTCGGCCAATATCATTGACGTAAAGCGTAACATGAAACGATAAAGGCCGCCACTGGCGGCAAGGAGGAAAAAATGACGATCCATCGAGCGCTCTGTTGCGCACTACTGGCAGCTCTGTGTCTGTCTCCCATGCTGCTCGAACAACCGAAGCTGTCCGCTCCGCTTATCCCGGATCCTGTGTTAATGGCAGACGGCGTGCCTCGTCCGCTTATCCCGGATCCTGTGTTA
>JAFGSN010000169.1 GCA_016934575.1 Vicinamibacteria bacterium
TCGCCGATCCGCCGGCGATCGATGCCGGCGATTCTTCCACGCTTAGCTGGGAGGTCACGAACGCCGCTTCCGTGGAAATCGACCAAGGCATCGGCGATGTTTCGCTCAGCGGAACATGCAGCGTGCGCCCAGCCAACACGACCACGTACACGCTTACTGCTCATGGCGCGAGCGGAGACTCCACGGCGACAACGCGGATCCAAGTTAATGCCGCTCCGGCGCGGATATGCGTTCCCATGTTGTTAACGCCGTCGAGCGGCGCAGTGCTGGACAACGGCCGCACGGATCACCTCGACAGCATTATTTGGCGCTTTAACTGGTCGTATTGTGCCGGGGCCGATCGGTATCACCTCTACGTTATCGGCCCAAGCGGAACGATGCCGACAATTGAAACGGATCAGCTCGCCGTTTCGTCATATCAGTGGGTTAGCGACGTCTGCATTCCCTCATCTCGACTTACCGGCTGGACGTGGAAGGTGCGAGCTAGAGTCGGCGGGCAGTGGGGCGACTGGTCGCGATCGCGATCGTTCCGGGTGGAACCGCCGGATACTGACCCGGCTCCGAGCAGTTCCATCAATGCCACGATCAGCTACCATGACTATGATGCCTCGACCGGGTGGGTCACGTTCCGCATCGTGAATCATGCCAGCGGCGCCGCTTTGGAGAGTGTCGAAGGACATATTATCAATCGCAACACCAGCGCCAGCTATTATGGCCCCGCCAGTTCCAATTCGCCGTTTCGCGCCTCGCCGACGCAGGAGAGCGGGGGCGTATCTTCCATGTCCGCCGGACAGACGCGCTATCTGCGATTCAGGCTCAGCGGCAATCCTGCCGGTGTGCCGTGCCGGGCGATGATCAAGCTCGCCACAGCCGAGAATCTGGGCGGGATCAACACGACCAAGACATTGAACTTCAATCTTCCATGATCGCTTTTCCAACCCGCAAGCCCCCGCCAGCGTATCGGCGGGGGCATTTTCCCGTGACATCGCCATTTGCAACGATCCAAATGAAACAGTCAAGGACACGCGCGTCACGCTGCTCGGTCGTGGGCTGTCGCCGTGGAAGCCTTTCATGCCATCGACCGCAAACACGTCTTCGATGCCGCCGTTGACGCCGCGACCGCGACCGCATAGTCTGCTGGCGTCCCCGCTCGGAAAGGCGACACGATCATGATCACTCCGAAGGACGTCGTTGCGGCGCGCGCGCGTATCGCGGACGCGATCTATGTCTCGCCGTGCGCGTGCTCCGAGACGCTTTCACGTCTCACGGGAAGCCGTGTTTTCTGCAAGCTCGAGAACCTGCAGATGACGGGCTCCTTCAAGGAGCGCGGGGCGCTGAACAAGCTTCTGCTGCTCGATCCCGAAGAGCGAATGCGCGGCGTCGTCGCGGCCAGCGCGGGCAATCATGCCCAGGCTGTGGCGTATCACGCGGCTCGCCTGGACATTCGCTCGACGATCGTCATGCCGGTCGGCACGCCGCTGATCAAGGTCAGCTCGACTCGGGAACATGGCGCCGAGGTCGTGCTCCACGGCGACGGATATGACGACGCCTATGAAAAGGCCGTCACGATCGCGTCCGAGCGCGGATCGGTTCTCGTTCATGCGTTCAACGACGAGGCCGTCATGGCCGGACAGGGCACGATCGGACTCGAGTTGCTCGAACAGTCTCCGCAAATCGAGGCGATTGTCATCCCAGTGGGAGGAGGAGGGCTGGCTAGCGGCGTCGCGGTGGCCGTGAAGGATCGACGCCCCGACATACTCATCTTCGGCGTGCAAACCGAACGAGTTCCCTCGATGAAAGCCGCGTGCGACGCTGGCGCGCCGGTCATGGTCGGCGCGGCGCCAACTCTGGCCGACGGTATCGCCGTTCGGCGAACCGGGCCGCTTACGTTGCCGATCGTCTCACGCTATCTGGACGGCCTCGCGCTCGTGAGCGAAGAGGAGCTGGCCAGCGCCGTTCTCTTGCTGCTCGAACGCGAAAAGACCGTGGCGGAGGGCGCGGGCGCCGCGGGCTTGGCGGCCCTGCTCCATGGCCGGATCGACCTGCATGACCGCTCGGTTGCTCTGATCATCAGCGGCGGCAATATCGACGCCAGCCTCCTCGCACGGATCATCGAGCGCGGCCTCGTCAAGGACGGCCGTCTCCTGCGTCTTCGTATCCGCATCTCCGATCATCCCGGCGCGCTTCATCGCCTGCTCGGCGTCGTCTCCGCCGCCCAGGCTAATGTCATGGATATCGTTCACAACCGCGCCTTCAGCAAGGCGGACATCGACGAGACCACGGTCGATCTGACCGTCGAGACTCGGGGCGCGGAGCATATCGCCGACCTGGAACGGGCCCTGCTTGACTCTGACTACGATCCCGGGATTCTGACCGCCTCGTCCGATGATCACGAGTGAACGGGCCGCTCATCAATTTCAACCGCCGGACGTTGAAGCAAGGGATCAGGCGCTTCACCCTCTGACTCTGCGCGCTCCGTGGCGTCGTTGGTTTGGTTGCGGCCGAA
>JAFGSN010000170.1 GCA_016934575.1 Vicinamibacteria bacterium
AGGAAACGCGATTCCGTGACGTGAGTCGAGACCGGCGTGCGACGCTGATGAGCTGTCTCGACGATCGCCGTAAGCGCTTCAAGAGTTGGAATCGGCCAACCCGAGCACCCCCAGTTCGTTCCGTACTCCAGGACGGTCTTGATAACGTCGGCCCCGTCGTCGATGAGTCGAGCGACACGCTGTCGCGCCTCATCCGGGGACGTGAACGTGATCGCGGGCGCGCCGGGCCAGTAGACGCCCGGATAGCCTCCCTGCACGTTCACGAACCATCCCGCCGCAACGATACGCGCGCACTCGGGCCGGGAAGAGAGGCGATCGCGGATCCGGAAAAGCTCGGGTGATACGGGCCTGAACGCATGGAGGTCCCTCACGGTGGTGACGCCGCCTTGAACCCACGCCCTCAAGACGTCTTCCTCGTATGCGCGATGCACGTGTGCATTGATGAAGCCGGGCAGCATCGTGCATCCGTGCAGGTTCTCCACCGGCGCGCCGTCGGGAATCGTCACCTCGTTGGACGGTCCGGCGGCCAGAATCCGATCGCCCTTGACGGCGAGCACCGCGCCGGGAATCGGCGTCCCTCCCGTTCCATCCACGAGAAGCGCGCCGGTCAATGCATACGTTCGATCGCTCTCGTTATCCGAGGGTCCGCATCGCGCCGTCATGACCGCGCACGCCGCGAGCCCCAGGAAACGCCGTCGCGGCAATGCCGGAATCCCGTTGTCCGCAGGTCGAGAGTCGGTCGGATCTTTCATCGGATGATTCTGATGCGGGGCCGAGGTCGTATCAAGGTCGCGGGGACGAGCGGGAACAGGTATGAACAAGCGGTCCGTCACGGACGGCGAGTCGGCGCAACGGATTGCGGGCCGGCAGGACGCGCGATCATGACTGGAGTTTGGGCGGCGGTGCTTGGCTTTGATCTTGTCGGAATCCCGTTGGATGCTCGGCGGATCCCGCTTGTCCCGAGACGATTGCCGCGTCGCCGTCGCGCGTCGATAATCAGACGGCGGCAAGCGGAGGATGGATGCGCGCGGCGCGCTTTCGCGACCGGCGTGCGTATCCCGCCGAATGGGGCGCGGCGGATAGACACCGGCCACGCGGCGCCCCCTGGAAAGCGCGAGGTGACGATTCATGAAACTCTCCCGTTGGTTCGCCCGTCTCGTCATCGTCTCCCTGGCGACGCTCATGCCGTGCGGCTGCTCGGAAGAGCCGTACGGAGCGCCGCAGGTGATGAGCTTCAAGGACGGCAAGCGCGCCGCCTTTTCGATGCACTTCGACGACAGCATGGAGAGCCAGGTTGAGAACGCCTTGCCGTTGCTCAACGCCCGCGGTTTCGTGGGAACGTTCTTCGTCAATCCCGGCTCGGAACGTTACGGGAGATACCGGCAAGTCTGGGAGGTCGAGTGTATCGCCCACGGTCACGAACTGGCCGATCATACGATGATTCACGGCGACGTCTTGTCGTACGCGCAAGCCGACCATGAGATCGGCGAGTGCGCGCGGATCATTCGCGGAGTTTATGACGGAGCGCCGCGGCTCTTGCCGTACATCACCCCGGGCGGCGTCCGATGGGATGTCAGCGACGCGCAGTTGCGCGAGTTGCTCGACAAGCACGAGCTATTTCTGGCGGAGCGATCGCACGGCTGCTGTCCGTCGTCGCATTTCGCGGACATCACGATCCCGGTTCTGGACGCCATCAATCGCGGGGCATGGACGCAACTCGGTTTTCACGGCATCGGCGGTGAATGGCTCAGCACCGACGTCGCCGACCTCGTCGGATTGTTGGACTATCTCGACGCCAATCGCAACGTGGTTTGGATCGCGACCACCAGCGACGCGTATAAGTATCAGCAGGAGCGTGAAGCGGTCAGGGTCGTGTCGCTCGCCGACGCCACGGATGCGGGATTCTCGGTGGAAATCGCGTGCGACGAGAGCCGCGTGAACACGTTCGGCCGGCCGTTCGCTGATCTCTACGATCAGCCGCTCACGCTGCGCGTGAGCGTGCCGGCGCATTGGACGAGTTACGTCGTCACGCAGCAAACGACAGTCGATCGCTACGGCATGATCGAAGAGAACGGGCGGAAGCTCGCGCAGTTCGATGTCCGCCCCAACGTCGGACCGGCCGACGTTCGGGTCGCGGAAGATTGACACGTCGATGAAGAATCGGATGCCGGTCGCCGCTGTTAATGAGCTTTGTCCGCCGGCAAGCGACGTCGCCGAACCTGGGGGAAGGATGAGGACAAATGGATCGCCTTTCGGCTTGTTCGCGTCTCAATGACAATTCGTGTCGCGGGAACGACACTGAGCGACGCGCGGTTTCGCGCGTCGCGACCGGCGCGCCGGACGTCGCGACCATGCGGCCTGAATGCGCCGCACGGCGTCCAGCCGCGCGGCGGCGCGGAGCAGACGCGGGAGATTCGCTTTTTCCCAGGCCAGGGCCTGTCTTTGCCAGGGGAAGCGTTCCTCGGCCGAGCGGAAGGCCTTCGAGTGATAGATCGTCCGGCCGGCGGCGTCCACCACGCCTCCCAGGAGATGATGGAGCAGTTCGTGGTACACGACGCTTTCGATGAAATACAGCGGAACGTCCTGGCGATCGAGCACGGGATGAATCCTGATGATGCCCAAGACCGGATCGTAACTGCCGAACGTGAGACGTCCGCGCCGGCCGCTTCCGATGCCCCGCCCCCACGTGATCGGCACCTTGAGACCTCCGCCAAAGAAGCGATCGCGCAGGCGATCGCGGATTTGCCGGAGGTCGTGGAAGCGACCCGCGGTCTTGAGCGGCGGAAGCTTGCGCGTGCTCTTGCGCACGTGGTGCAGATTCTCGTTCATGAAACGCCGCACGACGCCGTCGTGAAGACCGCGTCGTCGGACGCTGCGAGCCAGCGCGCGCAGGACGTCAATCGGCGCATGTAAAAAGATGCGGTGCAAGCGCAAACGAATCATCTTGCCCGTTTTTCGAAACGAGAGCAGCACGGAACGATTCTCGGTGAAGACGATCTCCACGGGCCGGCCGCATTCCAGAGACAACATGCTCTCGAGCGCGCCGGCGTTCCAGGGTCCGGCCTCGAAAGGAAGCGTGAGTTGTCGCGGCGCCTGTCCTGATTTGCGTGGCATGGGTCGCACTTGCATGAGCATGGCGCACCGCAGAGCGCAGGTCAAGTCCGAATTCGACTCGATACGCGCGTGATCGGCGTCGCGAGTCGCGGCCCGACGCGAACCGATGAGGCGTCGCGCGCTCGCTCGACGCCGCGCGCCGCGTTTCGGATCATGGACGAGATTCTCGGTGCGCGAACGAAGTCCCGACAAGAGGGAAATGCTCTGCCGAGTTATTGCAGGCGGGCGCGCGCCGCGTTTGATTGCACAGTACGATCGCTTGCTTGGACGCCGCGTGGCTGACGGCTACCGTCAATCACGGCAACGAGCTTCGCTTGCGCGCCCTGGGTTTCGTGAAGAAGCTCCGAGGCCGCGATGTTTTTCGTTGCCGGTCGCGTGATCGACGATCGATAGTGACGGACGATGCGGCCGATGGGACGGGCCGCGGAGCTTGTCACTGAACGGCGATCGGCATGGGACCATCCTGCGTCATGCGTCAACGCCGGAAAAAACGGGAGCCGCGCGCAGGATCGCATTGACGATCTCTTCCGGCGTTGCGTGATCGGTGGCGAGGACAAGGTCGGCCGCGGCGTGATAGAGCGGTCCGCGCTGCTTGAGCTTCTCTTCGATCTCCAAGACGATCGATTGGCCGGAGAGCGACGGCCGATTGGAGTCGCCGCCGATGCGCGCGGCGATGGACGCCACGCCGGCCGTGAGGAGAACGCAAAAGCCGCAGGCGCTGAGCGAGGTCACGTTGCGCGGGTCTTCGACGACTCCGCCGCCGCAGTCGAGGATGTGCCGCTCGCGGCGCGCGGAGCGCTCGACTTCCGCGCGCTCCAGCTCGCGAAAGCGCGGCCAGCCGAAGCGGGCCACGATCTCCGGAATATCGAGTCCGGCCGTCTCCACGATCAGACGGTCGAGAGAGACGACCGGCCAGCGCGAGCGCTTCGAGAGCAGCGCGGCGATCGTGGACTTGCCGGTGCCGCGATAGCCGATGAGGACGAGGTTGCTTTTCAACGAGCCTCCGCGCGGGCGAGAGCGTCGCGCACGACGCGGCGCATGACATCACGCGGGGCTTTCTCCCCGGTGAAAAGCTCGAACTGTAAAGCGGCCTGCTCGGCGAACATGCCGACGCCGTCGATCGTGAGGCAGCCGCGCTCACGCGCCGCCGCGACGAGTTTCGTGGTGAGCGGATTGTAGACGACGTCGAAGACGGCGAGGTCCTTGCGAAGCCAGTCGAGCGGCACGGGCATCGCGTCCTGGGCGGGATGCATTCCGATAGGCGAGGCGTTGACGAGAAGCTGGGCGCGTTCATGAGCGTCGGGTTCGAGCGCGCTCACGATCCCCGGCCGCGCGGCGTCGAGGTCGCGCGCCAGGAGCGCGGCTTGATCGATCTCGACGGCGCGAAAACGCAGGCTGCGGACGCTCGCGTCGAGCAGGGCGAAGGCGATCGCGCGGGCCGCTCCTCCGCTGCCGACGATCAGTGCGTCGAGGCCGCGTGGATCGCAGCCCGCGTTGCGGAGCGCCATGACGGCGCCGGGCCCGTCCGTCGAGTAGCCCGCGAGGAATCCGTCGTCGTTGACCACGGTGTTGCACGACCGGCAGCGTTCAACGGACGCGTCCAACCGGTCGAGGTGAGACACGACGGACTCTTTGTGTGGGATGGTCACCGAGTATCCCCGGATGCCGAGGCGGCGCATGGCTTCGATCGCGGCTGCTGCGTCCTGAACGCGGAAGGCGACATACGCGAAATCGAGCCGCGCGTGCGCGAGAGCCGCCCCGTGGATCAGGGGGCTCATCGAGTGCTCGATCGGATCGCCGATGACGGCGAGAAGGCGCGTGCGTGCGGTGTTCATGGCGGTGTAAGAATAGCAGACACGCAAGAGAGGCGGGTGCGCCCTCTCCGTCGAGCCGCTCAGAAATCAGGGGGCGACGGCGCTCTATTTGCCGTCCGAGTCTCCGGTCTCATTACTGTGAGCACGATTCGCCGTTAATTCCAGAGACCCTGATTCCGCGGACGGGGGCTCTGAAGAGTCTGACTCGCCCGCGACGGGAGGCGGCGAATCAAACGGTCCATCGGCATCATCCGCATACTCGACCGTATCCGCCCTGCCGGAGGCGCGTTGTTCGCGGCGTTGTTTGCGCTTGGCCTGCTTCTCGCGTTGTTTCTCCTGGCGCTGTCTTTCCTTGAGTCGTTTCGTGAAACCATAGCTTGCTGCCATTTCACCATCCGTTTCTGCGGGCCCAAAGCGCGTCGCCGCACAGCGGTTGAATCCACCGGAATTTCATGGCCGTTCCCGACACGGCGCATGGGCGACCTCAGAATTCCGGCCCTGGAAGACCGTGCGCCGCCGGGAAAGCGGAATAGACGGCCGCAGGATCAATCGAGTATCTCTCGAAGAGGAGGTGAACACAAGCGCGCGAGGCTCGTCGTCGCGCCCGGCATGTGCATTGCTCTGCCAATCAACAGCCGTGTTTTGAGAGGGGATGATGACGTGTGTTCTCACGAGTCAAGGCCTTGAATGGCCGGCCGTTTTCGGTTGCGTATCACCTTGTCTGGGCCCTAAATATCCCGTGTTCGCGTGATAGACTCCCCGACATCGTGGTGCGTCTTGAACAACACCGGACTTGGATCAACCGGTTTTGGTGCTGCATCAGACTTGCGGGTGGAAGTCCCGCCGCGGTAAGCG
>JAFGSN010000171.1 GCA_016934575.1 Vicinamibacteria bacterium
CATGTCGATGATCATACCAGCGCGGGCGAGATCCCGCCCATTCAAACAAGGGCTCGACTCTGGCTATAATAAACGCGGGGCTCGATTTGTCCCTGCTTTCAGGCTGTAGGCGGTCGCTTCGCGCTCGACTTCCTGTGCCGATGACATGAAGCAAGCTTCACGCTCGCGATCATCCTGGGCGCCATCAGTCGACCCGGCATCGCGCGCCGCCCGGGAGCCGTCTGCCGACATGCCATGAACAGGATTTTGCCCGGGCTCGCGCATTAGGATCCTGATAACGCCTCATGCAATCGCGTTTTGCTCCGAAACATCGGCTGCTGCTCCTCCTCGTGGCGCTGGGCATGGCGTCGCTCTTGACACTCGTCGCGATCCTCCTCAGGCCGATTCTCGAAAAGGCGCTGCACGCTCGCCTCATCGTAATGGCGACGAATCATGGCGCTCTGGCGCAGATCGACGAGCTTCGCATTCGCATCCCGCTCGGGCTCCGCATATCGGGCATTCTTATCGAGCATCCGGGCGTCCGCGTCCAGGTCGAAGACGTCGATTTTAGCCTGGCGCCCTGGGGCAGCGGATGGGTCGGCCCGCTCGTTCGCCTTCATACCGGCGAGATCGCGGCTCTATTGCCGGCTCGGAGTCGCCTGCGTCTCGCTCCCATGGCCTGGGACGTGCGAGTCGGGCTTCACGCCATACGCGCGCGCCTGCGACAAAAAGGAGAAAGGCTCGACATCGAATGGCAAGACGGCGAGTCGTTCAGGCTGCGATTCCGCGCATTCCAACTGCGCGCCGCAAGGCTCGTCTCGGCGAGATTCCGGGAGACGATCGAACTGCATCCGGGAGTGGTTGACGGCACGGCGCTTTTGGAGCGAAAAGGCTTTGACGCTTTACGTCTCGTGCTCGAATCTCGGATGCGTCAAGCCGCATTGAGCGGTTTGACGAATCAAACCCAGGGAGACGACGAGGAATCGTCCGGCGTCCCGACGGACGTCGACCTGCGCCTTGCCGCCGTCTGGCGACGGGCGGCGAACGAGGCGATCATCGAACGAATCCATTTCTCCGCGGCGGGAATGACTCTCGTCGGACGGGCCCGCATTCAAAATACAACGCGCAATCCGCATGTCGATCTCGATCTCGACGTCGAGCGCGTCGACTTCTCCCGGCTGCTTGCCGCGGCCGGATTGGAGCTCCCCATCAAAGCAAGCGGTCTCGGGGCGGCCTCGCTCGGGGCTCGTGTCGTCGGCCGCCTATCGAATCCGCGTTCTCTCAGGGTCGAGCAACGCCTCGATTTCACGCCGCCGCCCGAACCGATTCCGGCGCTCGTCCGTTTGAGAGGCCCTTTCACGCACCATGTCATCACCAAGGGCCGGCGTCGTAAAATCGACGTGTCTCCCGAATCCATTGACTTCATTCCTTTCGATGAAGTGCCGCCTCTTTTCATCCGCGCGCTCCTGCTCGCCGAAGACACCAACTTCCACGGCCATTCCGGCATCGACCTGAGTGAAGTTCCCGTCGCCCTCGCCACGAACTGGAAACGCGGCACGACGGCGCGCGGGGCGTCGACGATCACGCAACAGCTCGCCAAAAATCTCTTTCTCACGCGCGAGAAGCGCTTCAGTCGCAAGATTCAGGAGCTGGCGATCGCGTTGCTCATCGACTCCACCCTCTCCAAGCGCCGCATCCTCGAAATCTATCTCAACGTCATCGAGTGGGGGCCCGGAATCCACGGACTTCGCCCGGCGTCCCTTCACTACTTCGGAACACAACCTCAGGACCTGACGCCGAAACAGACGGCCTTTCTCGTCACGCTGATCCCGGGACCGATCAAGTACCAGAGATCCATTCGCGACGGAGCGCCCTCGCCCGCGTTCGAATCGATGATGATCGGGCTGCTCAACAAGCTGCGCGCGGTCGAGGCATTGACCGAAGATGAGTATCAGGACGCGCTTTTTGAGCCGATCCTGATCGCACGATAAGCCGTCCTTTTCGGAAGATCTAAACTAACGCCGGCCGGCGCCCGCATGGGCGCCGGCCACGTTCACCGTATTGGGATTTTGTGGTGTCGCTCTAGCCATGCTACGCCGCCAAGACCGATTTGTTGACGATCAGCTCCTTGACCCGCGTGTCCCACGCCAACCCATTCGTTTATTGCCGGCGGAACAACAAAAAGATACCGCCACGAAAAGCGGCCGGGGAATCAGGGCTCAAACGTTGCGTCAACGAGGATCATCAAATGCCGACGCCGGCTCCGGAGCCCATCAAGATGCGCCCGACGATTCGCCTGTCGCGCGGAACGTAGGCGTTATCGGCGAGAATCGAGCCGCGCACCAGCGCGTCCCGTCCGACTCGCGCGCCCGTCCATATCACGCTCTGCTCGACGACGGCGCCCGCCCCGATAGTCACGCGGGGACCGACGATCGATCGCGCGATGCGCGCTCCTCGTCCGGCGCGGACCGTGTGGTGAACGAGAGCGGCGGCGGCCGGAACGTCTCGAAACCCGCGCCCAAGCATTCGCAACTGGGATCGTAGATACGTCTGCGGACTGCCGAAGTCATACCAACGTCCGCGCATGCGCGCGCCGAAAAGCGGTTCGCCTTCGGCGAGCAGCGGGAGATAGAGATCGCGCACGGAATCGCTCGGACCCGCCGGCAGACGATCGAGAAGCGCGGCGTCGAGAACGTGAATGCCCGTAAAGAGCGCCGCCACGCCGCGTGCGCGGATCGGGCGGCCGGCGATCGCGCGCACGAATCCGTCTTCGCCGACGACAACCGCGCTGTAAAGACGAGGATCCGGATTCGGGCGCAGCGCGAGCGTGGCAAGCGCGCCCGAGTCTCGATGACGGCGCATCAGCGACCGCAAATCGATGTCGAAAACGACGTCGCCGTTGACGACGAGAAACGCCTCGTCGCCGAAGAAGCCGCGCGCCATCTTCAAGCCGCCGCCCGTGCCGAGGATGACGTCTTCGCGGGAATAGACGATGCGCAATCCGAAACGACGCCCCCGACCGATGATTCGCGCGGCGACGTCCGGCAGATGATGCAGATTGACGACAACGTCACGCACCCCATGACGGGCGAGCTGTTCAAGCGTCCAATGAATCAGAGGACGGTTGAGCACCGGCATCACAGGCTTTGGAACGATCGAGGAAAGCGGGCGCATGCGTCGCCCCAAGCCGGCCGCCAGCACCATGGCCTTCATCGGAAAACCATGTCGCCGACGCCGCCGGCGGCGATGAACAAGTCCGCGTAGGATGCGCCGATGTAATCGCCGGCGTCATAACCGAGCGCCGCCGCCGCACGCCGAATCTCGGGCGGCCGCCCTTCGATCTCGATAAACGTTCCGATCGGCGTCTCGTCGAGCATGATTTCGACGCCGCCGTGCGAGTAAATCGCCCGGTACTTCTGATAACGAAAAATCGTACGATAGCCCAGGCCCGAGAAAAGCTCGCCGGCCGCTTCGGCGTCATGCGCTTCAAACTCGATTTCGCGCCGGCTCTTGATGCCACGTACGGCGCGTCTCGGTCCCTTGAAGGTGATCACGGAGCGCCGTCCGTCACGACGGATGCGCAGTAGACGGTCCGACTTGCTCAGCGATCGCGACTCGTCGTCAAGAACGACGTTGTCCTCGAAATGCCGGGCGCGCTCGAGCGCCGCCCCGATACGGGCCAGCGCCCTGCGAGCCGCCTTCGCGTCGGCGACGCGAAGCTTGACCTCGCGCTCCAGCGACGATGGCCGCTTCGTCTTCGTCACGAGCAATCCTCCAGCGCCCGATCAACGGCCTCCTGGAAACGACTGTCCCCGATTTTCAACAGCATTCGCCGCGCCTCGGCGCGCGCGCCCGAGGCGCGCAGGCACAACGCGCGATTGAACCGCTCTTCGGGAAGAAGCAGCCATCCGTCGGCGAGCTGGGCCAGCGACTCGAAAAGACGAATCGCCTCGTCATATCTGCCCGCCCTGAAGGCCGCGACGGCTTGCGTGAACTCGGCAGGAAACGGCTCGTCTTCGCCGGGCGCCAGACCTTCGGCCAGCAGCCCGGGACGCGCCGCCGGCGATGCGTCGTCGGGTCGCCCGCCGCTCCAGGCCCGGCGCGGGCGCTTCTCCTGAACGTCCTCCCGAGCGAAAATCTCGAGAACCGACGCGAGAGTCTCGTCCAGCGGCGATCGCACGACGACGCCCGAAAAGCCGTCACGACCGACGATGACCGCGCAAGCGGGAACGACATCGAACGCAGCGGCGAGGCCCGGCCCCAGCGCCACCGGCCAATCGTAGGAGTAGAGTCGGACCGCGCGTCGCAAGACTTGGTCGGCTTCCGTATCGGCCGGGAGAAGCACGATCCTCGAATCCTGGAGACGCGCCGCGCGGTCGATCTGTTCGAGATCCGCCGAGCAGTGTCGACCGGAGGCTTCGGAGACGTAAACAAGAGTGACGCCATGCTCGCCAACAAGACGAAAAGGGGCGCCCGTAGACAACCGCGCTGTCGGAGGCAAACGGAAGGGCCCGGCGCGATACGCGACCGACGGCATGCTCAAGCGCATGATGCGCGCGCGGTCGATCTCGGCCTGCACGCTGGCAAGTCCGAGCGCATCGGCCGCCGACCCGGCGACGAGGAGATCCCGCGGCGAGGGCGCATGCGCGTCAAGCACGAGGGACAACGCTTCACGGGCACGATCCAACCGGAGCAGCGTTTCACCCAACAGGCCGCGCTCGGATCTCGGATCGAGATCCAGCGCCCGGCGCAAATAACGGGCGGCGGCGGCGTCCCGGCGCGCATATGAAAGACACTCGCCCATGGCTCCGTACAGACCGGCCCGGTGAACTCGATAACCCGCGCGCGCGGCGAGAAAATCATCATCGACCAGCTCGCCCTTTCGGCCCGGATTCACGAAATGCGTCGGAGAGAAATCCGCGGTCATGGCCATCGCGCGCTCGAGCGCGGCCAGTCCCTCGTCCGGTTCGCGCATGCAACGAAGACGCGCCTGCTCGGCAAGACGTTCAGCCGTTTTCACCCTCGCGTCGGCGATGGCGTTCGTCGTGACGGCCAAAAACAAGATCAGCTCCAGCATCAGTTGTCATCCTGATCGAGCGGCGTGGGCTTCATGTCGGGCTTCACGGGCGGTTCGAGCGTGACAGAGCGCGCCGCGGCGAGCAGCGCCATGTTCGGCAAAAGCGGCCGTGACAGATCGACGTGGCCCGCCAGGGTTTCGACGGTCCGGTCGCCCACGATGATCTGCACGCGCGTGACGACCGGAAAGTTGACCGACAGCGTGTTTACGATCGAGTAGACGGTCAGCAGCTCCGCATGGCTGCCGGCGGCGGCGGGGATCACTTCCGGCGAGAGATCGACATAGGCTACGCCGCGCGCGGAAACAAGCACGTCGAGAACGCGAGTCTGCGGATCGACGGCGGCGCCAAGACCGGTTTGCGAGCCGCGAATCAGCTCTTCCAGGACCACTCGGAGTTGCCGCGCCAGATCGGAGTGGTATTGCACGGCGCGCTCCTCGAGCGCGAGACCGGCGCGATCCGTCGCCTCGAAAAACAGCTTCACGTTGATCGCACGACGCGCTTCCGGAGTGGAGCCGGCGATCGCCGCAGCCGGCGGCGATGCTTCAGGCGTGAGACCGTTTTCGGACGCGCCGCGGACGATCGGCCGTTGCAGCCATCGCGCCCAGCGCGGCGCGGTCAGCGAAACAAGCATCTGCAACGAGACGAGTCCCAGCACGAGGAGGACGTTGACGCGTCCGGTTGTGAGCCGGAACGCGCGACGCGGTTGAAAAGCGGACAGGTAGCGCACGGTGGCTTCAGCGCTTCGATAACGCTCCGGATGAGGCATAACCCATGCGCTTCAAGCGCTCACGCGCGTAGCGTGCAATGCCGCGCGTCAGAGCCGTGGCAATCTTGTTCTGGTGCTCCTCGGAAACCAGAAGCTGCTCTTCCTCGGGATTGCTGATGAACGCCACCTCCACGAGCGCCGCCGGCATGGCGGCCCCGACCAGAACGCGGAAAGGCGCCTGTTTGACGCCGCGTCCGGCGTCGCCCGTCATCTCCGAGAGCTCATCCAGGAGACACGAAGCCAGGTTCGAGGACTCCTCGAGATGAGCCGCCTGGGCCATATCCCAGAGCACGAGCGCCAGATCGGATCCGTCCGGCGCCCGCTCGGGCATCTCAAAGCCGCCCTCCAGGAGCGCTACCCGGCGGCTTTCGTCATCGGTGGCTTGGTAAGAAAGGAAATAGACCTCGCTTCCACGAGCGCCATGGCTGCGACTGGCGTTGGCATGAAGCGAGATGAACAGGTCGGCCTTGTAGTTGTTGGCGATGCCGGCGCGCGTGTCGAGCGCCACATACTCGTCACGATCGCGCGTCAGGAAAGCCTGAATGCCGAGACGATTGGTGAGCGCCGCGCGCAGCTTGCGCGCGAGCGAGAGCGTGACGTCCTTTTCGAAGGTGCCGTTTGGCCCCAGTGCCCCGACTTCGTCGCCGCCATGGCCCGGATCGATGACGACGACGCGCACTTCGGCGGTTCCGCCGTCTTTTCCATCCATGGTTTCGGAACGCCGGGGGGATGGCGCGGGCGGCGCCGGACGCAGCTCGATCGGCGGCGCCTGCAGCTCGAGCACGAGACGCGGCGGCCCATCCAGCTCGTAAGCACGAAGATTCTCGAAGCGGGGGCCGAGCTTGACATAGAACACGTTGTCCTTGCCGCCCTCGAAACCCACCTCCTCGACGATCCCCCCCGTCAAGCGCTCCTGCGTAAAGCCGACGTCAATAGCGTCACGAGGAATGGCGACCGCAAGACGATCCGGCGCCTGGCTGACCTGGAACGGCACTTTCTCACTGGCTTCGATCACGACGCGCACGACGTCAGCCGAGGCGAAGATTTTCGCCGTCGCTCGCGGAATGCGCACGTCGCCCATGAGCAGCACGCGCGTATCGGCGCGCCAGCTTGTCGCGAGTCCGAGCAGGGGGCCCAGCAAGCGAGGAAGCGACTCCACCGGGACGAGCCACTGTCCCCCCTCGAAAAGCACGGTTCCGGAAAGCAAACGAAGATCGCCCTGCACGGACGCCAGGTTCTTGCGGTGATACAGCATGATCTCCCGGCCCTGAAGGGCAAAGGTGACGCTGCTACGGGCGGCATCGCTCACGATGGCCACCGCGTAACCCTGCAATGCCGTTTGAAGATCGACGCGTTCGACGCCGTCCTGGACGACCACGGCGATCTCACGGCGCAAGCCTTCCTGAAGGATCACGATCGGCCGCGTCGACGGCGCCGCGCCGACCAAGGCGACATGGATCGAGATCACGACGATAACGGCGAGAAGAAAGGATCGGCGCGGAATAACCTCAGCCTCCTTGGACCGACGGCCCGTCCATGAATCTTATGATCTTTTAGCGCCCGCCGCCAAGGACGGGATGCTCGTCTCGCCAGTCGCGACCATGGGAATCGATCGCGGCGCGCGCGGCCTCCAGCAGGGATTGAACGCCGAAAGGCTTGCGCGGGATTCGCTCGCGCCGGACGTCGTCCGCTTCGAGATCGTCGCCTCATGTATATGACCTGCGTTCTCCCGACACGGCGCGTCCGCGACAGGCGGGCGGCTGGCGATGCTTTCTCTCTGGCATCGCGCATCGGTTCATTCGAGCGGGTCTCGGCCGTCCCAACGCGAAGTCGTGTATATTCTCGGAAGCTGATGTGTTCGACGCCGCGGCTTTCGTCATTTCGGATCCCGCATTTCTCCGCGATTCCGTTCCTGAAAGGCGGCGGCGTGATCCTCGATGGAGGTGAGCATGAGAGTCGCCCTTACCGGCGCCACTGGATTCGTCGGTCGGTCTCTTGTCCGCGCCCTTCTCGCCGAGGACAACGACTTGGTTTGCCTGGCCCGCTCTGAAGCGCGCGCCGACGTGCTCCGCTCCCAGGGATGCGCGGTCGTGATCGGCGATCTCGAGAACGAAGGCGCCATCGAGCGCCTCGTCGAAGGAACCGAAGCGGTCATTCATCTCGCCGGTCTCGTTTCGGCCCGTTCGGAATCGGAATTCCTGCGGATCAACGCAACCGGATCGCTCAGCGTTGCGCGCGCGGCGAAAAACGCGCGAGTACGCCGTTTCATCTTCATCTCGTCCTTGGCCGCGACCGGACCCGCCGCGCGGGGCGAGATGGTGGACGAGCAGACGTCGCCCCGGCCGGTGACTCCGTACGGACGGAGCAAGCTGGCGGGAGAGGAGGCTGTTCGGACGAGCGGCGTGCCGTTCACGATCGCGCGTCCGTCGGCCGTGTATGGCCCGCACGACCGGGAGTTCTTGCGCCTGTTCCGTCTGGCTCGGATCGGCGTGGCGCCTCTCATCGGAAACGGCCGGCAGGAGCTTTCTCTCGTTCATTCCGATGATCTGGCCCGCGCCCTTGTCGCGATGGCGCGAACGGATACGACCGAAGGCCGCCTTTACCATGTGTGCCATCCCGCGATTGCCACTCAACGCGATCTGGCCGCCGCGATCGGGCGCGCGGTGGGGCGGCGCGCGCGGACACTCGCCGTTCCGATTCCGATCGCCAGGACGTTCTTGTGGTTGTCAGGAGCGGTGGCGCGGATCACCGGACGGCCGTCCGTGCTGAGCCCTGACAAGGCCCCTGAGCTCCTGGCGCCGGCATGGACCTGCTCCAGCGCCGCATTGACGCGCGACACGGGATGGAAAGCGGACATCGCCCTCGATCGCGGCCTGGCCGAGACGGCCGCCTGGTACCGCGGGGCGGGATGGCTGTGATGCGCGTTCCGGCCTCATTAACGACGTTGGACCGTTGGACGTTGGTCTATGCCGTTGTCGCGACATCCGCGCTGGCCCTTCACTGGCCCGTCAAAATACCGATGGCGGGCCTGCTGCCTCTCTCCCATCTTCTGATCTTCGCGTTGATCGCTAGCGTCCCCCGCGCGCGACGCTCCGGCGCCATGGGGCGGTTTTTCGGCGAATGGTATCCGCTGCTGCTCGTCTCGGCCTTTTATTCCGAGATCGGCGTTCTGAATCGCGGCGCCGGCCGCTCTTACGACGTGCTGGTTCAGCAGTGGGAGCAAGCGCTGTTCGGCATGCAACCATCGGTCGAATGGATACGCGTTCAGCCCTGGCCATGGTTGAGCGTGCCGCTTCATGTTGGATACCTGTCTTACTACTTCATCGTCGCGTGCGCGCCGCTCGCGCTCTGGATCACGGGCCGGCGCCAAGCGGCGCGACTCACGCTGCTCTATAGCCTGGCGACTTTCTATGTCTGCTTCACGTTTTTCCTGATCTTTCCCGTCGCCGGTCCGCGCTACCTCTTCCCTCTCCCGCATAACGCCGCGACGGCGGTGGCGCCGGCCGTCTTCACGCAGCGGCTGCTCGACACGGGAGCGTCGTGGGGCACCGCCTTTCCGTCGTCACACGTGGCCGTGACGCTGGTGGCCAGCGTCATGGCATGGCGCGGCTGGCGAATGCTGGGATGGATCTTCATTCCTCTGGCCGCGCTGCTCACGCTGGGCACCGTATACGGCCAGCTCCACTACGCAACGGACGCTCTCGCGGGCAGCCTGCTTGCAGGCGTCGTCTTGTGGATCGCGCGCCGACCGCCGAAAGCCTACGGTATTCGAGTCGGCTGAGCTGCGCTCCGAGGATCCATGGGCTAAACTGAGAGACGCAGGCTGCGAAGGCTTGCCAAGGAGGCGCAACATGGGACGCGTGAGATCGACGATCACCGTGCTTCTGTTCGGGGCCGGATTCGTGCTGGCCGCGGCTTTTTGCAAGGCCGACTCTCTCGTTCTTCGAGACGGCGACCGCCTGGAAGGAACACTGGTTCAATACGACGGAAACACGATCGAGTTCCGTGAAAGCGGTCTTTTCGGCAAGGTGCGACGTTTCGAGCGCGAAGACGTCCAGGCAATCGAATTCTCCGGCCGTGACAGGGAAGCGCGATCAAGCGGCCGCACGAGAGGTCTGCGCGAGAAAGAAGTGCGCGTCCAGGCGGGACGCGCATGGACGAACACGGGAATCGATGTGCGCAGAGGACAGGAGATCCACTTCACCTCTTCCGGCAAGATCCAGTGGGGCAAAGGCCGACGTGACGACGCCGGCGGCGAGGGCGGCAAGCACTACAACGCCAACCGACCGATCCCGAACCGTCCAGCGGCGGCCCTCATCGGCAAGGTCGGCCAGGGCTCGACCGATTTCTTTTTCATCGGCAAGGAAGAGTCGCCGTTCCGCATGCGCTCCTCGGGGCGGCTGTTCCTGGGAATCAACGACGACTACCTGAACGACAACAGCGGCTCCTTCCGAGTGCTGGTCTTCTACTGATCCCGTTTCACGCCGCCGGCCGAACGCGTCTCACGGTCCTCAATCTGTTCGATCGGAGGAAACAAGGAAGGCAAAAGCGTCTCGTCCGTGACGCGCACGCCCTGTTCCCAATAAGCGTGCAGAATCTCGATCGCCCGCGTCGTCGTCGGCGGCATGACGACCGTCGCTATCAGCTCTCTTGCCAGGACCATGCGCTGCCCCTCCTCCGGAAGACCGTCGCAGCCGATGATTGGAGTCGCCAGAAGCCCGCTCTCAGCCTGCCTCGCCGCCTGTTCCTGCAAAGCGGCGCGTGCTCCGCGCGCCATCGGATCGTTCTGGCAAACGATGAGATCGATCGTCCGACCGCGGTCGGAGCCCAGACGGAACCAGGCATTGAGCGCCATCCGGGCGCGATCCGACGTCCAGTAGCCGTCGATCTCGTGGACCTCGACGCGGCCTTCCACGATCTCACGAAAGCCTCGCTGGCGGATCGTCGCCGAAGGCGTGCCCTGAGAGCCGAGAACGTGTAAAACGAAACCGCCGTCGGGAAGAAGCTTCAGGCACTGGCGGCCCTGGATCCTGCCGATTTCGACCTGGTCGGGCGAAACCGAGGCGAGGAGCATTTTGGGGAAATCGCGCCGGAACTGCTCCAGGAATTCGGGCACGCGATTCAAGAAAACGCAATCAATGCCGGCTTTCGCGATCATTTCAATGGCTTTCTGCATGCCCTCGACGGAAACCAGCGCCGTGAGAATGGCGTCCGGACGCGGATCGTCGCGAACGCACTCGAAAAAGATCTCGATCTGTCGCATGGCCAATCCGTCGGCATAGCGCGGCGGCGGCAGCTCGATGCCGAACATGGAAGCGGCGGCCTGCGCCTTCTTGGCGAGAAGCTGTTGATATGGATTCTGATCGTCGGCGAGCGCCAATACCACGCGTTTCATACGAGTTCCTCCTGACATCCGCCATTCGCCGTGGAAAAGGGACGAATCACTCGTTCACCACAACCGACGATCTCGCCGGCGGTTCCGGTCGGATCATGTCCATTCGCTCTGATTTTATACTAAAGAATTGCCTCTCTGATTGGCATCTTCGGCCACAACCGTCCGAGTTCGTGGCGATCGCATCGACCTGCAACGAAAAGGCTCCCCTTGCATCCGCGCCGCATGTCGATCCGATCAAAGCCGACGACCGGCGCCTCCCGTCTTCTCCGCGAATCTCGACCAGGCGGCGCCAATCGAACCGTTTCTCTCCAGGATCTCATCCGCGATCGCAAGCATGCGACGATTGGGCCGCGCTTCGGATCTGACGTCCATGACGCGTTGCACGGCTTCATCTTCACGTCCCGGGCCGAGAATCACCGATAACACAATCATGGCCGCGGCGGAGGAGCGGCTGATGCCGGCCTGGCACTGCACAAGAAGGCCGCCCCTGCCCAGATCGATTCTGCGCGCGAATCGCACCAGGCGCTCGATGTCGTCGCGCGACGCTCCGCCTTCCTCTTCCGTCTGCGCGTCCTCGAACACAAGCCGGAGACGCATCGGCGCGTTCCGCATGCCGGCGGGCGGCCGCTCGCTCGGAGCTCCAATCGACACGAGATACGCGAAGGCGGCCCGATGTCGTCGAGAGCACAGGATTTTGCCCGTGCGCGCACGACTGGCGACCAGGATCGCGCCTTCCGACGCTCCGCTCATTGCCTCGCCGCCATCACGGTCGCTTGCGACCATCCGTGGATGCGTTGCTCCGTCTTGCCGGAGCCGGTCAGGCGCCATTTCTGTTGAGCCATAAAATAGCGAAAGCGATCGGCGCGTACATCCAGGCGTATGTATTCGAACGCATTGATCCCAATAGCCTCCCGGGATCCTCCACACACCGTCGAATCCACACTCATGCCCTCGATCGATCCCGCCATCTTCATGGGCTTTTGCGCTCTCCATCAGTTCACGGTCGCTGACGGGAGCGACGGTGCGATCAAGCGGGCCGACGAACGACTCCGCTTGATTCTGGCTCGTCTTCCGGCCAATACGTCGTCAGAGCGCGCCCGAACAAGAGTTTATCGCGGCCGAGCACCGTGCCCAAATGAGCCGGCCAAAATGATCATGACGATTCAGCATCGCATATCATCATTTATCCGCATCCGATTGCCTTGCAGACGGCATCGAAGGACAATCCGCAATGCTCGCTCGAACGAGCATTTATCATCTGAGTGCTCTGCGATCATGCGCCGAGAACGCGCCACATAGGGGGCTCCCGTCTGCGAGACTCGAAAGAAACAATCGCGGTCGTCGGCGACGTGCATGGTCATCTCCAGATGGCCCTCTGTGTTTTCGCCCGGTGGCAACGCGACCTGGGACGCCCCTTCTCCGCCGTGCTGCTCTGCGGAGACGTCGGCACTTTCACGAATGTGTCCCAGCTCGACAATGCGACGCGCCGGCATGCCAGAGACAATCCTTGCGAGATCGAATTCCTCACGCAGTGGTGCGCGAATCCCCCGGCCGCGTGGCTGGCTCGGATCTTCACTCCTATCGGCGAAGGACTCGGGTTGACATGCCCCGTCGTGATGGTCCATGGCAACCACGAGGGCTTCGGCCTTCTGGAAGAATGGTCGCGGCAACCGATTCCCGCGAATCCCGTGGCGGTCGAGAAACTGCCGGCGATCGATCCGAACGGCTATTTGAAATATCTTCCGTCGGGTTGGCGTTTCGAGACCTCCGCCGGCCACGTGGTCGCCGGGATCGGCGGAATCGAGCCTGGACAACGGGTCGCGGCATACCATCCCATGGCGTTCATCGATGAATCGGCAGTATTGGCATTGGCGTCCTACTCGGATACAGTCGACATCCTCGTGAGCCATCAGGGACCATCGCTCGTACAAGGCGCCCTCGGTTCGCCGACGCTGGATCTTCTTGCCGAGAACCCCATGGCCAGAGTCTGGTGTCATGGCCACGGCGTTACGACATCGGAGATCACAACGATTGGACCAGGTGGCGAATGTCGAGTCGTTCCGCTAGGCGACATCGCGTTCTCCGACGCCGACTCTTCGGGAGGAAGGCCGGGCCTCGACGGCTGGCTGATTCTCGACCTGCATGGCGAGAAGGCGACGATCCGGCGAGAGCCGCCGCGTTTCTGGCGCCAGTATCGAAAATCCCGCTGGCGGCGCACGCGGACAGGCTGCCTAATCTGCCCGGACCTGTTGCCCTTTGTTGATCACAGGGAACTTGCGGATTGACGGCGCTTGATGACAGGCGTCACGTCGCGTGGACCGCCGCCAGCACGAACGCTGACACAAGCGTCATTCCGAGAAGCGCCATCAAGATCTTCCAGATCGGCTCCCGCCTCATCCTCGCATCCAGTCGCTGTTCCATCAGGGCTCCAAGCGCCATGCCGAAGACCAGGCCGCCGAGGTGGGCGAGATTGTCCGCGCCGATGAGCAGTCCGAAGACGAATCCGTAAATTGCCCATCGCACCATGAATTCCTTGATCTCGCGGCCGCGCGTGCTCCGCAGGCGATGGGAATAGACGATCGAGAAGCCGATCAGGCCGAAGAGCGCGCCGGACGCGCCAGCCGACAACACCGGACTCGAGCGCAGAAACGCCGTTGCCAGCCCTCCGCCGATTCCGGATAGCAAATAAA
>JAFGSN010000172.1 GCA_016934575.1 Vicinamibacteria bacterium
CCGGAAATCTGCTCCAACCTCTGCTTCGGCGGCGCGAAGCGGAACCGGCTTTACATGACCGCGAGCCAGTCGCTTTACGCTCTTTATGTCGAAACGCAAGGCGCGCACGTCGCCTGATCAAGGATCGATCACGGCTCTCATCGTGCGCCGATGACCGTCTCACGACCGTCATACCGCACGACATGTGACGTCTTCGGCTCGGCCGTGTGTCCCAGCGGCTGATCACTGGACACAAAGACGACCCGAAACGTTCGCTCCTCGAGCATCCCCGGAAAAGAGCCGGCACGCGCGCCAATCGTCAATGTGCGATTCTCTTCATCCCAGATCAGGGGAATCGTGGCAGAAACGTCCCGTTCATAGTTGTAATTGACGCCCTCGTCTTCATACAGCTCAAAAGACGCATCGGCGCCCTCGTAAACCCAGAGCGTGATCGGATCGGCCGGTTTCTCTTCGGTGTGCTGCAACTCGGGCCCCATGGGCAGGATGGATCCTGCTCTCACATATACCGGCAAGAACTCATAGGGCGCGAACGCATTGATCGTCTGGCCGCCTTCAAGGCGCTTTCCAGTCCAGAAATCGTACCAGTCCGCGATCTTCGGCAGGTATACCTCACGGCTTTCGGCGCCCTTCCTGGTGACGGGATTGACGAGCAGCGCCGGACCGAACATGTATTGATCGCCGATATCGAGCACGTTGGAGTCGTCCCTGAAATCCATCACGAGAGCGCGCATGATCGTGTCATGTCGCCGTGTGACACGAGAACCAAGGCTATAGATGTAAGGAAGCATCCTGTAACGCAGCCTATCGAACTCGAGCTGTGTGCGGTATGCGCGGTGGTTCTCGTCTCCGAAGAACCACATTTCTCGATGTGGAAACTGGCCGTGAACCCGGAACAGCGGGCAGAACGTCCCGAACTGGAACCAGCGCGTGAACAGCTCCCGCCACTCCTCGACGTCCTCGGGCTTGGAATCCGGTCGCGACCATTTCGGCGGCGCCGCGAACCCGCCGATGTCGACCGTCCAGTAAGGAATGCCGGAAAGACTGAAGTTCAATCCTGCGGGAACCTGCTTCGCCAGGGCGGTCCAGTCGGACGAGACGTCGCCCGACCAGGTGGCCGAAGCATATCGTTGTATCCCGGCAAAAGCCGAGCGCGTCAAGATGAAAACCCGCCGATCGGGCGCCACGCCACGTTGCCCCTCATAGACCGCCTGGCTGCTCACGAGCGCAAACGCGTTGGCCATTCGGGAGCCGGAGCCCATGGCGGTCGGGTGCATCGTCGCCTTGAGCGACTCCGCGGTTCCCTCGTTGACCATCTCAGGCTCGGTGGCGTCCATCCACCAGGCGTCGACGCCCTTGCTGAACAACTCACGATTCATCTGTTCCCAGAACAGACGTCGCGCTTCGGGATTGAAGGCGTCATAGAACGTGTGCACGTGTCCAAGCCAATCGACCGTGCCCCGCCCGATCGTTCCCGGATAGAGGAAACCTCTCTTGTGCAACTCTTCGAAGTTTGAGATCCCTTTGTAGAACTTCGGCCAGACCGAGATCATCAATCGCGCTTTATGGCGTTCGTGCAAGTCGCGGATCCAGCCGGCCGGATCCGGAAAACGCTCGGGATCGAACCGATGCGAGCCCCATTCCGCTTCCCGCCAGTATCTCCAGTCCTGCACGATGTTGTCGATCGGAATGCGGCGCCGGCGAAACTCCTCCATCACGTCGAGGCTCTGCCGCGCCGTCTCGTAACGCTCGCGCGATTGCCACAGTCCATACGCCCAACGCGGCATGATCGGCGCGCGGCCGGTCAATTCGCGATAGCCCGCGACGACATCATCCAACTCCGGCCCGTAAATGAAATAGTAGTCGACGCCGTCGCCCACCTCGGACCAGATCGATGCGTACGGGTATCGCGCGGGCGGAGTCTTCCACTTGAGACGCAGCGTGCCCTCGTCCTGGTTTTTCGACCATTCGATGCGGATCGGATATCGTTTTCCGGCATCGAGACGAACGCGCGCGACGTCGGTCCAGGCCAGCCAGCCCTGACGCCATGTGTCGACCTCGAGACGGCCGTCGAACCACAGCCGAAGGCCGTTGTTGGCGAACGTGACAAGATCGTATTCGCCGGCCTTCTCGCTCTCGACCGCGCCCTCCCAAACGACGCAGGCGTCGCCCGACTTCAACGCGGGATGGAGATCCTGATTCGTCGCCTGCGGCGTGCTGTGGACCTCGGAAAACGGCGGGCGGCCCTCGGGCGCCCCGAAATCGATCGCGGCGTCGATTCGTGTGGCGACCACGGGTCCCGAGCAGTCACCCTGATGATAATTGCCCGTGAGACCTCCCGCGTTCCCCGAAGCGTCGTGAAGCCGAGACGAGGGGATCAAGACGGGCGCGCGGAGGTCGCCGAATTTCGTGTGCGACGTGTTGTCCCAGAGCAAGCCGTATCCGCGGCTCGATACGAGAAAAGGCACCGAGGCGACGATGTTTTGCTGAAACAGGTCCACGTCACGGCCGCTGTAGTTCATGAAGCCGTTCTGATGCTGGCCCAGGCCGTAGAAGCCCTCGCCTCCCGACGGCTCGAACTCCGCGCGAACGTGGCGGGTGCTCTCGCCCTGGATTTCGGCGGGAGTGAACGACATTCCGCCGCCCAGCCTCTCGGCGAGAAGCGTCCTTCCTTCCGAATTCAAGAAGGACACGGCGCCGTCCGACAGGTTGATCCGGGCCGTCAGCTTCGAAGTCGACAACGCCACAGCATCCTCGTCGACTCGAAGATCCCATGGAATCCTCCCGCACGGACTGCCCTGGATCATCAGAGTCTCTCGATCGAAGAAACCGTCGTCCGGAGCATAAAGCACGCGGAACACACGTTCCCTGCAGACCTGCAACTTTAGATGCCGATCTCCAATCGTGATGACAACCCCGTCGTCTTGTCTTTGTATCCGCCGGCCGGCCGGCGCACTCATGCTCGCGCTGGAAAAACAAAAGACCAGTCCAAGAACGAGTCGTGTGGAAGATCTCATCGTCTCCTCCTGCTCTATCAACGGTCGATCGATCGACACGCCAAGGATACGCTTGCGCCCCCTTGCAACCAAGCGTGCGGGTTTCATGATACCCCCCCCCGAACGAACTGAATTTCCATGAAGTGACGCGTCTCGGTCGCCGGCCCCGCGACTCTTCGATCCGCAAGAAGGCATGATTCCCATGAGCCGTAACGGAGCAGAGTCCTCCGAAGAAACCGGTTTCAGCGCCCAGCGCTCACTATGCCGAGAATAAGCTTGACGTCTCCGCCCCAAGAGGAGTAGTGTTTCTCCCGCTTTATTGAAAAATTCGAAGACGACGCAATGAACCTCGCCGGAAGGAAAAGGAGCGCGCCGTGACTTCAGCAACAACTCGAATCTCGGTTAAAGAGAAGATCGGCTATGGCCTGGGCGACACGGCCGCCAATCTCGTCTGGCGGACGCTCATGGTCTTTCTTCCGTTCTTCTATACGGACGTTTTCGGACTGACGGCCGCGGCCGTCGGAACGCTACTTCTCGTCTGCCGTTACTGGGATGGGATCACCGACTTCATCATGGGGCTTATTGCCGACCGCACAAGCACGCGATGGGGCAAGTACCGGCCTTGGATCTTGTGGACCGCGCTTCCCTTCGGAATCACCACGATTTTGACCTTCACGACGCCGGATCTGAGCTACTCGGGAAAGCTGATATACGCCTACATCACTTACAGTGCCCTGATCATCATCTATACCGCGAACAACATCCCTTATGCGGCGCTCATGGGCGTCATGTCCACCGAGCCCCAGGAGCGCACGAGCCTGTCGTCTTATCGCTTCATCTTCGCCTTTCTCGGCGGGCTGATCACGCAAGGCCTGAATATCTATCTCGTCGAGCTTTTCGGAAAGGGCGATAACGTCAAGGGCTACAAGTACACGATGACCCTCTTCGCCGCCTTGGCCGTGGTCTTCTTTCTGATCACGTTCTTCTCGACCAGGGAACGCGTCCAGGCGGCGCCGAGGGAAAAGTCCTCGCTCTGGGGGGACGTCAAGGATCTTTTCAGGAACAAACCTTGGCTCGTACTGTTCTTCTTCGGCATTCTCTACGTCGCGTTCACGACTCTGAAGTACAGCGCCTTGATGTATTACTTCCGCTACTACGTCGGCGACATCAATCTGGCCACGGGATACATGATCGTCGGACTCCTCGCCGCGATGATCGGAGCCGCGACCACCAAGACCGTCACGGCCTGGTGGGGAAAGCGGGGGGTCGTCAATATCTTCATGATTTCGGGATTCGTCTTGAGCGTTCTCTTCTACTTCTGCGCTCCGAACGCCGTCATTCTGATCTTCGTGCTCGGCGCGCTCAGCGAGTTCTTCGCCGCGCCGGTCGTGGCGCTCTACTTCTCGATGCTGGCCGATACGGCCGATTACTCGGAGTGGAAGAACGGACGTCGCGCCACCGGCCTCGTCTTCTCGGCCGGCACGGTCGCCATGAAATTCGGATCCGGCATCGCGGGAGCGGCGACCGGCTGGATTCTGATGTCATTCGGATATATCGCGAACGTCGATCAGACTCCCGAGAGCCTGCTTGGCATCCGACTGCTCATGAGCCTGTTCCCGGCCCTGGCGGCTGTTCTGATCCTGGCATTGTTCCAGTTGTACAGAATCGACGAGACGCTGCTCGCCAGGATCGAGGGCGATCTCGCCAAGCAGAGAGGCGCTGCTTAGCAGAAAGCGCGATCTCGATCGTTCGACGGCACGCGCGCGTGAAATCTTCATCGATCCTTTCATCAATGGAATAGGGGATCGCTCTCGATGAATCGCCGGCCATGATGGAATCGCTCGAGAGGATCCTCGAAAGCATCAGCTCCGTTGTCTGGCAAGGGCCTCTGCTCGTTCTTTTGTTCGGAACGCACGTCTTCCTGACCGTCCGCCTGGGATTCATCCAGCGGTTTCTCGGCACGGCCATCCGTCTCTCGTTCAGCAGACGACGCGAGGGCTCGGGCGATATCAGCCAATTCGGAGCGTTGACGACCGCGCTGGCCGCGACCATCGGCACCGGCAACATCGTGGGCGTCGCGACGGCCGTGGCGGCCGGCGGCCCGGGCGCCGTGGCTTGGATGTGGCTGACCGGCGTCTTCGGCATCGCCACGAAATACGCCGAGGCCGTTCTGGCAGTGAAGTATCGTGTGCGGGCCAAGGACGGATCGATGTCCGGCGGCCCCATGTACGTTCTCGAAAACGCGCTGGGATGGAAGCGGCTCGGCGTGATCTTCGCGGCCCTGACGGCCGTGGCGGCGTTCGGCATCGGATGCACGGTACAAGCCAACGCCATAGCCACGCTGCTCGAGGAAGATCGCGGTATTCCACGAATCGCCACCGGAGTCGCGATGATGTGCCTGACCGCGATCGTCATCCTCGGCGGCGTGCGCTCGATCGCGCGCGTTTGCGAGCGTCTCGTGCCGATCATGGCCGTCGGGTATGTGCTCGGTTGTCTTGTGTTGATCCTTCATCACGCCGACCGTATCCCCGACTCGCTGTCCCTCATCGCCGGCGGGGCCCTTTCAGGACACGCGGCCATGGGCGGTTTTCTCGGCGCGGGCTTGCGCGAGGTGATCCGCTATGGAATCGCGCGCGGTTTGTTCTCGAACGAATCCGGCCTGGGCAGCGCGCCCATCGTCGCCGCCGCCGCGCAGACCAAAAATCCCGTGCGCCAGGCTCTCGTCTCGGCAACGGGAACCTTCTGGGACACGGTCATCGTCTGCGCTCTGACCGGCCTCGTCATCGTCAACTCGGGCGCCTGGACGCGCGGCCTGGACGGATCGCGCCTTACACGCGCGGCCTTCGCGGATCTGGGATCCCTGGGGCCGATCCTGCTCTCGGTCGCCCTTTTAACCTTCGTCTTCTCAACGATCCTCGGCTGGTCATATTACGGCGAGAAGGCCGTCGAATACCTCTTTGGCGCTCGCGTGATCACGGCGTATCGCTGGCTGTGGATCGGCGCCGTGATGGCCGGCTCCGTCATGACGCTCAAGATCGTCTGGACTTTCGCGGACATCGCCAACGCCGGAATGGCCGTTCCAAATTTGATCGCCCTCGTCGCGCTATCCGGCGTCGTCTCCGCCGAGACGAAGAAATACCTCTCGCGCCATCGTCTCGATGAGGCCATGGACGAAGACCACGCTGGTCGGGACGAGCGCGATCTCTCCCCGCGCGCTTGAGAGCTCAGGCATCAAGCGCCTTCTCGGGATCGACGTATTCATGGCGCAGGTCGCGCGCCACGGCTTGATGCGTGATCCGACCCTTGCAAATGTTGAGCCCTTCGCGGAAGCTGCGGTCGTCCACAAGAGCCTTTTTATAACCGTGGTCGGCCAGCGTCAGCGCATAGGGCAACGTGACGTTGTTGAGCGCGTTCGTCGACGTTATCGGGACCGCTCCCGGCATGTTCGACACGCAGTAGTGAACGACGCCGTCCAGCATGTAGGTCGGATCGGCATGAGTCGTCGGGCGCGAGGTCTCGAAGCAGCCGCCTTGGTCGATTGAGACGTCAACCAGAACCGTTCCCGGGCGCATGCGCCGAACGACGTCGGCGGACACAAGCTTCGGCGCCTCGGCGCCGACCACCAGCACGGCGCCGACAACCAGATCGGCGTCCAGCACGTGCTGCTCGACGGCGGCCCGTGAAGAATACGCGGTCTTGAGCGCCGGTCCGAACTGGCGGGCGAGACGGCTCAGGACGTCGATCTTGCGGTCAAGGACCGTGACACTGGCGCCCATGCCGAGCGCCATGAGGATCGCGTTCTCGCCCACGATTCCTCCGCCAAGTACGACGACCTTGCCCGGCGGCACTCCGGGCACGCCTCCCAGCAGGATGCCCTTGCCGCCGTTCTCACGCTCCAGACAATGAGCGCCGGCTTGAATTGACAGCCGTCCGGCCACCTGCGACATCGGCGCCAGAAGCGGCAGGCCGCCATGACCGTCCGAAACCGTCTCGTAAGCGATGCAAATCGCACCGCACGCGACCAGGTCGCTGGTTTGCTGCGGGTCGGGTGCCAGATGCAGATACGCGAAGATGATCTGCCCCTCGCGCAGCATCTTGCGTTCATCCGGCTGGGGCTCCTTGACCTTGACGATCATCTCCGCGCGCCCGTACACGTCGTGCGCGTTCGCCGCGATCTCGGCTCCGGCGGCGATATAGTCGCCGTCCGGACAACCGATCCCGTTCCCCGCCCCGGTCTCCACGATCACCTTGTGGCCATGAGCCGTGAGCTCACGCGTGCTGTTCGGAGTGAGTCCGACGCGATACTCGTGAACCTTTATCTCTCTGGGAACTCCGACAATCATGCATTCCTCCCGTCGGATCACTTCTGCCGATGCTGCGTCGATCGGAGGCATTGACCCGTGCGCCGAGTCCATCTCAGAATAACCGAGATCCGTCTCGGTTGCCCCTTGTCCGGACAGGCTGAAACGCGCCGGATACCGAGAGGCCAGATCTCCGTTGCAGGGCTTGCTTGACGCTTGTGACGGAATCGGCGTACGTTATCCACGATAGCCATAGGACGAAAGCTCCGGCCATCACATCGTGTGGACGGAGCCGTGATGTTCATGGAGACTCACCGATGGCGCGGATCAAACGCGTGGCGCTCTTTCTGAACCGCATGGACGAGGCGCAGATTGCGTGGGCGGCGGCCGTCCATGACGCGGCCCGCGTCAACCGCCTCCAAATCCGCGAGCACTGGATCGACGAGTTCGCCGAGCAGAATCACGCCATCGCCGAGAGCATCTTCAACGATACGGCGGACGCTCTGCTCATTCTCCCAGCCAGCGCCAGCGGACCGGCGGCGTTGCTCGCTCAGGCGGCGGCAAGAGGCAAGGCAATCGTGTTGCTCGATCGTGTCACGCACGATCTCGACTTCGACGTGAGCTGGAGCCTGCCACGGCTCCGGAGAGAGTACCCGCAGGTTCTCGCCGTGCGTATCGCCGCAGACGAAGAGGAAATCGGACGGATTCAGGGGCGGCAGACGCTGGCGCTCTTGCCGGGAGGCGGAACGGTGCTCTGCGTGCAGGGCGATACGCGAACTTCGGCGGTGGAAAGCCGCACGGGAGGTCTGGAAGAGGCGCTCTCGGGTCGCCCCGAGTACAACCTCGGCAAGGTCGATGGAGGCTGGATCTCGGAGCGCGCCGCCGCCGCCGTCGAGAAATGGCTCGGAGTCGTGCTCCCCGACCCCAACTTCCTTCTGAATCTGATCATTGCGCAGAGCGAGGTGATGCTGGACGGCATTCGTCGCAGTCTCGCGCGGCTGGCGCGAGAGACGGCTCGCCCCAATCTGGCAAGCGTGCCGATGATCGGATGCGACGGCATGCCGACTTTCAAACGTCAGGTGGATGAAGGACTACTGGCGGCGACGGTCGAGATTCCGTCACGCGCGGAAGCGGCGATGCGGGCGCTCGTGGATTTCATCGAGCACGGCGCGTTCCCTCCGAAACCCTACATCTCTCTCACTCCCAGATCGTATCCGAGCCTCGAGCAGCTCGCGGCGAGAATGCCGTCGTAGCCGGACTCCTCGGATTTACTTGACGGATATCAAGCTCCACGAATCACTTATGTTGGGCCGTGCTGATGTTGTCACGTCCGATCCGATCGGCGGCGTGCGCAATCTCTAGTAGTAAGGCCGGCCTTGGCCGCAATGAACAGCCGATCACGCGCTCGAGGTGCGCAGGCTGCCCAGAAATGAGATAATAACAAAGACGATGGATGAAGTAGACGCGACGGGCCTGCGTTCGACGGAGACGTTGACCTCGGGCCATACGCAAGAAGATCGAAACCGCCTCAATCATCTTCAAATCCACATTCACAACGGTTCCGCTGGCGCCGAAAATGGTCCCATTATTATCGGTCGCAACGCTCACTCGCGCGTCTTTCATCGCCACGGACCCTATAGTCAAGGAGTTCCATAACCCGCAACAAACACAGGAGATCAGCAGAAACATGGAGGACATGACGACCGTAGCTCATCGTAAAACAACGATCCGAGATAGTGACGACGGCGCGTATCAGACAAGCGCGGAAGCGCTCATCGAAATCGCCGATCTCATGACCGAACTGGACGCGCTTCAAACGCGGCGTCGCCGCTTGGTCAACGATCTGGACGAAAGACGGTCGGCGCTGAATTCCTCGTTCGCCAACCTGCAGCGCGAGAAGAAGAAGTTGACCACGCGGACGAGCTCGAAAAAACAGACGGACGACGTTTCAAACGCTACGCAAATCGCCGCGGCGGTTCGTCAATTCGAAGCGACGCATGCGCGCCGTCTCTCGGAATTCGAGTCGGCCCGGCATATATCCGAGCGAGAGCGGATTCAGCTCAGCGAACAGAGTCGATCATTGGCGCAACGTCGCGATGCCCTTGTTGCTCATCTGCCGCAGGCGGCGGCTTATCGATACCAGGCGCTCGTCTCCCGCGGAGTTGAACGGCCAATCGCCGCGATAGACGCGGAAGCCTGCGGAGGCTGCGGAGCGACCCTGCGACCGTTGCGATCCATGGACGTGCGCATCTGCACGTCTTGCGGCCGCATCTTGATCAAAGCGCCGCGGCATGTGAAGGGTCACGCCTGAAGCCGATACGGAAGCGACGAGTAGCGCGTTTTCGATTCGTTGGAAGCCGGCGGCTCAAGCAATCGCCGCAGAGTCCGCGCTCGGACGAAAACGCAAGCGAAGAGCGACATGCCGGCCTTCCGCTTCGGAAGAATCATCCTCGCGGCGGTTCTGGTCGCGTTCGGCGCGCAGGGCCATTCAACTGCCGTTGAGCCGCAAAGCCGCGAGTGTCAGACGCCACGATCCGCTCAGCACCTCGCGATCAATGTCTTGAGCATCTCGTGGTGTGAGCTCGTGGTATCCGGCCAGCGCAGACCGCAACGGAACGGCCTGCCGACGATCTCTGACTGATCCGACCAGACGACGCATCCCGCCGCCTGGAAGGGCTCCTTTTCGCCTGGAAAACCGAGTCCAAGAACGACGATGTCGCCGGCCTTGAATATCCTGTCCGTCCAGACACAAACGCCAAGCTCGGAGATGTTGGCGAGAGTGCCTTGAGCGGCGCAATCGGCCGTCATGAGCTCCACCCGAATCGGCCGTCGGGGTATGATCCGTACGACGCTCCTCTCGGGCATTTCTGAACCTCCGTCATGTGGACGCTGCTTTCGAAGAGCGACGCGCGGTCCGGCGAGGTCAACGGCACTCTCAGCCGATCTGTCCTGACCACGCACGCGATATGGAGTTTACTCGGCATGACACGAATCGTCAATGACGTGAACGATTCCAATCACGACGACATCGTGCCTGAGATCGACGGATCCGCGATTGACGGACAAACCTTCGGTAACTATCGCCTCAAACCTTCATCAGCTCGTCACTGATACGCGATCTCTCCGGCGTTGAAGCCCTCGACCACGATACGCGGCCGCTCGCCGCGCGTGTCGGAATCGGCGATCTCGGTCCGGATGATCCGTCGTTCTCCGGGCATCAGCGCCACATAGTTGTCGCTGAAGAGCGCGGGCAGGATACGATCACCGCTGCTCTCGCGCACCGCCTTCGCCCGTACCATCAATGCCGGATGGCGCGAGGCGTTCTCAATCTCGGTCGTCAGCGCCCAGAGCATTTCCTGCCGTTCGGCGGTCGTCTTGACCGCCAGATCGACCTTCGGCAGATCGCGCATCGCCCGGAAATCGTCCGCTTTTAACCCGCGCCAATAGAGGTTCTCGGATATCGTTTCGGCGCCGCTTGTCAGCGTCAAACGAAGGAAATGAACTGGCGTCAATTCGTCCGGATACTCCATGGCGAAGGGCGAAACGACGCTGTCTTCCGCGCTGTCCACCACGGCTGTCTTCCGCCACCGGATCGAGCCGTCCATGTTGAGAACCTCGACTTGCGCCGAAAGCCCCGTGGCGTTCCCGCCGCTGTAGTTCACGACCTCGACCGTCTCGTTCGATGGATTCCATTGGATATGGAGCGGCTCCGACGCCTTCTTGGCGCCGAAAAAAGCCGCCGTCGGCTCGAAATAATAGTCGTAGGTTTGCCAGACGAAGGAAGGCCAGGCCGGATGGCTCATCCAGAGCAGCAGTCCCATGCGGTGCTTGCTCTGGGCCTCGAACATGGCACGATATCCGTTGTAATTGATGAACTGCGCCAGGCCCACCCAGTCCGCCGCATTGTCGGCGCCGCCGTAGCTCATGTCGATCATGTCACGGAACGCGGCTCCGCCCTGGGCCCCTCGATCGCAGAAATCATGCAATCCCCAGACCGCCCCTTGAGGCCAGATATCCGCCTCGGACATCATCTGCTTCAGGCTGTCCATTGTGACGATGTTCGGCATGCCCATTTCACTGTGCAGCTTGGTGGTCGCTCGCGTTTCGAAGTAGAGCCTGGGCGGCAGGGCGCGATAAGGTCCGCCTCCGCTCACGACGCCGAAGGCCGAGTTGGGAACATAGCGCAGTCCCGGATGCCAGGCGGCGACTAGCTCCGCCAAGCCATCGTTCAATGCCGGCGGCGGATCCCCCTCGTTGCGCCCGCAATAGAGCCCGATTGAGGCATGATTGCGAATCCGGCGCACGAAGTCGGACGCGTTGCGCAGAAACATCTCGTTGTCTGCGGGATCCGGACCGTCCACGGGATTCGCGAGCCAGAAATCCTGCCAGACGACGATCCCGTGCCTGTCGCAGGCGTCGAAAAAGGCGTCATCGCCCGTCTGTCCCACCCAGTTGCGGATCATGGTGAAATTCATGTCCTTGTGATATTGCGC
>JAFGSN010000173.1 GCA_016934575.1 Vicinamibacteria bacterium
AAAGAAGCTTCTCCAGTTGAGATCTGACCCGAACGAGATCGGACGTGCGCGATACGCCGTTCGATGCTCGTTTGGCATCATGCCGGTGCGTGTTGTGTTATTCTAATTCGGCGGGATCAAGTCATAATGCGCAGCACAATCTTGCTTGTCGATGATGAACTGCCCGTGAGAAAAGTGATCAGGCATGGCCTGGAGATCAAGGGCTTCGACATCGTGGAAGCGAGCGATTGCCGATCGGCGGAGCAGACGTTCCTGACCGAGCGACCGGACGGCGCCGTCATCGACTACTCCCTGCCGGACGGCAACGCGCTCGAGCTGCTTCCGCGCCTCAAGGCCATCGACGCCGACGCGCCCGTGGTCATTCTCACCGGTTTCGGTTCCATCGATCTCGCGGTGCGCGCCATCAAGGAAGGCGCCGACCATTTTCTCACCAAACCCGTCGAGATGGCGGTGCTTGCTCTGATCCTGGAGCGTCTGGTCAACACGCGACGCGAACGGCGCAAGCACCTCGCCAGGCGGTCGCGGCAGGACCAGAACCACATCGATCCTTTCCTGGGATCGAGCGCCGCGATCCGTCAGCTCGCCGAGCTCATTCGTCGCGCCCTGGCAGGCAACAGCCTCATCCTTCTCAAGGGAGAGACCGGCACGGGCAAGGGCGTTCTGGCGCGCTGGCTTCACGAGAACGGACCGCGTTCCGACGAGCCGTTCGTGGACGTCAATTGCGCCGGACTGACTCGGGAGTTTCTCGAGACGGAGCTCTTCGGCCACGAGAAAGGCGCTTATACGGGCGCCGTGTCCGTGAAGCAAGGATTATTCGAGGTGGCCGACAGAGGAACGATCTTCCTCGACGAGATCGGAGACGTGGATCCGCAAGTGCAGCCGAAGCTGCTCAAGGTGATCGAGGAGAAACGGTTCCGGCGACTGGGCGGCGTCGCCGATCGACAGGTTGACGTGCGTTTGATCACGGCGACGCATCAGGACATCGATCGGCTCGTCAACGAGGGGCGTTTTCGCCAAGATCTCTACTACCGCGTCAGCATGATCGTCATCGACGTCCCGCCCCTCAGGGATCGCGGCGACGACATCATCACCCTGGCGCGGCGCTTCCTTGATCGCTGTCCGGCCAGCCTGGGGCATGATCATGTCGCCCTGTCGCCGGAAGCCGAAGAGACTCTGCGGCGATACTCCTGGCCGGGGAACATCCGTGAGCTGCATAACGTTCTTGAAAGGGCCGTGCTTCTCGCCGACAAGCCGGTGCTCTCGGACAAGGACCTTTGTCTCGACAACCGGCGGCCCCCGTCGTCGACATCCGCGATCGACACGAGCTTGACGCTTGAAGAGATGGAACGGTTACATATCGAGGCGGTTCTTGGAGAGGAAAGAGGCCATATCGATCGCGCTGCCAGGCGTCTTGGCATCCACCGGAGCAGCCTTTACAATAAGGTTAAGAAGTTCAACATTGCTCTCCTTCGCGCTTGACGTCGTTCGTCGTCTTCTTTCAACGCACGGCGCCTGGTTCCGTTCTCGCCTTCCCTCTTTCCCCCATTCGTCGGGGCGAAGCCTGTCTTCGCCCGTTGTGCGCGACGGATCACATATTCGCTGACCGCTGTCGCGATTTGCGACGCGATGTTGCATCTTACGACAGATTCTGTTAACGGCAGGGGAGGAGGCCATAGTAACTGGCTGATTGGGAGGAGGTTGCGAGTCTGCTTCCACTGGCATACGACTTGCTCCTTCACGGAACGATGTCTTCTTGCGGTTTATTTCCGGCGAGCAGCGCATCGAGGGAACGATGATGCCTGATGGTTCGACAAGCGGCGTTCTGGACAGGGCCAGGAACGAGACGGCCGCTCCGATCGGCGCGCGACGACCACGCCATCGGTATCTGCCCCCCGGGCATCTTGTGGTCTGTTCCAATTCGTGCACGGTCGTGACGATCGTGGGCTCGTGCGTCGCCATCTGTCTCGTGGATCGCGTCGCGCGCGTGGGCGGCATGAACCATTATCTCTTGCCCTATAACACGAAGATCGACGACGGACTGCGCTACGGAGTCGTCGCGATACCGCGGCTCATCGCCGGCGTGCTCGCCGCGGGCGGTCGCAAGAACAGGCTGGAAGCCAAGGTTTTCGGCGGAGCGAACGTCATCGGGGTGCTGGCCAATCACGGAGATCATCTCGGCAACAAGAACGTCCAGCTCGCGTATCGGCTTCTGTCCGAGAGTCGCATCCCGATCGTCGCCGAGGACGTCAACGGCACTCGCGGGCGCAAGGTGTTGTTCGACCCGGACGAGGGCACGGCATGGGTGAAACGGCTGTGATGGCGCCGGGCGCTCTGACCGCGACCGCTTCGCGATATCTGACGCTGTCGATCTCGGACGTGGAATGCGCGGTTGGCATCGACCGGGTGCGTGAGGTCGTTCGATACGTAAAGACGCGCGCGGCGCCGGATGCGCCGGCCTGGATCGCCGGTCTCATGAAGTTGCGCGACGACGTCGTTCCCGTCGTCGACCTGGCCGTGAAGTTCGGCCTGCCCGCGCGGCCGCTCGAACAGACGGCCTGTATCGTCGTCGTCGACCTTGATCGCGCCGGCCGGATCGCCGCGTTGGGCATCGTGGCGAACGGCGTTCATCGGGTCGTCGATCTGCCGGACGACGACATCGAGGCGCCTGCCCCTTTTGGAACGCGAGTCCGGCTCGACTTCCTGCTGGGAATGGGCCGGCTTGATAAAGACATCGTTCTTTTGTTGGACGTCGACGGTTTGCTGGCGCGGGACGAGCTGTCGAAGGTCGCGACCGTGGTCGATTCGGTCGGCTTTGGTCGGGACGGCTCGATGAGCGTGTGACGAGGCGGCCTTGGACGGCGGGAACATGCAATGCGTCGCGGTCGAGCTCGATACGAAGGATGCGTGGGTGCGCGCGCCGACGGACTCGGAGTTCCGGCGTTTCCAGATTCTGATCGAACGCGAAACGGGCATCCATCTCTCGGAGTCCAAGAAGGCGCTTCTCGCCGGACGTCTGAACAGGCGGCTGCGCGAGCTCGGATTGCGCGACTTCTCGGCGTATTACCGCGTCGTCGCCGGAGACAATGCTTCGGAGAGGGTGCGCATGATCGATCGCGTGTGCACGAACGAGACGCGGTTTTTCCGCGAGCCGCGTCAGTTCGAGCTGTTGCGCGAGCGAATCCTTCCGCAATGGGTCGCGCGCGCCGCCAGAGGCGAGCGCGGGAGGCGCTTGCGCGCGTGGTGCGCCGCCTGCTCGACGGGCGAAGAGCCGTACTCGTTGGCCATGGCGTTGCTCGACGCGCTGCAAGCGCGACTCGGCTGGGACATCGACATCCTGGCGACGGATCTGTCCACGAGCGCCCTCGATTGCGCGACGGCCGGCGCTTACCCGATCGAGAAGGCGTCGGAGATACCGCCGCCTTACCTCAAGCGATACATGCTTCGAGGCGCACGCTCGCGGGAAGGATGGATGAAGGTCGGTCCGGCCGTTCGAGCCGTCGTACGGTTCGCGCGCCTCAACCTGAACGACGCGTCCTATCCGATCGACGCTTCTTTCGACCTGATCTTTTGCCGAAACACCCTGATCTACTTCTCGACCGCGACCAAGCGGCGGGTCATCGACCGGCTTCTCGATTTGACCGCTCCCGGCGGCTATTTGTTTCTCGGTCACGCAGAGAGCGTGACCGGACTGTCGGAGCGCGTGCGCCACGTGGGCGACACCGTCTATACGCGTCTCGATTCGCCGCCCGCGCTCGGCGCTTCATTCGAGGCCGCTCGGTCTTCGGGAATCGGCGTGGCTCGGCCTGGAACCGAGCAAACGTTGCGCCGATCCGGCGCAAGCGTCGCTCCGCCCGAGGCGACGCCGCTAAAACGGGAGGTGAAGCCATGAGAAGAATATTACGCGGGAGTCTCGCCGCCGCCGTGTTGCTGGTCGCCGGCTCGACGGCGAATCCCGGGCAGAACTACAAGATCGTCGCTCACCTGGCGACGGACGCGGTGGCTTTCAGCCGTGCCGAAGTGTCGCGCCTGTTCCTGAAAAAAAGCCTCAAATGGCCGGACGGCTCATATGTCGTGCCCGTCGATCAGCCCGTCGGATCGACAACGCGCGACGCCTTCAGCCAGGACGTGCACGGCAAGACCACGGCGGCGGTGGACGCCTATTGGCAAAAGCAGGTTTTCACCGGCCGCAGCCTTCCGCCCATCATGAAACCGAGCGACGCCGACGTCGTGGATTATGTTCGCAACACGCCCGGCGCCGTCGGATACGTCGCGGCCGGCGTCCAGACGGCCGGTCTCAAGATACTCAAGGTGCAGTGATGTTCGATCCGTTTCTCTCTAAAAACAAGACGTCGAAAATGAACCGAATGGGAGGTAACGCCATGGCCAGGACCGCGCGTTTCATCGCCCGCACGTTGTCGCTTGTTCTGCTCGTCGGACCCTGGGCGACCGGAGTGGGAGCACAGGAAGAATCGATATTGAACATACACGGCTTCGGCGGCTGGGCGGCGGGATACACGAACAATGACAATTTCTACCCGGACGTGCCCGCGCCAATCGCGTCAAACGACTTCGAGGTCGACAACTACTACTTCACGCTCAACCTTGTGGCGCGGCCGGCCGACAAGGTCGTTATTCATGCCCAGCCGACCTGGGAGTCCAACATGCACGTCAAACGGATGCAACTCGACCTTGCCTACGTGGAATTGAGCGTGGTCGAAGACTTGCGACTGCGCGCCGGTAGGATCAAAAATCCGCTCGGTCTCTACACGACAATCTTCAAGGTCGGGACGCTGCGACCGTTCTATCTTCCTCCAACCGTTTACTATCGCGCCGCGCCAGAAGGCTATGCGGGACTCGGGATCAACCGTATACAGAGCCTGGGTTCGTGGGAGCTGGAGTTGGATTTGCTCGGCGGACAGATGACCTTCGAGTCCACCGACTTCGACATGATAGTTGGGCTGGATCCGGTGGCCATGCAGCCCGTTTACGCATCTCTCCCCGCGGTGCTCAGGGGCAGGGACATCGTTGCCGGAGGCGCCCTGCTACGCCTGCCCGTCAAGGGTCTGCAACTCGGCGCTTCCGCCTATAGCATGAAGCTCTACGCCAGTGTCGCCGGCCAGGAGATGACACTCCTCAGCGATGATCGTCAAAAAGCGTACGCAGGTTCGATCGAATATCTCACCGACAAGATCAGTTTACGCTCCGAGGCGTTGCTCCTCCGCGGCTACAACAAGTCCGATTCCTGGTACGTCGAGGCCGCCTACCACCTCACAAGCCACTGGCAGGTCGCGGGTACCTACCAGATGGCCGATTTCAAGGAACCGACGCCGATCGTCGCGTCATTGAGCAAGGACCAAACCATGGGCGTCGCTTTGAACTACTGGCTGAATCCGAAACTGGTCTGGAAACTCAACTACTATCGCGTCTCTGACAACCGGGCGGCCCGCCGGTCGGACGCGATCAACCACGCTCTGGCCGGGACGCTTGACAAGGACACGGACGTTCTCGTCGGCGGCGTCCACTTCTCGTTCTAGCGTATATGCATGAGCGGGAAGCGCGAATATTCAGCGCGTGTCAATCGCGCGACCCTGGCGCGCGCTGATCCTGACCCAATCATCGAGGCCGGCAACAACGTTCGCCGCTCGCCTCGTTCGAGGAGGATGAGGCGATGCGCATTGAAGTCTTTAAGTCGATAGAAGGCATTCACGAGGCATGGGATCGCCTGGCGCCTCGCGATCGCATTGTGCTGGAGAGTCGCCACCTTCTGGCCATTGAGCGATCGGGCGTGAACGCTATCGATCCTTACTATCTTCTTGTCTACGATGGGCGTCGGCTGGCTGGAATCGTCCACGGCTTTATCATGAAGCTGGACGTCGCCTCCATCGACAAGAGCGTGCCGCCTGATGCCCTCGCGACGCTTCGCTGCTGGAATCGGGATTTCCTCAACGAACCCATTTTCGAATGCGGCATCGTATCAGGGCTTGGGAGAACGATCGCCGCCAGCGACGCGGATCTATCGCAGGTATGCCACGCCGCGGCTAACGAGATGACGCGCCTGGCGCTGGAGGCCGGCGCCGAGTTCGTGCTTGTGCGGGACGTGCCCTATTCCATGCTTCAAGACCACGCCGCCTTTCTCGAAGAGGGATACGCGCCTTTGCTTGGGTTTCCGATTGCCAAAATGGCGGCCCGCTGGGTTTCTTTCGATGCCTATTTGGATGCATTGAAGTCACATACGCGTCAGGACATACGTCGTGCCATGTCGCGTCGGCCCGCAGGCGTTGATGTGGTGTATGTGTCGGATTTCGCGGATCATGCGGAACGACTTGCGGAGTTATGGGCGCAGACCAGCCGTCGCGCGGCCGACTATTCGCACGAGAAGCTGAATCCGGACTACTTCCGTGAGATTCAACTCTGTCTCCCAGATCGGAGCCGCGTGATCGCACTCAAGCGAAGAGAAACAATTGTCGCGTTTGTCTTGTCATTAATCGGAGACGAGGAGTATTTCGCCGTTCACTGCGGCGTCGACCAGGCCGGCTCAGAGCGCGATAATCTCTACGATTTCCTGATGATGACGGTGATCCGAGACGCGTTTGATCAGAAGCGGCGGTTATTGAACTGGGGGATAACGACCTATGACTACAAGTTCAAGCGCGGCTTCGAAGCGGACCCCATGATCTACTTCCTGAAGCATGTCCGTCAGCCTTGCCTCACCGCGGCTCTTGCGCGCGGATTTCAGAAGGGGATCCGCCAGCCCAACAACCTACACCGCCCATTCAAGGACCAGGGCCTGACTCGTCGGCCAGACTGGAAGGCGCTAGCGGCCGCTCTGCCCGTCACGTCGTCACCCCAGGCCACTGATGTGCTTGGCAAAGCGTATGGGTACGACAGAATCGATTCGATGCGGCTAGGCTCCATCTACTCCTTCTGCCCGGCATTTGAGAACGCCCAAGGACCTATTGTGCGGTATCGGGGACGGGACGTCGTGATGCTCGGCTCGAACGCTTACCTGGGCCTCGGAACACACCAAAAGGTCATCGCCGCCGCGAAAGCGGCGATTGACAAATACGGCACCGGCTGCTCCGGATCGCCTTTGCTCAACGGTACGCTCGATCTTCACGTGGATCTGGCTGGCGCTCTCGCGGATTTCATGCAGAAAGAAGAGGCTCTCCTCTGCAGCACGGGCTATCAGACGAACGTGGGCGTGGTCTCGGCGATCGTCGGCAAGGGCGACGTCGTCATCATGGATCGGCTCAATCATGCCAGTTTGGTGGACGGCGCTCGATTGTCCGGGGCCGAGATCATGCGATACCGGCACAACGACATGGACTCGCTCGAACACGCTCTCAAGCGGTGCTCCGGTCGCGGCAAGCTCGTGGTCGTGGATTCCGTGTTCAGCATGGAGGGTACGATCGCCGATCTGCCCACGATCGTGGAGCTGGCACGGAAGCACGGAGCGAGAACGATGGTGGACGAAGCGCACGCGATCGGCGTGCTCGGACCGAAAGGCAGGGGGGCCGCGGAGCATTTCGGCGTTCTGGACCAGGTCGATATCGTCATGGCGACTTTCTCCAAATCTCTGGCCTCGATCGGCGGTTTTGTCGCCGCCGACGCGAAGGTGATCGACTATTTGCGACACGTCGCGCGGTCGCACATTTTCTCGGCCAGCCTTCCTCCGGCCGCGGTGGCGGCCGTACGCGCCGCCCTGGAGATTGTCAAGACGGAACCCGGCCGTCGTCGCAAGCTCCTGGAAAACGCGGCGTACATGTCCGCTCGCCTCCAGGAGCTCGGTTTCGACGCCCCTTGTCATCGGACGGCGGTCGTGCCTATACACTGCGACAACGACGTGTTGACGCTCGGGGCGTTCAAGATGCTGCTCGAGAGAGGCGT
>JAFGSN010000174.1 GCA_016934575.1 Vicinamibacteria bacterium
GCCGTCTTCGGCGCCAGGCGCCGCATCATGGGGCTTTCGTCGCCCGTCGAGACGACGGTCACGGCGCGGGCCCGGTTCTGGAGCAGGGCATCCTCGAGGAACTCGCGCACCTCGCGGCCGCGCTCGCCGACGAGCGCAAGCACCACCGTATCAAAGCCGCGCGAGCGGGTGAGCATGGAGAGGAGCGTCGATTTGCCGACGCCGGAGCCCGCAAAGATGCCGATGCGCTGGCCGGCGCAGAGCGGCGTGAAGAGATCGAGAACGCGCACCCCGGTCTTGAGGGGGGTGCGAACCCTGTTCCGGCGCATCGCCGCGGGCGGCTCGCGGTCGCAAGAAAAGACGCGCTCGCCCTGGGTGAGCGGGCCGCCGTCGTCGATCGGCGCGCCGAGGGCGTTGATCGCCCGGCCTTTCCAGGACGGGTGGGGCCTGAGGCTCACGAAACCGTGCCGCCAGGCGGTTTCGCCGAGACCGGTCTGGATGGTCGCTTCAAAGGGCTTGACGGTGGCGCCGCTCTCGTCGACGCGGACCACCTCGCCCAGCTGGGAGCCGTCGCCGGACGCAAAGCGCACGCACTGGCCGAGCTTCAGGTGGCGCGACAGCCCGGAGACGCGAAAGTAGGCGGGGGTGACCTGCGTCACCACTCCGCCAATGTGGACAAGCGAGAGGCTCGAGGCCGCGCGGCCGACGGCGGCCGCGAAGGCCTCGAGATCATGGCGAGGGCGCCCGGCGGCGGGCAGAGCACCTTCAGTTCCGCCTTCGCTCTCATTCATGACGGCCTAGCCTCGTGTTTGCCCGCGTGCGCAGGGCGGCTGCTCAATCGCGCGAGTGGAGATTGCCCGCATAGGCTTGTCTCGGGGGCCTGCCGCAGGTCGTGGAATCACGGAGAGGGAGCATTCTAGCCCGTCTCGCCGAGGCTCCTGATCGCGTCGTTGAGCGTGGTTTCGGTCTGCCGTATCGATCCGCTCACCGAATCGAACGCGCGCTGCACCATGATCAACTTGGAGATCTCCATCACAGGGTTGACGTTCGCGCGCTCGACGAAGCCCTGATTGATGCCGACCTTGTTGAAGTCGAGCGCAGGCGTCGCCGGCTGGTCCGGTATCACGCCTGAGTTCTCGAAGCGGCTGAGGTTCGCCGTCTCCGGAATTGTGAACAGCCCGAGGGCTCCGATCTGGCGCGAGCCCTGAGTGATCGTGCCGTCGGGGGCGATCACCGGCGCGGCGGAATTGGGGTTCAACTGGACGGGCGAGCCGCCGACGTCGAGCACGGGATAGCCGTTGAGCGTTTGGAGCTCGCCGGTCGGAGTCATCTTCATGCGCCCGTCGCGGGTGTAGATATTTCCGGCCGGCGTCTGGATGGAGAGCCAGGCGTCGCCTTTCACGGCGACGTCGAAGGGATTGTCCGTTTTGACGTACTCGCCGGCCGTGCGCGAGAGATAGGTGATGCCCGGCGAGACGAATGCCGTGGGGTCGGCCGTCGAGTTGGAGATCAGCTGCTCGAACTTGATCTCCTCGGCGCGGAAGCCCGCCGTCGACGCGTTGGCGACATTGTTCGAGATCGCCTCGATGCGCCGCATCAGCGACATCTGGGCGGACAACGAAACATAAAGGCTCGACTGCATTCAATTGCCTCCAAGCTTGAGGTTCTGGAGGCTCGCGAGCAGGCTGGCGCCGATGCCGGCCTCGAGCGGCTGGCCAAGGGCGAGGGCGCCTGCCGCCGAGGACGAGCCGTTGCTCGCTTCCCACAAAGACGTAAAGCGGGTGATGAAACGATCGAGCTTCTTCGGATCCTTGAAATCCGCAACGTCGAGGCGCTTGGCTAGATTGGCGGCCTGCTTGTCGATGTCCTGCATGGCGGCGGCTTCGGGGATGTTGAGCGCCGTCTGTACAACCTGGAGCAGGGCTTTGTCGGCGAGAATTCCCATCGGGCTCGTGATTTCAGGCGCCTTGCGCGCGAAGTAGAGCGCGAGCCGGACGCCCTCGTTGCTCTCGCCCGCCTGCTGCTCGAGCGCCTGGCGCACATAGCGGTCGACGGTGCCTTGGCGCGTGCTCTCGGAGAGGGTCGTGCTCTCTCCAAGGTTTGCGAAATCGAAGACCTTGGCGAACTCCTTGTAGCGGCTGTCGGAGAGGCTGTTGGCGAAGCTGCCGGAGTTGACCACGCCCTCGGTCAGCACCTTTTTCATGAACGCCTTGGCGTAGATCATGTCCTCGAGGCCGAACGCCTTCATGGCGTAGCGGTAGACGCGATCGTTCTTAATGAAGGCGTCTACGGACTTAATCTTCTCGATCGACGCGAGGTAATTCTTGCTTTCCCTCGCTACCTGGGGCTGGCGAGCCGTGGTGCCGAGCGACCGCGTTAAGTCGGCGCTAACACTTCTGTAGCTTGCTGATGTGGTGACCACGGCGCTCCAGCCATTACGAAGCAACGCCGAAATTGTGCGCAAGGCGCCTTACCTCAAGCTGACTTAGGCCCACTCGGCGCGGGCCGGCATTGATCAGGCTCGCACAAGGACGGCGCCGTTAGAAGTATTATGACGAACGCAACCCGCGAGGCGCACTCGTGACGATTCTCCTCGGTCTCGTAATCACGCTTGTCTGCATGCTCGGCGGGTTCATGGCCATGGGTGGCCACGTCGAGGTTCTCATTCAGCCGTGGGAGTTCGTGATCATCCTCGGGACGTCGCTCGGCACGTTTGTCGTCGCCAACCCCGTGAAGGTGATCAAGGACACTCTCAAAGGCTTCGGCGAGGCGTTCAAGAACAAGGCGCCGACGAGCCGCGAATACCTCGACGTTCTCGGCCTCCTCTACACGCTGATGCGCGAGCTCAGGAGCAAGCCGCGCAACGAGGTCGA
>JAFGSN010000175.1 GCA_016934575.1 Vicinamibacteria bacterium
CCGCAAGTTCGCTTCCCTCTCCGGAGTCCATACGGCCTCCGCAGGGCTTTCGACGCTCCGCTCAGACGGCGCCATCTCAGGCATCGTCCGGAGCCTGCTACGCGGCGCTCCGGCGCTTACCGCGGCGGGACTCTCACCCGCAAGTCTGATGCAGCACCAACCCCGGGCATTCCAAGCCCGTGGTCGTTCAGGACGCACCATGCGCGGAGTTTAGCACCAGAAATCGCTCGATCGCTTGCGTGGGCGCCGGCCGGGCCGTTCTCGGTGATAGACTGCTGTTCTGCCGCGGCCTCTTGAGCGCCGGCGCCGCGGTGAGCGAGCGATCTGAAATGTATGAAGCCTTCTACGGCCTCAGCGAAAAGCCGTTTGGCCTGACGCCGAATCCGAAATTTCTCTTTCTCTCTTCTCGTCACAACGAAGCCATGGCGCACCTCGATTTCGGACATCGGGAGCGCGGCGGCTTCATCGTCATCTCGGGAGAGGTCGGCACCGGGAAGACGACGCTGGCGCGCTACTTCTTGAGTCGTCTCGACGAGCGGACACGATCGGCGGTCGTCCTCTACCCCGCGCTCACCGCTCCCGAGCTTCTCCGTTGCATTCTTACAGACCTGCGAATCCCGCACGAAAAGGACGCCACATTGAAGGATCTCGTGGACGCCCTGCACTCCTTCCTGCTCGAAACTCGCCGTCGGGATCAGAGCGTGGTCTTGCTCATCGACGAATCCCAGGACTTGCCTCCTGACGTGTTGGAGCAGGTGCGTTTGATTTCCAATCTCGAAACCGACCAGGACAAGCTGATACAGATCGTGCTGATCGGCCAGTCCGAGCTTCTCGATATGCTCGAACGCCGCGACCTGCGCCAGCTCGCACAGCGCGTGACGTCTCGCTATCATCTGACGGCTCTTGATCGCGGCGAGACCGATCAATACATACGGCATCGTCTTGCGGTAGCAGGCGGCGCGGGCAAGGTGGCCTTCACGCATTCCGCCATCATCGCCATTCATCGCTTTTCAAAAGGCATCCCGCGCGTCATCAATCTCATCTGCGACAGAGCGCTTCTCGCCGGATATGTCAAGGGACACCGCACAATCACCGCCTCCATGAGCATCATGGCGGCGAAGGAAGCGCTCGGTTCACGGCCGCGGCGACGTCGCTGGCCGCGCGTCGCGGCCGCGCCATTGCTGGTCGCGGGAATCGTCGCTCTCGCGCTCACCCTATGGTTTCGACCGCCAACCGACTCCGAAACCGTTTCCCGAACATCGCAACCTGCCGTTCGAGATGGCGATTCGACGGCGATGCCGGCGGCGACGCCGGTCGCGATCGAGACGGCGCCTCTAGAGCCCAGGCTCGTCGCTCTGTCGCGTGAGGATTCTTTCCAGGACGCCGCACGGCGAGTGCGCTCGGCCTGGGACGATGACGATCTTGTCGCCACAACAATGAGAACGCATCTCGCTCAGGTCAAGCGCATGGACATGCCCGTCATCATCGAGTTATTTCATCCGGCTCGCCGCGACACGTGCTTCGTGGCGCTATTGCGGCTCGACTCTCCGGATACGGCGGTGATTGCGGCCGTGGGAGACGATCCCCAGCGCGTCATGCTGAGCGAACTCGATCGCTACTGGACACGACTGGCCGTTTTTCTCTGGAAAGACCACGACCGACTTCTTACGAATCAGAACCGCGCCCGCCTGGATTCCTGGACGCGGAACGCCCTGAAGCATCTCGGATATGACGACGAGGATTTCGTCACGGCGATCAAGCGTTTCCAGCAAAACGCCGATCTCGTGCCGGACGGCGCGGTAGGACGGAAAACGTTGCTCGCTCTATACAGCCATGGACGATACGCCCATCCTCGACTGAGCGGAGACGCTTCATGAGCCTGATCCTCGACGCCCTGAAGAAGCTCGATCGCGATAGGCGCAACAAGGCCCCGGAAGGAGTCGTTCTCCTTGCTCCAACCCCCTGGCCCGCGGCTCGTTCCTCGCAGACTCTGGCGGCGCTGGCCCTGATCATCGCCGGTCTCGCTCTCCTGGCGGCAGCCGCTCTGGTCTACTGGAATCGCGCGCAGAACCCGCCGCGCAACGCTTCCACGGGCGCGGTCCCGGCGGCGACGGATTCCATGGTTTCGCGCACGGCCGCGCCGCATACCGACGCCCCTCCTTCCTCGCTTCTCGACGTTCCGTATGCCGTCACGCCGAACGTCACGCGCAACGACCGTGGACGGATATCGTCAGCCTCGTCTGAACCGCCTGTTCGGACGCCTCCGCCCTTCCGCTTGAACGCCATCGGACTCCATCAAGGTCAGCCAGTCGCGGTGCTCAATGATCGTCTCGTTCGAGAGGGGGACCATTTCGACGGAATCACGGTGATTCGGATCGGCGACACCGAGGTGGAAATCGAAACGAACGGTAAACGCGTCCAGGTGACATTCTGATCCACAACCTGTCCACCAGCATACGCGGCTCCATGCCGGATACTCGTGCTCATATTCGCGGATTGACGCCATGTCAGATCGCCATGATCTCGCCCGATTTCGGCATCGAGCACAGCTTGGCGCGACGCATCGCGCAACGAGCGATCGGAGAGTATTCGGACGATCTTGACAGTGTCTCCGGGCTGTCGAGAAGCGCGGCGCGCATGCTCTTCAGCCACTCCCGCCTGACGCGCTTGAATGTGCTCGATCGCCGCGCCAGTCAAGTGGACTCGTTCGTCAAGTATTTGTTCGAGTCGCCGGACGACGGCGCGCGGTTCGAAGCCGTCCGCATACCGCTGGAAAAACCGCGTTACAGCGTTTGTGTTTCGACGCAAGTCGGCTGTCCGTTGGGTTGTCGCTTCTGTGAGACGGGCCGCCTCGGTTGGTCCCGGAACCTGTCGGCCTGGGAAATGGTGGATCAGGTCCTGCGCGTGCGCTCCGAAGCGCTCGATCGTCCCGTGACCGGCCTCGTTTTTCAAGGGCAGGGAGAGCCATTCCTGAATTACGATAACGTGCTGCAGGCCGCCGCGGTTCTCCGAGATCCCTCCGGAGGACGCATCGGTCGAGACCGCATCACGATTTCGACGGTCGGGATTCCCGAGATCATCGCGCGTTACACCGATGGATGTCATCCATATCGCTTGATCGTCTCGCTCAGCTCCGCGTTTGACGATCGCCGCGCCGCGCTGATTCCCTTCGCGCGAAATCACTCGGTGCGCTCCATCGCCGCGGCGCTGCGCCGCCACGTCGGTCTGCGCGGAGGACCGATTCATCTGGCGTGGGTTCTTGTCTCCGGCTGGAACACAGGCGACGAGGAAGCCGCCGAGCTCGTTCGACTCTTCGACGGGATTCCATTGCGTCTTTCGTTGATCGACGTGATCGATTACTCCGGACGCTTCCGTCCGCCGGACACGTCCGAGCGCGGGCGCTTCATGGACGCCCTGGCCGCGCGCGGAATCGCCTTCGTCCGACGGTACTCTGGCGGAGCGGATATTCATGCCGCCTGCGGCGCTTTGTCCTCTCATGGCGGGACGAACGCTTCAATCGTGCTCGATTGAGCGTTCAATGTTCCAACCGCGCGCCGTTTCCTCAAGATCCCATATCCCGCGACCGGTTGTGCGCTCATTGTCATCTTGTGTGAGAATTGGACAAGGGCTTCCGGAACGAGCCGGCGAGCCCTCAGGAGGGAGTCAAACAGTTATGGTGAAGCGTTCGATACTTGTTTCGGCACGGCCGGGCGCGTTTGGAGTGGCCGCTCTGGCTGCGGTCTGTGCATTCGCGGCGCCGGTCTTCGCGCAGCTAGACCACACGATGACGCCGATCGCCATCCCCGATCAGCCCAATGCGATCGAGATCGGCACCGGCCCGCTCCCTGACGCGAAGGCTCAGGAAGCGTGGCACTCCCAATATGGCAGTCAGTTCGCTCGTAACGTCACGGTGGCGACGATCACGCCGTTCCTGCCAGACTCGGTCAAGGCCAGAGGCGCCGCCGTCGTCGTTGCTCCAGGCGGCGGCTTCCGGACCCTGTCGATGGAGAACGAAGGCTGGAATGTCGCCCGGGCGCTGGCCGAGCGCGGCGTTGCGGCATTCGTCCTCAAGTACCGCCTGAACCAGACCCCGGCGGACATGGCCGGATTCGAGCGTTCGATGGCCGAGATGTTTTCGAGCGCCGGGCACCGGCCTCCGCGCCCCGATCCTGAGCAGATGATGGCCGGCCTCGCGCCGCAGATCGAGGATGCGCGCGCCGCGTTCGCCCTGATCCGGCGCCGCGCCGCCGAGTGGAAGATCGATCCGGACCGCATCGGCATGGTCGGCTTTTCTGCCGGCGCAATGCTGACCATGGCGACCGCTCTGGTCGGGCAGGACGCCAAGCCGGCGTTCATCGGCAACATCTACGGTCCGCTGGCTCCGGTGACCGTCCCGGCCGACGCTCCGCCGCTGTTCGTCGCGCTCGCCGCCGACGACCCCTTCTTCGCCAATGGCGGTTTCGGGCTGATCGAGAGCTGGCGTGCGGCCAAGAAACCCGCCGAATTCCATCTCTATGAACAGGGTGGTCACGGCTTCGGCATGTACCCCAAGGAAACGACCAGCACCGGCTGGTTCGATGCCTTCGTGAGCTGGCTCACCATGCAC
>JAFGSN010000004.1 GCA_016934575.1 Vicinamibacteria bacterium
AAAGGAGCAAGGCAAGGAGCATTGAACATGTCTCAAGGAATATCCGTCGATCGACGATCCGTCTTGCGCGCCGTTCTCTCGGGAGTCGCGATTTCCCCGATCGTCTGCCATCGCTCGGGCGCCCTCGCCGATGAGAAAGCCCCCGCGAGCGGCGGTGCCGATGAGCCGAAGCGGACGATCCTTCGGCGTCCGTTGGGCAAGACCGGAATCGAGCTTCCTGTTGTCAGCATGGGCTGCATGAACTCGTTCGACGCGGCGCTGGTCAAGCGCTCCTACGAGATTGGGATGCGTCACTTCGACACCGCGGCCGGATATGGGGATGGACGCAATGAGGAAATGCTGGGACAGGCGATCCAGGAGCTAGACGCGCGCGATCAAGTCGTGATCGCGACTAAAGTCCATCTGCCCCGGCGTCCCGCGGAAATGGAGACGGAAGAGGCCAGGCGTTTCTTCCTGACGACCGCCGACGAGAGCCTCCGGCGGCTTCGGACGGATTACATCGACCTGCTCTATGCGCATAGCATGTACGGAGCCGCCGATCTGCAACATCCAGGGATCCTCGCGGCTTTACGCGAACTCAAGGAGTCCAAGAAGGTCCGCCACATCGGCTTTTCCACACACCGCGGCATGGCCGAATGCCTGGCCGAAGCGGCCAGGATGGGCTTTTACGAGGTCGTTTTGACGACCTTCAACGTCGCGTTCGCCGACGACGGAGCGATGCTCGGCGCCTTGACCCGGGCGGCTTCGGCCGGCATCGGCCTGGTCGCGATGAAGACTCAATGCTCCTATAGAAGTCGTCGCAGCTTTCCGCCGGACGTCCGCGAGCGCCTGCGCGGCCAACTGATGCAGACGGCCTTGCTCAAGTGGGTTCTGAATAATCCTGCCATCACGACCGCGGTGCCGGGTTACACCGACTTCGCGCAGATGGAAGAGGATTTCTCGGTGGCTCATGGCCTCGAATACACCGAGGAAGAGCGGGAGTTTCTCGTGAGGCGGGGGGTGCGGCACGCCGCGGCTTTTTGCGTGCAATGCGGCAAGTGCGAGTCCGCCTGCCCGCGGGGAGTCGCGATTCCGGAGCTGATGCGCGTGCACATGTACGTCATGGCGTACGGCAACGAGCGGCATGCACAGGCGACTCTCGATCGGATCCCAAAGGATCGAGGGCTTTCACGGTGCGTCGATTGCGGCGAATGCCGAGTCGTTTGTCGTCGTGCCGTTCCCATAGCGCGCCGTATCGGCGATCTTCGAGCCGTGTACGCGCTCGTTTGAACGCCGGATGCGGTCACGAAGAAGACCGCGCCGCGCCGGCCGTGTCACGTATCGCGCACGGACGGACAAGACCGCACGACGACAACGCATCGAACGACCATGCCGACCATGCGGACGTTGCGCAGCGCCTCGATGTTCTCGATATGATTGCCTTCCACGACGAGAATGTCCGCGGCTTTGTTCGGTTCGAGCGTGCCGATCTCATCGTCGCGGCCGCAGGCGATAGCGCCGTGCGCGGGATTGGGCTTGAGCGTCTTGTGCCTGCTGAGCGCGGCGCGCAAGCAGGGATGACGAACCTCTGTACATGGATTCATCAAGTCGCCCACGGGCGAAGCCATGATGGACGCGGCCGGGCAGGAGCTTCGAGCCCGTGCATCCGCTAGAATAGCGGGAGAGAAGGACGGATCCAGTATTGGTTGAAAGTGAACGAGGAGAAGAGAAATGAAGCGTCTTGGATTGGCAATCATTCTTGTCGCGCTTGTCGCCGGCCTCAGCGCCGCGGAGGAGTCGGGAGACTTCGAGCCCGCGACGACCAACGTCTGGGGAGCTGAGTATCCCCGCATCGACAAGGCCGGGCGCGTGGAGGTCCGCATCAAGGCCCCCGATGCGACCAAGGTCCGCCTGAACTTCTGGAGCGGGCCGAAGGTCGACATGCAGAAGCAGCCGGACGGATTCTGGACAATCACGACCGAGCCCCTCGCCCCCGGTCTGCATTATTACACGCTGTCCATTGACGGCGTGGAGATGAGCGACCCTGGAAGTCACGCGTTCTTCGGCGGCGGCAAGTACGCGAGCGCCGTCGAGGTTCCGGAGGCGGGCGCCGACTACTACGAAATTCGCGCCGTGCCCCATGGCCAGGTACGCGAGGTCTGGTACGACTCGAAGGTGACCGGCGCCTGGCGCCACGCTCTTGTCTATCTTCCGCCGGGCTATGAGGAGCAGACGAAGGCGCGCTACCCGGTGCTTTACCTGCAGCACGGCGGCGGCGAAAACGAGACCGGCTGGATCCGGCAGGGACGTGCGAACTTCATCCTCGACAACCTGATCGCGGACGGAACCTGCAAGCCGATGATCGTCGTGATGGCGTACGGGTACGCCCGCCGCGCCGGCTATACTCCTCCTGACCTGACCGGGAAGCCGTTCGGCTCGCCGGAGATGATGAAAGCCATGCAGGACATGGCCGCGGCGTTCGAGGACGACGTGACGCAGGCCCTCATCCCGTTCGTCGACGCGACCTACCGGACGATCGCGGACCGCGATCATCGCGCCATGGCCGGACTCTCGATGGGCGGCATGCAGACCTTCCAGATCACGCTCAACCACCTCGACCTCTTCTCGTACATCGGCGGGTTCAGCGGAGCGGGCGGATTGCGGATGATAGGCAACCAGAAGCCGGACTGGAAGGCCGCGCACAACGGCGTCTTCGCCGATCCGGCCGCGTTCGCAAAGAAGGTGCGCTTGTTGTGGGTGGGAGTAGGGACAGACGAACCCGAGAGGATGCGCGAGGGGATCCGCGGGTTCCACGCGGCGCTGACGGAGGCGGGCATTCAGCACGTCTACTGGGAGTCGCCCGGCACGGATCACGAGTGGCAGACATGGCGGCGCGACCTGAAGGACTTCGCGCCGAGGCTGTTCCAGTAACGGTTCAAGGAGATTCGAGATGAAGAACCGTTCGAGACGTGCAGCCGGCATCGTTCACCGGCGCGGCGCTCGATGGCGACACGCTGGCGATGAAGCGAGTGATCTGATCTGAACGTCTGACAGCGCGGGCCGTGCATGATCGCGACCAGGGTCGTGTCGCGCTCGATGGCATGGATGGCGGCGGCTTTCTGGCCGTCGTTGACGCGGGGTTTTCGGCCGACGTGTGCGTTTCGCGTGCCGACGGCTAAGCTAAGACCGCACGACGACACCGCCTCGGAAGACCATGCGGACGTTGCGCAGCGCCTCGATGTCCTCGAGAGGATTGCCTTCCACGACGAGAATGTCCGCGGCTTTGTTCGGTTCGAGCGTGCCGATCTCATCGCCGAGGCCGCAGACGATGGCGCCGTGTTGCGTCGCCGCGACGACGATCTCCATGGGGCTCATGCCGGCTTCGCGCATCCAGCGGATCTCCGTCATTGGCATTCCAAGATCGAACGCGACGTTGTCCGTTCCGGCGTAGTCCGTTCCAAGGGCGACACGGCCTCCAGCCTGAAGATATCGCCGGAGGTTGTCGACGACTTCCTCGCCGAGTCCGTATCCCGCGCCTCGCC
>JAFGSN010000030.1 GCA_016934575.1 Vicinamibacteria bacterium
ATTGGCATCGGTGGGTCTGACCTGGGGCCGGTGATGGCGTACGAGGCATTGCGGCATTTCAGCCAACGCGACCTGACCTTCCGCTTCGTCTCCAACATCGACGGTACCGACTTCGCCGCGGCCACTCGCGACCTCGACGCCGAGGAGACACTATTCATCATCTCGTCGAAGACCTTAACGGACGCTGGAGACGATGACCAACGCGCGTACGGCCCGCGACTGGGCGCTCCAGACTTTAGAACATCCCGCTGCCGTTGCCAGGCATTTCGTAGCGGTCTCGACCAACGTCGGGGAAGTCGCGAAGTTCGGCATCGACACCGCGAATATGTTCGAGTTCTGGGATTGGGTCGGCGAGCGGTACTCGATGTGCTCGGCGATTGGCCTTTCGACGATGATCGCCATCGGCCCCGAAGCTTTCCGTGCCATGCTCGACGGATTCCACCAGATGGACGAGCATTTCCGCACGGTCCCTTTCGAGCGCAACTTGCCGGTGCTTATGGGACTCCTGGGCCTCTGGTACAATCCTTCTTCGGCGCGCAGACCATGGCGGTGCTTTCGTATGAGCAGTACTTGAAGCGCTTCCTGGCCTATCTCCAGCAGTTGACGATGGAGAGCAACGGCAAACACGTCACGCTTGATGGGACCGAGGCCGTCTGCCAAACCGGGCCAATCTATTGGGGGGAGCCGGGCACCAATGGCCAGCATTCCTTCTACCAACTGATTCATCAAGGGACCAAGCTCATCCCCAGCGACTTCATCGGGTTTGCTCAGCCGCTTAACCCTCTCGGCCGCCATCACGATTTGCTCTTGGCCAACATGTTTGCCCAGGCAGAGGCGTTGGCCTTTGGTAAAACGACGCAGGAGGTCCGTGCCGAGGGCGCACCGGCATGGCTGGCGCCGCACCAAACACTCGAGGGCAATCGTCCGTCCAGCACGATCCGCTTGGAACGGCTGACACCGGCGGCGCTGGGGAAGCTCGTCGCACTGTACGAACACGGCGTCTTCACGCAAGGCGCCATTTGGGATATTGACTCATTCGACCAGTGGAGAGTCGAACTGGGGAAGGCGCTTGCCGCGCGCATCATCAGCGAACTTGAAGCCGGGGTCGAGTGCCAACTCAAGCATGACAGCTCAACCAACACCCTGATCCGGCGCTACGGAAGATCCAAGGATCTGTCGCATGGGTGATAAGGCCAGTCCTTCGAACAACGGCGCGGTAGTCTCGGTGCGCGGCAGCGTCGTGGATATTCGTTTCGATGATCATTTGCCGCCGATCCATTCGGTGCTGCGCGCTGGAGATGAAGGGCGAATCATCATCGAAGTGCTGGCGCAGCGTGATGCTCGTCACGTGCGCGGGATTGCGTTGACGCCCACACAAGGCCTCGCTCGCGGCATGGCGGTGGAGGACACGGGAGGGCCGCTTAAAGCGCCGGTGGGCAAAGGGGTTCTCTCGCGGATGTTCGACGTGTTCGGCAACGCCATCGACCGCGAAGCGGCGTTGTCCGATGTCCAATGGCGTTCCGTGCATCGGGCGCCACCGCCGCTTTCACGACGTTCAACCAGGTCGGAGGTCTTTGAAACGGGCATCAAGGTCATCGACGTGCTCATGCCCATGGAGCGAGGCGGCAAGGCTGGCCTGTTCGGCGGGGCGGGCGTCGGCAAGACGGTGTTGCTCACCGAAATGATCCACAACATGATCGGGCACCACGAGGGCGTAAGTATTTTCTGCGGCATCGGCGAGCGTTGCCGCGAAGGCGAGGAGCTTCACCGCGACATGAAGGAAGCCGGCGTGTTGCCGAACATGGTGATGATCTTCGGCCAGATGGACGAGCCGCCGGGCTGCCGGTTCCGCGTAGGCCACGCCGCGCTGACGATGGCCGAGTATTTTAGGGACGACGAGCGCCGCGATGTGCTGCTACTCATCGACAATATCTTCCGCTTCATCCAGGCCGGCATGGAGGTGTCCGGCTTGATGGGGCAGATGCCGTCGCGCTTGGGTTATCAGCCCACGATGGGCACCGAGCTATCGGGGTTGGAGGAGCGCATCGCGAACACCGATACCGGCGCCATAACCTCGATTCAGGCGGTATATGTGCCGGCGGACGATTTCACCGATCCGGCGGCGGTGCATACGTTCTCGCATCTCTCCGCCTCGATCGTGCTCTCTCGCAAGCGAGCGAGCGAAGGCCTCTACCCGGCCATCGACCCGCTGCAATCCAGCTCCAAGATGGCCACGCCGGGCATCGTCGGCGAACGGCACTACGACTTGGCGCAGGAAATCCGGCGGACGCTGGCGCAGTACGCGGCGCTCAAGGACATCATTGCCATGCTCGGCCTCGAGCAGCTTGCGCCGGAGGACCGCAACGTAGTCGCCCGCGCGCGCCGGTTGGAGCGCTTTCTGACCCAGCCCTTTTTCACGACCGAGCAGTTCACCGGTCACAAAGGAAAGCTCGTCAGCCTCAAGGACGCGCTGGACGGCTGCGAGCGAATCCTGCGCGATGAATTCAAAGACTGCCCGGAGAGCGCCCTTTATATGATCGGGAGGGTTGAAGAGGCAAAGAAGAAGGCTCCAACCGATAAAGACCATACGAAGGTCGAGCATGCAAACTGATTTGCGGTTTGAAACGCAGCAGATGCACCGCGCAGTCCAACGCCATAGTGGCACTGGATGCGATGAAAACACTGCTGCACCAGAAAGGAGGCAGAACATGCCTAACAAAGACGGGACAGGGCCGGCGGGTAAAGGGGCGAAGAGCGGCGGGCAAAAGGGAAACTGCGCGGGAGCTAAACCAACGCGTAAACCCAAGGGTGGGAGCGGCAAGGTGAAAGGAAAGGCACGGGGACGGTAATGCATGCCCGTCATGGTTGGGGGGGCACGTGCCTCCCTCCACCAGCATGCCGCCGACACGCATGAATCTTAAAGTTCTCCTGCCGTTCCAAGTCTTCGCCGAGGAAACCGGCGTGTCGCGTATTGTGGCGGAGACGCGCGAGGGCTCGTTTGGACTCTTGCCACGCCGACTCGATTGTGCGGCGGCGCTCACGCCGGGAATTCTGATCTACGAAACCGAAGTGGAGGGCGAGGTTTACTTGGCCGTGGATGAAGGGGTGCTGGTCAAGACCGGCCCGAACGTGCTCGTTTCCGTGCGCCGGGCGCTGAGCGGAACGGACCTCGGTCAGTTGCGCTCTGCGGTGGAGCAGGAGTTTCTGACTCTGGATGAGCATGAGCAAAGCGTGCGCTTGGTGACGGCGACGCTGGAAGCTGGTTTTCTGCGTCGCTTCGCGAATTTTCAACATGAGTGAGAAGCAGAGCGGGAAAACCTCGAAAAGCGGGCCGACCTTCGCCGAGCAGGTCGGCGCGAAGGCGGCGCGCAAGCTCAAGGCACGGCGCAGCTCGACGCAGGGCATCTGGTTCGGCCTGGGCATGATGGGACTTATCGGCTGGTCGGTGACGATTCCGACGCTGCTCGGCGCCGCGCTTGGTCTCTGGCTGGACAAACAGCTTTCGGGCCAGCATTCCTGGACGCTGGCGCTGTTGGTGGCCGGGCTCGCGATCGGCTGTTTGAATGCATGGCATTGGGTCGCCAAGGAAGACAAGGCAATGCGGAACGACCAGAAGGATAGCGATGAATGAATTTTTGACTCTAGCGCTGGCCTTATTGGCGGGCCTTTTACTCGGCGCGGTTTTCTTTGGCGGCCTTTGGTGGACGATTCGCCGGGGCGTTTCATCTGAACGGCCGGCGCTTTGGTTCTTTGGCGGCCTCCTGTCGCGGATGAGCATTGCCCTGGCTGGGTTTTACTTTGTCTCTGGCCGTCATTGGGAGCGGCTGCTGCTGTGTCTCCTTGGATTCGTCCTGGCACGCCTAGTCGTGACATGGCTGACCCGGTTGTCGGGAGATCGACACACTCGCCCGGCGCAGGAGGCCAGCCATGCGCCTTAGTCCCGACGAGATGATCTTCTGGCAACACGGAATCCTCAAACTCAACGCTACGATTGTGTTCACGTGGGGACTGATGCTCGTGCTGGCCGTCGGTTCAAGACTGATCACGCGCAGACTCTCCACGGATCTGGAACGTGCCCGCTGGCAGAACCTTCTGGAAATCGTCGTCACCGCCATCGAGAAACAAATCGAAGAGGTCGGCCTCCCCTATCCGAAGAAATATCTCGGCTTTCTCGGCACGCTCTTCCTGTTCGTCGCCACGGCCAGCCTGTGCACTGTCATTCCCGGCTACGAGCCGCCGACGGGATCGCTCTCGACCACCGCGGCTCTCGCGCTATGCGTGTTCGTGGCCGTGCCGCTCTTCGGCATCGGGGACCAAGGCATGAGAGGCTATCTCAAGTCCTACGTCGAGCCGACGTTCATCATGCTGCCGTTCAATATCATCAGCGAAGTCTCCCGCACGCTGGCCCTGGCCGTCCGTCTGTTCGGCAACATGATGAGCGGGGCGATGATCATCGGCATTCTGCTCACCATCACGCCCTTCATCTTTCCGATCGTCATGACGGCGCTCGGTCTGCTCACCGGCATGGTGCAGGCATACATCTTCAGCGTCCTGGCCGCGGTCTACATCGCGGCCGCCACGCGTACTCGCAAGCCCAAGTCTGAGCCAGTGCCCGACACTCGAAGCAACAACGAACCAAAGGACACACTATGGATACCATGACCCTCATCGCAGTTGCCTCAATCGTCACCGCCGGCCTCGCGACCGCCGTGGGGTGTATGGCGCCAGCGCTGGGCGAAGGGCGGTCGGTCGCGACGGCGCTCAGTGCGCTGGCGCAGCAGCCCGACGCATCCGCCACGATCACCAGAACGTTGTTTGTCGGCCTGGCGATGATCGAATCCACGGCCATCTACTGCTTCGTGGTCTCGATGATTCTCATTTTCGCAAATCCGTTCTGGAATCACGTCATCGCCCAAACCGCGGGAAAGTGATCCATGCTCATCGATTGGTTCACGGTCGGTGCGCAGGCGCTCAACTTCCTCATCCTGGTGTGGTTGATGAAGCGTTTTCTCTACAAGCCCATCCTCAACGCCATCGACGCGCGGGATAAGCGCATCGCCGCGGAGCTCGCCGACGCTGACGCGAAAAGGGCCGAAGCGCGAAGGGAGCGCGACGAGTTCGAGCGCAAGAACAATGAGTTCGACCAGCGGCGCGCCGAGCTCTTGAGCCAGGCGACGGACGAGGCGAAAACCGAACGTCAGCGGCTGTTCGACGAAGCGCGCAAGGCCACGGATGCCTTGACTGCCAAGCGGATGGAGACGTTGAGAAGCGACGCGCGTAACTTGAGTCAAGCGATCAGTCGCCGCGCCCAGCAGGAAGTGTTTGACATCGCGCGAAAGGCGCTGGCGGATCTCGCCACGACGAGCCTGGAAGAACGCTTGGGCGACGTGTTCACTCGCCGCGTGCGGGAGATGGACGGCAAGGCGAAAGCAGCCCTCGGCGAGGCCCTCAGGGCAGCTTCTGATCCCGCGCTCGTGCGCAGCACGTTTGACCTGCCCGCGGAGCAACGTGCGGCGATACAGAATGCGCTCAACGAAACCTTCTCGGCTGAAATCCACGTCAGGTTCGAGACCGCGCCGGAGCTGGTCAGCGGGATCGAGCTCGCCACGAATGGGCAAAAAGTTGTTTGGAGCATCGCGGATTACCTCGCCTCTCTAGAAAAGGGTGTCGGCGAGCTTCTGAGCAAGCAGGCCAAGTCTGAGCCGTCACATGAGAGCAAGACCGCGCCAAAGGACGTCCGAAAACGCCAATGAACACCGCGCTGGAAAGCTTGGAGAGCGTCTTCGACCGCACGTTCGCTGGAATCGAGCATGTGCGAGCAGCCTTCGTGCCGCAACTGACACCGCGCGACGTGGGCATGATCACGGCAGTCTCCACCGGCATCGCCAAGGTCTCCGGCCTTCCCGGCGTGGGCTTTGAGGAATTGGTTAAGTTTCCCGGCGGAGAGTATGGCGTCGCGTTCAACGTGGATGAGGACGGAATCGGCGTCGTGCTGCTCGGCGAATACTGGCATCTGCACGCAGGCGATGAGGTCGAGCGCACGGGCCGAGTCATGGACGTCGCCGTTGGCGATGGATTATTGGGGCGCGTCATCGACCCGCTCGGTCGGCCGCTGGATGGCAACGGGCCGGTGGCCGCTGGCGAGCGCCTGCCCATCGAACGCCCCGCCACGCCCATCATGAATCGCGCGCCAGTCAACGTACCCCTCCAGACCGGCATCAAAGTCATCGATGCGCTCATTCCCATCGGGCGCGGCCAGCGCGAGTTGATTCTGGGCGACCGGCAGACGGGCAAAACCGCCATTGCGATCGACACTATCCTCAACCAGCGGGGTCAGAATGTCGTGTGCGTCTATTGCGCCATCGGCCAGCGCGCTTCCGCCGTGGCGAAGGCCGTGGCCGTCTTTCGCGAGAAGGGCGCGATGGATTACACCGTCGTGGTCGTGACCGAGGGCAACGACCCGCCAGGTCTCGCCTACATCGCTCCTTACGCCTCGACCAGCATCGCGGAGCGCTTCATGGAAGCGGGTCGCGAAGTGCTGATCATCTATGACGACCTCACGCAGCACGCCCGCGCCTATCGCGAGATCTCGCTCCTGCTCCGCCGGCCGCCCGGACGCGAAGCCTTCCCCGGCGATATCTTCTACATTCATTCGCGGCTGCTGGAACGGGCGACGCGCCTGCGCGAGGAACACGGAGGCGGCTCGCTTACCGCCCTGCCCATCATCGAAACCGAAGCTCAGAATATTTCCGCCTACATTCCGACCAACCTGATTTCCATCACAGACGGGCAGATTTACCTCTCGCCGTCGCTGTTCGAATTGGGCGTCCTTCCCGCGGTCGACGTCGGGAAATCCGTTTCACGCGTCGGCGGTAAAGCGCAACGGGCGGCCTACCGCGCGGTGGCGGGCGACCTCAAGCTCGCCTACGCGCAGTTCGAGGAGCTCGAGGCCTTTGCCCGGTTTGGTGCCCGCCTGGATGAAGACACCCGCAAGATCATCGAGCATGGACGGCGAATTCGGGCCTGCCTCAAGCAGTCGGAGCTCGCCCCGGTGTCCGTACCCGCGCAGATCGCCGTGCTGCTAGCGTTGACCGCGGAACTCTTCGACCCGGTGCCGATCGACCAGATGGCGGACGCCGAGCACGCCGTGCACGATGCGGCGACGAGCATCCCGGCGGAGGTGTGCGCGCGACTGGAAACCGCCGCAGAACTGAATGACGAAGATCGCAAGACGATTGTCGAAATCGCTCGCAAATCGCTCGCACGTTTCCAACCCAAGCCGGAACCCAAACCCGAAGCCAAAACGGCGGTCAACCTGAAGCCCAAGGCGGCGCTCAAGGAGAAATCATGAGCGACACCATGGCGAGCCTGCGCCGAAAGATCAGCAGCGCCGGAGATCTCCAATCCGTCGTCCGCACGATGAAAGCCTTGGCCGCATCGAGCATCGGACAATACGAGGAATCGGTGCGCGCGTTGACCGACTACTATCGGACCGTGGAGCTGGGGTTAGGCGCGTGCTTTCGGGAAAGTGGGCCAGCGTCCTCGCTTGTTGAAGGGAAACGACAAACCGACGCGGGTGCGATCGGCGCCTACGCGTTCGGTTCCGACCAGGGACTCGTGGGTCAGTTCAATGAAGTTGTGGCCGATTATGCCATCAGGACACTCGCAGCTCTGCCCGGCAAACCCCAAGTCTGGGCGGTCGGTGAGCGCGTTCATGCGCGCTTGAAAGACGCGGGCTTGCCGCTGGTCGGCCTCTTCACCGTGCCGAATTCCGTCAGGGCCATCACCCCGCTCGTCGGGCAAATTCTCGTAGAAAGCGAGGTGCGCCGCAGCCAGGGCGAGGTCGTCGAACTTCATCTTTTCTACAACCGCATGACATCCGGAGCGGTTTATGAGCCCGTCCATCAGCGGCTGCTGCCGTTGGACGAAATCTGGCGAAGCGAGCTCGCCAAGCTTCCCTGGCCGACGAATAACTTGCCCGAGGTCATGGGCGGCGGCGGCGCGACTCTAAGCGCACTCATCCGCGAATATCTTTTCATCTCGCTCTTCCGGGCGTGCGCCGAATCCCTCGCGAGCGAGAACGCGAGCCGCCTGGCGGCGATGGAACGCGCCGATAGAAACATCGACGAATTACTGGAGAATCTCCACGGCACATTCCA
>JAFGSN010000176.1 GCA_016934575.1 Vicinamibacteria bacterium
GCTTTTCTTGCTCCTTGCCTTCTGCTTCGGGGGTGATCAATACGTCGGCGTGCTGGTGCAGCTCGACCCTGGCGAGAGCGCGAAGCTGCTTCACGATGTCGTTCATGAGGCATGTTATCACGCGTCGCGCGCCCAGGAATAAAAAAACGACTCGAATGCTAGGGCAAGGTAAAAATACCTAGATGCAACGTCTGATGGACGACGAGCCGGGATTGGGTGAACGCCGGTCGATCGGCCAGCTTTTACGCGGCGAGCGAGATCGCCTGACTGTTGAAGAGCCTTGGCTGGAAGAATATCGGCATCCTCGGCGCCAAACTCGGCTCGTTTTCGAGGGATGACAGACTGACGACGGACGATTGTGGAATGCCGGTAGTCGCGGACAGGCAACGGGGTGTTTCTCGGATGGCGTCCGCCTCCCGGGGGCTTGAATACGTCCGGCGGTATGAGTACGTTAAGGGACGGTTTCGGTCCGTGTCGTGCGGACGAGAAAAACAAACGCAACGAAAGGAACCCGCCATGATCGGAAAACTGAATGAAGCGATGCTGGATGCGCTTCTCGAAATCCTCCCTGTTGAATTCTCGGTGGTCGACGCGTCAGACAATGTTCTGGCTTGGAATAAACACGAAACCAGGATATTCAAACGACCGGCGGGAGTGGTCGGAAAAAACGTCCGCGACTGCCACCCCCAAAAAAGCCTGGAAAAAGTCGTACAGATACTGGCGGAAATGAAGAACGGGCAAAGGGACAAGGCGCGCTTCTGGATCGACCTGCCCATCGGGAAGGATAATGCGTCGAACAAGGTGCTGATCGAATACTTCGCCCTTCGGGACAAGACCGGCGCATATCTGGGCTGCCTGGAATCCAGCCAAAACATCTCCGATCTGCAGAAGCTGGAAGGGCAGAAGCGATTGCTGGAATAGCTTTTCCGTCCTATCATCGAGTACCATGCGGCGAACATAACCGCACGTCTCGCTGCCCAGGAAACCTGCCATCAACGATGGATTAAAATCACTTTCTAACGCTCTCGCGCCACGTTCCCAAACCCGACACATTTTTGTCGTATAAATTCTGACAATGTATCATGGAATCCTTGTGAACCGGTACGGGTAGCGAGAAAGAAAATACGCACGGGAGGTGAGCGCCGGGATGAAGAGAATCATAGTCGTCATTGCCGTTTTGGTGATCGGGCTCGTTGTGGCCGGTGTCGTTGTTCGGTGGACAACGTCAAGACCGGCGTTCGAAAGCTTGCACGATGAGCTGCAATACCTGGTCTCGGAATGTACGGACCGTGATAAATCGGTAAAGAATTGCGTCCTTTCCGTTGTGAAAGGCGACGGATCTTTTTCCTGGTCAGGCGCCGGCGGGACCGCCCAGGTTGACGGCCGCATCGCCATGACCACCGACACGCCCATCTTTATCGCCAGCGTCACCAAACTCTACACCGCCGCGGCGACCATGCGCCTGTATGAAGCACGGGCCCTCTCCCTGGACGATCCCATGGCGAAACATCTTCCGGAAGAGCTGATCAAAGAAATAAGTGTTTTCAAAGGAAAAGATTATACGCGTGAGATCACGATTCGGCACTTGCTGTCGCACGCCTCCGGCATTCCCGACTATTATACGGACAGGCCGGAAGGCGGGAAGAACCTCTTTGAGATGCTGCTGGATGATCCGAAACGCTCATGGTCCGTGGAAGACACCATCGCGCGAGCGCGCAACGATTTGACGCCTCATTTTGCCCCCGGAACGGATGCGTCCTATTCGGACACGAATTATCAGCTCTTGGGCAAGATCCTCGAAAAAATCACTGGAAAACCGCTGCATGTGGTTTTCCGCGAATTCTTCTTTGAACCGCTGGGTCTCAGACATACCTGGCTCGTCGGCAGGTCCGAACCGGCGGATAAGTCCGCCGCCCCCGCGGATGTCTATCACAATGACGCGGTCATCACGAAAACCCGGTTTAACGACGCCTACTGGGCCGACGGAGGCATCATTTCCACGGTCCGGGACGGCATTGTTTTTCTTACGGCCCTCAAGGAGGGACGCCTTGTCACACCCGAAACCCTCGCGCTGATGCACCAATGGCGCAAGATTCGCTTTCCCCTTCAATACGGCTATGGCACGATGTATGTGAAATTTCCAGGGTTCATGAGAAGAGTCATGAATCTGCCGCCCCTTTGGGGACACTCGGGATCGACGGGATCGTTTCTTTACTACAGCGAGGATTTGGACCTGTACCTTGCGGGAACCATCAACCAGACGAATGCCTCCTCCAAGCCGTTTCGCCTGATGGGGAAGGTGATCAAGGCGATCCAGTCTCGCAAAGTGAAGCCGATGCAGGGAAAAGAATGAAAAACGCCATTCAAACGAGTTATCGTACGGTGCTGTCAACGGCGTTACCGCGCGCAGCACCCATTCTGGGGTGACGTGTCGCTCTTAGTACGTTGGAGTCAACGAAGACGGCCGCGCTCGTGGATCTCATCTCGGGTCAAGTAGCGGCTTCGCTCTTTAGAAATGACTCGCGTGCCAGGGCCGAGCGCAGAGCGCGTTGGTAGCGACGATCGGATCGCATCTGCGCTTTGGCGAGATCGGCCAGAAACCGCGAAACGCTGGTGTCGCGGCGCGCTGTTTCGAGTCGCACCCAGCGAGCGAGGGCATCGTCCACGGATACCGTCGCGTTCCTCATGTCACGAACCTCATAGAACACGAAGTCCGACTCGGTGGAGCCGTCGCCCTCGATGATCGGAACCCGGGCGCGATGAAAACAGCGCACTCGTCAATCGGGCAGGCGCCTGGCGACGCAGCGCGCCAGTTCCTTGGCCATCTTCCAGTCTTCGTGGCCGCGTATCTCTCCGGCACGCACCCGAAAGAGCGTGCTCCCCTTGAGCACCCACAGCGTGCCCACTTGCGCGGGTCTGCGGTCGGGTTTCGGGACGAAGAAGGCCCGATCGCCGATGCGATCGATCATTGAGAAACCGCTTGGATCGGCGGAGATCAACGCGTCCTCGAAGAGGTTTTCCGCATCGCGCCGGCCGGCGGGCGCCCGATCCGCGCGAAAGAGGTGGAACTCGACCCAGCGAGACCTGTCGTTTCGACCTCGATAGGTGCACACGGCGAAGGGACCATCGAATGCGAGACGCTCTTCTTGCGCCGGTTGCTCGAGGACGGACTCCGCCTCGGCGCGCGTCAGGTAGGCGCAGGGATTCCTGGTTCGTGGATCGATGCGGGGCGCGCGGCAGGCGCAGATCATGAAGCACATAACCGCCGCCGTCGCGATCCGTGATATTCGTTCGTCTCCGCCGCCTTCATGCATGCTGGGTCCAATAGAAGAAATAGACGGCGAAAGCGTTGATGGCTAGAGACACGCAGAGCAGCGCGACCTCGGCGATCTTCCACGGCAGGGATTGTCGGACGCCGCCGGATTCGAGCAGCACGAGGTAGAACCAGGGGAGCAGATCCATGGCATAGCGATAGGAGAATTGGTAGCCGCCGGGATTGCCGTGGGTCCAGAGGATGAAAGTCACGATCAGGATCGCGATCCAGGCGGCGCGTTTGAGCCTCACGTCCCGGGCGCCACGACGAAACGAGAGCAGCAGGAAAGGCGATGCCCAGAGGATCGAATCGCCGAATGCGTTGGGAACGAAGAAAGGAAAGCGTTCGACGCGTCGCCAGGGCGTGAAGAGCATGACCCGCGCATTGATTGGCACCGTATTGAGATTGAGAAGGCCCGCCTGGTATCCGGGCTGGTCGGCGACGTAAGGGATACGTCCATGACCCGTGTCCCAGACCGTTCCGAATCGCGCGTGGTTGTACGTCATGGTCAGCGCAAGCAAGGCCGCGGGTATGGCAAAGAAGCTTGTCAAGGCGCGGATCCTGATCGCCTGGTCCGACGCCTTCCTAGACGCGACATGGAGGACAAGCCAGACGAAGAGCGGCGTCAGCACGAGAAGCTCCAGGCGATTGCCGAAGGCGATCGCGTAACAGATGCCCGCCACAAAGGGTTTGTCGCGCCACAGCAGGAAGTAAAGCGCTCCGAGCTGACCGAGCACGGCGAAGCCCAGAGCGTACTGCCACGCGCCGTTGAAAGCGAGATTGCACCACATCCAGTTGCCGAACATGAAGAAGGCGAAAAGGATCAGACGGCGCGGCTTCGTCATCTCGTACCGCCGCGCGATCAGGACTGCGAGGAGGGCGATCGCAAAAGCGAGCGTCATGGCGACGATACGAGTGGGAAACCCGGCGAAGAGCCCGAAGCGCGCAAGAATCGCCAGAGGCAGCATGCAGAGCACGGCGCCCAGCGGGAAGACCGAATAGTGCTCGTCGATCCCGGGCACGAGTTCGAGCCAGGGGCGCGGCTCGTCGACTCCGATTCGTCCCTCCAGCATCGCGCGCGCGATGACGAACGTCTGCGTGAAAAATTCATTAGGGCGCGGATTCGAGAAAGCGTATGCGAGCCCCACGAGCAGGCACAGTAAGACGACTGGCGACGATTTCAATAGTCGTTCCCGGCGTCCGGCGGCGGGCGAATGGCCGGCGTCATCGAGCGCGCTCGCGGAGCGTCGCGCGTCTTTCTTGTCCTGTTCACATGGCACGGACGTGAGGCTACGCCCTGTCGGCGCCTGCGGTCAAGCTCACTTTGGGCGTTCTTGTTTGAATTGCGAGAGCCAGTACTCAACGTTCGGTTCCCGCTCGGGCTTCTCCGATCGCCGGATCGAATCATGTCTGGCGTTTGCCAGGACGCGCCGCTCGATGTTGTTCCATTCGTGGGCGCGAAGAATGGCCGCTCCGCGGGTTTTCGCATAGGAGTAGAGCGGGCGGTCCGAAGTGACGACGATGATTTCCGAGGCGGAAGCCGTTTGATTCAAGATTCGGCGGATGACGGAGTCAGCGTCCTGTCCCCTGGGCGGATATAGAATCTCGACCGATCCCAGGATCTGCCGATCGAGATCCGCGCGTATCGGGCTTCCGTCGAAGACGAGCGTCGCGCGCGCTCCTCGCGCGCGACAGAAGGCCGCCACGCGGCGGACGACCTCCGTCCTATCGTCCGCGTTCGAACGCGGGCGCTTCCAGGAGCCGAGCAGATTGTTTCCGTCGATCAAATAGGGCATTTCGCGGCGACTTCAAGGTCGCGCTCCCATCCGGCTATTGTAATGAATAAAGGAGACGGGCGAGTGGACGGCCTCGCCCGTCTCCTGGCGGCGTCATCGATGCCTACGGATTCTGCTCGCGCCAGCTCTGGAGAATGAGCATATAGTTGGCGCGTTCGTAGACGGTGGGATCGGGAGCGGAACGTAGACCGAGGCTGCCCTGCATCTGCTCGAGCGATCTGTACTCCATCTCCTCCATCCACTCCTCGACCTCGCGGCGCAGAGCGACGAGCAGTTCCGGGCCCTGTTGCAGCAGGGCAGAGACGAGTTGAACGGCATGAGCGCCGGCCATGACCGTCTTGATGGCGTCCATGGACGTGTGCACGCCGCCGGAGACCGCCAGGGACGCGCGCGTGCGACCGGCAAGAATGGCCAGCCAGCGCAGGCGCAAGGGCAGCTCGGAAGAGTCGGAGAGCGCCAGCGTGCGCACCACGGTGAGCTCGTGCGGGTCGATGTCCGGTTGATAGAAACGGTTGAAGAGCACCAGGCCGTCGGCGCCGGCCTCGTCCAGGCGTTGCGCAAAGTTGGAGAGCGCGGTGTAGAACGGCGAGAGCTTGACGGCCACGGGTATCTTGACCGCCTCCTTGACCGCCTTGAGCATCTCGACCGTTCGATCCTCGACGTTCTGACTCGTTTCGTCGGGATTGCTGGGCAGCGAGTAGACGTTCAGCTCGAGCGCGTCGGCGCCGGCTTCCTGCATCAAACGCGAGTAGTCGAGCCAGCCGCCGAGCGTCGTGCCGTTGAGCGAAGCGATGACAGGCACGCCGACGGAACTTTTCACGCGCCGTATGTGATCGAGGTACTCCTCCGGACCGAGCGCGAACTTTTCCGGGCTGGGGAAGTAGCTGAGCGCCTCGGCGAACGACTCGCCGTGCGTCTCGGTGTGGCGGAAAGTCGCCCATTCCTCGCGCGCGATCTGTTCCTCGAAGAGCGAGTGCATGACGATGGCCGCGGCGCCCGCGTCTTCGAGCCGCTTGACGACATCGAGCTTGTCGACCAGCGGCGAGGCGCCCGGCATGAACGGATGCGGCAGCTTGAGACCGAGGTATGTCGTGGACAGATCCATGACGCCTCCCTAGTGCGGTCGGAGCCGGAATCCTAGAATCGCCGCCGACATGTTCACGGCCTGGTGTCCGAAAACGCGGGCAACGGCCGTTTCAGGTTGATCAAGATACCACTAATCCTTGGCCGGCGCGGTCGGCTGCTCGGCGTCGCCGCCCGTAGATGCGCGAGGGACCTTGATGCCCGCGAGCTGCTGGTAGACCGCGAAGCGTTGCGCGGCGAGCCGGCCGGCTCTCTCGAGCAGGTCACGGAAACGCTCGGGATTGATCTTTTCAACCATGCGGAAGCGGGTTTCGTTTTGCATGTACTCCGCGACCGAGGCCTTGCCCTTGCCGGAATCGAGTTTGAGCGGCGGCTCGCCGGCAGCGATGCGTCGCGGGTCGAAGCGATACAGAGGCCAGAGCGTTGATTCGACGGCGCGCTTCTGCTGGTCGAGACCATAGAGCAAGTCGTAGCCATGGGCGATGCAGTGGCAGTAGGCGATGATCAGCGACGGACCGGGATAGGCGTCGGCTTCAAGGAACGCTTGCACGGTCTGGTTCATCTTGGCGCCCATGGCCACGGTGGCGACGTAGACGTTGCCGTAGCTCATCGCCAGAAGGCCGAGATCCTTCTTGCCGAGATCCTTGCCGGCCATGGCGAACTTGGCCGCCGCTCCCATGGGAGTGGCTTTGGAAGCCTGTCCGCCGGTGTTGGAATAGACTTCCGTGTCGAGGACGAGAACGTTGACCTTTCGTCCCATGGCAAGGACATGATCGAGACCGCCGTATCCGATGTCGTAGGCCCAGCCGTCTCCGCCGACGATCCAGACGCTCTTGCGAACGAGATAATCGGCCAGGCTCTCGAGCTGGCGCGCGCCGGGCAGGTCGAGCTTGGCCAGATCCGAACGCAGCAGATCGACGCGCTGGCGCTGGCGCGCGATGCCGGCTTCATCGCCCTGGTCGGCGTCGAGGATTTCCTGGATGAGATTGCCGCCGAGCTTCGCGGAAAGCGCCTTGAGCAGGCGTCGCGCCTGATCGGCGTTGGCGTCGACCGCCAGGCGCATTCCGAAACCGAACTCGGCGTTGTCCTCGAAGAGCGAGTTGGACCATGCGGGACCGCGGCCGTCGCGGTTGGAGCAGTAGGGCGTGGTCGGCAGATTGCCGCCGTAGATCGAGGAGCAGCCGGTGGCGTTGGCGATCAACGCTCGGTCGCCGAAAAGCTGGCTAAGAAGCTTGACGTAAGGCGTCTCGCCGCAGCCGGCGCAGGCGCCCGAGTACTCGAACAGCGGCGTAAAGAACTGCGAGCCCTTGACGTCGACGCGCTTGATCTTCTCGCGCGCGATATCGGGAAGCCCGAGGAAAAAGGCGTAATTCTCGCGCTCTGTCGCGCGTAACGGACGCTGGGGCGCCATGTTGATCGCCTTGTGCTTGGGATTGGCCTTGTCCTTGGCCGGGCAGATGTGCACGCATACGCCGCAGCCGGTGCAATCCTCGGGCGCCACTTGGATCGTGTACTTCAAGCCCTTGAGGTCGAGGCTCTTGTAATCCGTGGATTTGAAAGTCGCGGGCGCCTGGGCGAGGAGATCCGGGTCGTAAATTTTGGCGCGGATCGCGGCGTGCGGGCATACGAGAGCGCACTGATTGCACTGAATGCACACCTCGGAATCCCAGACGGGGATGTCGAGGGCGATGTTGCGTTTCTCCCAACGCGTCGTGCTCAAAGGCCAGGTGCCGTCGAAGGGGAAGGCGCTCACCGGGAGCGTGTCGCCTTTGCCCACCATCATCACGGCCTGGACGCGCTTCGTGAAATCGGGCGCCGCGTCCGCGACGATCGGCGGCCGTCGGCGGGCGGTTGTGGGCTTCGCCGGGACCTTGATTTCGTGCATGTGGTCGAGCGTCGTGTCCACGGCGGCGAAGTTGCGCTTGACGATTTCCTGACCGCGCTTGCCGTAGGTCTTCTCGATGGCCTTCTTGATCTTGGCGATGGCTTCCTCGCGCGGGAGCACGCCGGAGATGGCGAAGAAGCAAGTCTGCATGATCGTGTTGATTCGAGTGCCCATTCCGGTGTCCTTGGCGACCGAGTAGGCGTCGATGGCGTAGAACTTGATTTTCTTCGCGATGATCTGCTCCTGCACTTCGAGGGGCAGACTGTCCCAGACTTTGTCCTTGGGAAAGGGCGCGTTGAGCAGGAAGACCGCTCCGGGAACGGCCAGCTCGAGCACGTCGAAGCGATCGAGGAACTCGAACTGGTGACAGGCGACGAAAGTGGCCTTGCGGATGAGATAGGTCGAACGAATCGGTCGCGGACCGAAACGCAGGTGAGAGATCGTCACGGCGCCGGCTTTCTTGGAGTCGTAAACGAAATAGCCCTGAGCGTGATTGTCGGTTTCCTCGCCGATGATCTTGATCGAGTTCTTGTTGGCGCCGACCGTGCCGTCCGATCCGAGGCCGTAGAACACGGCGCGGACGCGGTCGTCGGCGTCGATGTCCAGCTCGGGATCGACCTTGAGCGACGTGTGCGTGACGTCGTCGACGATGCCCACCGTGAAATGGTTTTTCGGTTTAGAAGCGTCGAGCTCGTCGAGAACGGCCTTGGTCATGGCCGGCGTGAACTCCTTCGAGGAGAGCCCATAACGGCCGCCTATGACTCGAGGATCCTTCTTGAGCGGCGAGACGCCGGTTTCACGCGCCTCACGCAACGCGGTGATGACGTCGAGATAGAGCGGCTCGCCGACGGCGCCCGGCTCTTTCGTGCGATCGAGTACGGCGATGCCGGTGACGGTCGCGGGAAGCGCGGCCATGAAGCTGTCGATCGAGAACGGACGGTAGAGGCGGACCTTGACGAGCCCGACTTTCTCGCCCTTCGCGGCCAGACACTCGATCATCTCGTGCGCCGTTTCGGCGCCAGAGCCCATCATGACGATGACACGTTCCGCGGCGGGATGGCCGACGTAATCGAACAGCCGGTAGCGACGTCCGGTGCGCTGAGCGAACCGCTCCATCGCCTCGGTCACGTGAGCGGCGCATTCGAGATAGAACCGATTGCAGGCCTCGCGCGACTGGAAGAACGTGTCCGGGTTCTGAGCCGTGCCGCGCAGCACCGGACGGTCGGGAGTGAGCGCGCGCTTGCGATGCTCCTGAATGAGGGCGTCGTCCATCATGTGGCGCAGATCGTCGTCCGTGAGCTCGTTGATTTTGACCACTTCGTGCGAGCTTCTGAACCCGTCGAAAAAATGTAGAAACGGCACGCGGGAACGCAGGCTGGCCGCCTGACCGATGACAGCGAAGTCGTGAACCTCCTGGATCGAGCCGGATGCGAGCAGCGCGAATCCCGTCTGGCGGCAGGCCATGACGTCGGAGTGGTCGCCGAAGATCGACAGCGCGTGCGTGGCGACCGTGCGCGCGGCGACGTGCATGCAATAGGCCGTGAGCTCTCCGGCGATCTTGTACATATTCGGGATCATGAGCAGCAAGCCCTGGGACGCCGTGAAAGTGGTCGTCAGAGCGCCGCCCTGCAGCGAGCCGTGCACCGCGCCCGACGCGCCGCCTTCGGACTGCATCTCGACGACTTCGGGCACCTTGCCCCAGATGTTCGGCAGCCCTTTCGCGGCCCACTCGTCCGCCCACTCGCCCATGTTTGACGAGGGCGTGATCGGATAAATGGCGCAGACTTCGTTGATGCGATACGCCGTTGAAGCCGCGGCCTCGTTGCCGTCAATGGTGATCTTGCGACTGGTCATAACGGTCCCCTTTCGTCGTGGTCATGCGCCGGCGTCGTCACCGCGCTCTCGGCAGGGCGAGATCTGGCGCGCTTGCGCGTTCTCCTTGAATGGACTCGAAAACAGGATTTCCTTCTTCATCGGCCGGCTCGTAACCGCACCAGGGATCGGCGGCGAGCGGATCGCCGACGAGGGCGAAGGCCCGCGATCGCGATCCGCCGCAGATCGTACGGTACTCGCACCGGCCGCATCGGCCCTTGAGGGCGTCGGGATTTCGCAGGTCTTGAAAAAGAGGCGATCTGCGATAGATTTCGGCCGGCGACGCTCCGCGCACGTTGCCGGCGGAGAGCGGCAGAAAGCCGCTAGGATACGCCTCCCCGGTGTGTGAGACGAACATGAAGCCGTTGCCGGCGTTCACTCCGCGGGGCGCGAGACCGACGGTGTGTCCCGGGCCCTCCGAACGCGTGAGCGACGCTGGCATCGAAGCCGTCGCTCCGCGCGGGGGTCTCCGAGCATTCTCGCGTTGAGCCACGAAACGTCGATAATGCGGCGCTTCCGTGACCTTGACGATGAAGCGTTCGCTTTCCTGGACCGCATGGATTCGCGCGAAGAGGAGCTCGCATTCTTCGGGAGACAGGCCGGAGAGCAGGGCGCCGCGGCCGACGGGGACCAGGAAAAAGATCTCCCAGAAGACGATCCCGAGCCGGCGTACGAAATCCGTCATGGCGTCGAAAAAAGGCGCCGTCGTTCCGCACAGCGTCGTATTGATCTGCAGCGCCAAGCCCTCGGCGTGGGCCCATTCGACGGCCCGCATCGTCTTGATGAAAGCTTGCGGCGTTCCGCGAAACGTGTCGTGCCGTTCCGCTTCCGGAAAGTCGAGGCTCAGCGCCATCTGATCGAGCCCCGCCCCCTTCAACTCGTTGATGAGTGATCGCGTGAGCTTGTCCGTCGCCGCCGGAATCGTCGCCACGCGCAGGCGCGTCTTTTTGGCATGACGGATGAGATCGAGGAGATCGGGTCGGTTGACGGGATCGCCGCCGCTGAAGATGACAAGGGGCGTTCCCATCGCGGATGTCTCGTCAATCAGGGCCAGGCCTTCCCCGGTTGTCAGCTCGGAAGGATGGCGAGCGGGTTGCGCGTCCGCGCGACAATGGGTGCACGCGAGCGCGCACGCCTGCGTTGTCTCCCAGATCAGCAGAAAAGGAGCTTGGCTGAAATCGACCTCCGGGATGGGGCGATCCTGGGATCGTCCCCGAGGCTCCTTTGTTCTATTCTTCAATACTGCTACTTTCCCAATCGGGCGTCAAATTCCCGCTCGGACACAGGCAAAGAAGTGTCTGCACGAGGCGTGCCGTCATAATTCCCCGCAACGGCCGTGTCCTGTCCCGTGACATCCACAACGCGCCGCAATAATTACCATCGACTCGATGCCGGGCGGAAAACATTGCGCGTATCTCATCATGAGACGGCTATCGTTAAAGCGTCTGTTGAGCCGGGCGATTCAAGCCGAGATGGGGCATGAACGGGGGGGATCTCTCGGCCAAGGGCGGCCTGAGCGGCCAGCCGTCCCACGGCCGCGCTCGCCGTGACGCCATGCAAGCCCAGACCGGCGCACCAGACGAAGCCTCGGATTCTGGGATCAGGGCCGATCACGAAGTTCCCATCCGGCGTCAACGTGTAGAGACCGGCCCATGAACGCGCGATCGCCAGATCTCCGAGAGCGGGCATGAAGCGCCGGATCTTGTCCGCCAGCAAGTCGAGAACGCCGGGATCCGCGTGGAGCGGTTCAGGCGATTGCTCGGCCTCGTCGCAAGGAGACAGAAGCAGGCCGGGCGGCTCTTGTCTGAAGTAGAGGCCGTGAGACTCGTCCCAGACAAAAGGCCAGATTTGATTCGCCATGTCAAAAGGCTCGCTCACGGCGATGTGCCGGCGAAAGGAGCGCAATGGAATCATGCCGGCGCCCGCAAGCGCGGCGATCTTGCCCGCCCAGGCGCCCGCGGCGTTGATCACGATTGAAGTCATGATCCGGCCCTGCGGCGTATCGACATGCGTCACGGCGCGTTCCGCGACACCGACGCCGGTCACGGGACGACCCAGGATCAATCTTGTTCCGGCGTCCGCAGCCGCGTGTAAATATGCGCCAAGGAGCGCGTCGACGTCGATGACGCCGTCCTGGCGACAGAGGATCCCTCCATCAAAAGCTCCTCCGCGAGTCGGCGGCACGAGTCGCTCGACTTCCGCATGCGAGATCCATTCGGCGGATAGACCGTGAGCGCGCAACGAAGCCAACGCCTCGCGATATTTGGATGCCTGAGGTTCCTCGGCAAGGATGAGAGAGCCCGTGGCGCGCAGGTAGGCGCTCGATGGGAAGCCTTCCGGCGGAGTATGTAAAAAACGCATGCCTTCGACGACCAGCGGAAGGAGCTCGGGCGAGGCGACGACCTGCCGGCCCAGGCCGGCGTTGAGTCCCGATGAATGAGCGCCGATTCGATGTTCTTTCTCGAGTATGACGATGTCGGATACGCCGCGGCGTGACAAGGCAAAAGCCGTGGCCGCTCCGGCGAAACCGGCACCCACGATCACGACTCCGGCCTTTTCCTGGTAATCGGGCATGACTTGTGATGATGCGGCGATCGCGTCAAAACCTCCGTGCCGATCGGGGTGACAACCCGCTTAAGAGAGCATAACAGGACGCGATGCGGCTCGTCGAGGCGTCATGCCCGTATAATCGGCGAGCACTCGTCGGCCGACGCCAGGAGTCGGGCAAAGAGGAGGGGTCGGATGTTCTTGAGGCTCGAATGGTCTTGCGCGTCGCCCTGACGCCTCTTGCGGCCATCTACGGCGCCGTCATGGCTTTACGCCGTTACGCGTATCGTCGTGGTTGGATCGCATCCGTTCGGCTGACAGGTCCGGTGATCAGCGTCGGCAATCTCGCTCTGGGAGGCCGCGGCAAAACGCCCATCGTGGCCTGGATCGCCGGGATGCTTCGTGACAACGGATTTCCGGTTTCGATCCTGAGTCGGGGTTATCGCGGTTCATATGAGGGCGACGCGTTGCTCGTCTCAGACGGTAAAGAAGTGCTCGCTGGCGCGGACGAGGCGGGCGACGAGCCCGTGATGCTGGCTCGGCGCCTGCATGACGTCTATGTCGCCGTGGCCCGCCGTCGGGTGAACGCCGGTCTGCTCGTCGAAAAGCGCTTCGGACCGTGCGTCCATGTGCTCGACGACGGCTTCCAGCATCTCCAGTTGGTCCGGGATCTCGATCTCGTATGCCTGGACGTCGCGGATGCGCGGGATCGACCGTTGCCCGCGGGTTCTCTCAGGGAGCGTTCGTCGGCGTTACGATACGCGGATGCCGCGCTCATCACAGGAACGCGCCAGGGCGCCGGATCAAGCGAGCCCTTGTCCGGCATGGGTCGCGAACACGTTTTCACGACACGGCGGCGTTCCAGCGGGTTCTTCACGGTCGAAGGACAATCGGCCGCGGCTCCGAACCGCCCGTTGCTGCTGGCGGCGATCGCTCGGCCGCAGCGTTTCTTTGAAGATGTCTCGACGATTGTCACGGAGGTCGCTGCTCGCGTCGCTTTTCGTGATCACCATCGATTTCGCGCCCGTGAGATCGACCGTATCGCGCGCTTGGCGGAACGAAGCCGCGCGGACGCCATCGTGACAACCGACAAGGATCTGGCTCGAATGCGGGCAATCCCGGCGCTTGGCGTTCCGCTTCTGGCATACAGGACGGGCGTCGAGATCGACGACGACGAACGCTTTCGCGCATTGCTCCTCGATACGGCGCGGTCGCTGTGGTCCTCGCGGGGGACGATACGGGAGGATCTGAAAAAGTGAGGCGCATGACGAAACATCGCATCGAGAACGTTGTCGTGGCGGCGTTCAGCGCCTTGGTTCGTTTGATGCCGCGTCGCGTCGCCCTTGGTCTTGGGGCCGGGCTGGGACGACTTCTGGGGAGATTCGATCGGCGACACGTGACGATTGCCGAGGAAAACCTTCGGCACGCTTTCCCGGCATGGAGCGCGAAGCGGCGGGAACGCGTCGCCCGTCGCGTGTATGCTCATTTCGGTCGGATCCTCTTCGACATTCTCTGGTTCGCTTGTCGGTCGCCGCGCGCGATGCTTTCCGTCGTCGATTTCGAGGGCATCGAGCACTACCAGGCGGCCGTTGAAGCGGGCCGGGGCATACTGTACGTGACGGCGCATCTGGGGAACTGGGAGTTTCACGCCGTGGGCCACAGCCTGCTTCACGCGCCGCTTGGCGTCGTGGCGCGCCCGCTCGACAACCCCATGCTGGACGCTCGACTGTGCGCCTTCCGGCGCGCGGGCGGCAACACCGTGGTCTACAAGCAGCACGCTGTCGGGCAAGTCATGAGAATCCTTCGCGGCGGCGGCGCGGTGGCCGTCCTCATTGATCAGAACGTGCGAGCCCGCGAGGGCATCTTCATCGATTTTTTCGGCCGTCCGGCCGCCACAACCACGGTGGCGGCGGCTTTGGCCATCAAGACAGGGTGCCTGGTCCTGCCGGTTCGCGCGGTGATACGGCCGGATGGACGGTATCGGCTCATCTATGAAGCGCCCCTGCGCTGGGAAGCGACGGGCGATCGCCGCGGCGACGTCGCCCGAATCACGCAGGAGCTCTCTTCGCTGATCGAACAGTGGATTCGCGAAACACCGGAGCAGTGGCTCTGGATTCATCGACGCTGGAAGACTCGACCGGAAGATGACAGTCCCTCAAAAACGCCGGCGATCAAGCCCGCCGATGACTAGCGCATCGCCGCCGGGCCGGATTATCGTTCGCGCGCCGAACTGGCTGGGCGACGCCGCGTTGTCGCTCTGCGCCGTGCGCGACGTCCGGAAAAACTTTCCCGAGGCGCGCATCGAGGTCGTGGCGCGTCCATGGGTGGCCGATCTCTATCGAGCGGTCCGCGAGATCGACGGCGTGCGCGAGGCGTCGCGATTCACGGATTTCGTGGCCGCCGCCCGAGGTTTTGATGTCGCGATACTTCTGCCCAATTCGTTCGGTTCGGCGCTCCAGGTCGTCATGGCCCGCGTGCCTGAACGCTGGGGATACGCTGGGGATGGGAGACGGCCGCTTCTGACGCGGAAAGCGTCCGTTCCTCCGGGCGTGCGGAGCGAGAACGAAACGTTCCGTTATCGTGCTCTTCTCGCGGGCGTCGGGCTTCGCGTCTCTGGCGCTCTGAACTTGAGACTGCGCTGTCCCGACGAATGGAAGGCGCGCGCCGCCGTCCTTCTTGCGGGGAACGAGCGCTGGATCGGACTGAATCCCGGCGCTTCTTTCGGCTGCGCCAAGAGGTGGCTGCCGGAACGCTACGCCGAGGTGGGCGATGCCCTGGCCGCGCGGCTGTCGGCGTCCGTGGCGATCGTCGGCAGCGCGGCGGAGCGGTCTCTCGGCGAGAGCATCGCGGAGCGGATGAGCGTGGAAACGCGCTTGCTCTGCGGCCGGACGGACCTGGCGGAGCTCGTCGGCGTTCTTTCGTCTCTGTGCTTCTTCGTCACCAATGATTCCGGACCGATGCACGTGGCTGCGGCGCTGGATGTCCCGCTGGTCGCGATCTTCGGCCCGACGGACTGGCGGGAGACGGCGCCCTTTTCGCAACGCTCGCGCCTGGTCCGCGAACCGGTCGAGTGCGCGCCCTGCAAGCTGCGGCGATGCCCGATCGATCATCGCTGCATGAAGAGCGTTTCCGTGGAGCGCGTGTTGGGCGCGGCGGATTCCCTGCTTTCAGAAATCGTGAGAATGGAAGGTGTCATGTGATGAAGAGGGCGGTTTTTATCGATCGGGACGGGACGCTGGCCCACGAAGTGGGGTACATCAACCATATCTCGCGCTTTCGTCTCTATTCGTTCGCCGTCGACGCCGTACGGCTGATCAACCGCAGCGGATGGCTCGCGGTGCTCGTCACGAATCAATCGGGCGTGGCGCGCGGTCTTTTCCCGGAATCGCTCCTTGACCAGGTCCACGAGTCGCTTCGCGTCACATTGGCGGCCGGAGACGCCCATCTGGATGCGATCTATTATTGCCCGCACCATCCGACGGCGGGCGTTCCGCCTTATCGGCGCGACTGCGTTTGTCGCAAACCGCGGCCGGGACTGCTTCATCAGGCCGCTTCCGATCTGGGAGTCGATCTCGCGAGATCGTACATGATCGGGGACCGCGTGATCGATCTCGAGACCGCCTGGAACGCCGGCGCGCGCGGCGTTCTCGTCAAGACGGGTTACGGCCGGGGAGAGCTGGAGTATCAGGTCCCGCTTGCGAAAAGACCTCCCGACCTTGTGGCCGAGAATCTGATCGAGGCGGTCAAGCTTGTCTGCGCGAAGTCCGGCGCGGATGAGTCCAGGTAAGCGAGAGCCGCTTGCCCGCTCGGGGCGGCCCTGACTACCATATGCCGGCAGCGCTCCTGTCTCGGGGGGGGGAATGCGAGAGATGGCGTTTGGCGGCTTCCAGGAATCCGTGCAAAATGCCTGAGATTCACGGGACCGGCGCACGTGTCGATGCATGCCGAGCGCCGGTGTGGGTCGCCGTTTCGACCGTGTCCGGACTTTCCTGTCGGCGGACGGGCCCGGCTTGGGCAAGGGCGGGGAGCGAAGCATGATACGGTCGGCGCGATCCAAGATCGGCTCTCTGGATGATGCGCGCTCTCTCGTCGAGCGGGCGCGAGCCAAAAGACTTGCTGTGGCTTTCGCCAACGGATGCTTCGACGTCCTTCATGTGGGGCACGTACGATACCTCCAAGGCGCGCGCGCCGAGGCGGATCTGCTCGTCGTGGGCATAAATGGAGACGATTCGGTGCGGCGTTTGAAAGGCGTCGATCGGCCGGTGCTTCCGGAGACGGATCGCGCCTTGCTTGTCGCATCGATGCGAAGCGTCGACGCCGTGGTCGTTTTTCACGAGGACGACGTTCGTCGATTGCTGCTCGCGCTTCGTCCGGACGTGCACTGCAAGGGCACGGACTACACAATCGAAACCGTGCCCGAGCGAGATGTCGTCCGTTCCTACGGCGGGCGCGTGGCGATCGTCGGCGATCCCAAGGACCATGATACCCGCGTCCTTTTCCGGAGGATCCGCGCGTGAAGGCGCTCGTCGTCCGTCTGTCGTCGATCGGAGACGTCGTGCACACGCTTCCGGCGCTCGCCGCTCTCAGGGCGCATGGATGGGAGGTCGAGTGGATCGTCGAACCCGCGGCGACCCCGATTGTCGAGGGCCATCCTCGGATCGACCGTACGATACCCGTGCCGCGAGTCAGCGCGCTGCGACTTCGCGCGGTTCGAACGCTCGTACGAATGTTGCGCAGCGAGGCCTTTGACGTCGCCGTGGATTTCCAGGGCTTGTGGAAATCGGCGGCGTGGGCGCGCCTGTCAGGCGCGGCGCGTGTCGTCGGTTACAACGCGTCCTGGCGTCGAGAGCCGGCTTCGTCATGGCTGATCACGGAGCAGTTCTCGCTGCCGAGCGGCATCGTTCACGTGATCGACAAAAATCTGGCTTTGCTTCGAACGCTGGACATCGAGGCCGTCGGTTTGCGTGAGTTCCCGTTGCCGCCCACTCAGGTTCAGGCGAAAAGAGTCGAGAAAGGACTGGCGGAGCTGGGAATAGGTCCCTTCGCGATACTCAACCCCGGCGGAGGATGGTCGAGCAAGCTCTGGCCGGCCGAACGGTACGGCATCGTCGCGCGCATGCTCAAGGAGCGGGGCCTGGACTCGCTGGTGACATGGGGGCCCGGCGAAGAACGCATGGCGAACGACGTCGTGGCGGCTTCCGGCGCGACGGCGATCAAGGCCTTTCCGACGGATTTGCTGGATCTCGTCGAGCTGGCGCGCCGGGCGCAGGTGGTCGTCGCCGCCGACACGGGCCCGTTGCAGATCGCGTGCGCCGTGGAAGCCGCCGTCGTCGGGATCTTCGGTCCGACCGATCCGGACCGAAACGGTCCGTTCTTTCGAGACGACGTCATCGTGCGGCGGACTCCGTTATGCGCGCCCTGTTACCGTCGTCATTGCTCCCTGCATGAGGGGGTCATGAAAGCCATTCAGCCCGACGAGGTCATGCGAGCGATCGAGCGCCGTTTGAGCGGCGCGATGCGAGGAAGGACGCGTGTCTAGGTGGCGAGTCCGGACCGGCTACCTTCTCGGCGCGCTCGCTCTCGTCCTGGCCGTCCCGCCGACGCGCCTGTCGATTTCCATTGGCCTTCCCGTCGCTTTCCTCGGCGAGGCGTTGCGCATCTGGGCTTCGGGACACATCGACAAGACGGAGTCGCTGGCGACCGGCGGCCCTTATGCGCATTCGCGCAATCCGCTTTATCTGGGAAGCTTGTTGATCGGCCTTGGGCTCGCGGCCGCCCTCGGCGTTCGCGTCGCGATCGTCATCGCGGCCTATTTCATTGTCTTCTATCCGGCGGTCATGCGCGAGGAGGCGGGTTTCCTCGGTCGTCGCTTCCGGGAGGAATATGCGAGATGGGCCTCGGAAGTGCCCATGTTCATTCCCCGGCCGGCGCCGAGCGGTCCTCGCGTCACGCGCTTTGCATGGCGTCGCGTGCAGCGTAATCTCGAGTGGCGCACCGTGGCGGCCGTGCTCGCGGCGGCTCTTCTCATGGCCTGGAGCGTCTTTCATAATGGTTGAGCCGCCGGTTGAGAAGGAGGAGCAGGGTTGAGTCTCCCAAGGGCGAAGAAAGCTCGCGGAAAGAGATCCGCCGCCGTGACGAGAAACCTAGGGACGGATCTCGTCTTCTGCGCGGCGATGATTCTGGGCATGGCGGCGATCGTGCGCGCCCAGGAGGCTCCGGACACATATGATGAAGCCCCGGCACATCTCGAGCCCTCGCCGCGTCCAGGACGGTTTCGTATCGGGCCGCTATACTGGACGCCTTCATTCCGGATCGGCACGATCGGTTTCGACACCAACGTGTTTTATACGCCCACGGATCGTCAAGCGGACGCCACGGCCTCAGGCGGACCTGCTCTGGATCTGGCGCTGCCCGTGCGCGGCTCCCTGCGTCTTGCCGCCACCGGCGTTCTTGAATACTCGTACTTTTTCCGCACCGCTTCCGAGCGACGCCTGGGCGGCGCCCTCTCCGGGGGACTCTATTGGGGAAGAGACCGGACTCGATTCGAGGCCAAGGAGACGCTGCAACGTTCGACGACTCGGCCCAGTTACGAGGTCGATCGTCGTGTTCCCGTGATGACCGAATCCACTAGTATCCAGTTGACGCGGCGCTTGTTCGGAAAGACCAGCTTGCTTGTCGGCGGCGGTCGGTCGCATACAGAGGTCGATCGCGGCGAGCTTTTTCAGGGCGTCGACCTGCGCGACTCGATGACCCGCGACTCATACCGGGGAAGCGTCGGCCTGGAGTACGCCTTCACGTTCAAAACGTCGCTTGTCGTCGAGGGCGAAAGGCGGGCCGAGCGATTCTTGTTCCAGGAGAGGCGCGACGCGGATTGGGACACCGTGCTGAGCGGCGTGCGAACGGATGCAACGGCTCTCATCTCGGGCCATGCGCTCGTAGGGCGGACCTGGATTCGCCCGAGAGACGGCGGCCCGACTGAAGAAACGACGCCAGTGTCGGTGGATGCAACGTTGAATCTGTCATCGAAGACGCACATTGGGGCGACCTACGAGCGCAATCGGTCCTATTCCGTTCTCGGCATGGGCGTCGGGCTGTCCACGCTGAGGAATGAGAGCATGGGCGCTCATCTCGACAAGGATCTGTGGGGACGGATCAATCTGCGCTTGTTCGTACGCCGGACGCGGTTTCATGACGAGCAGCCGTGGAGCGCAATTGCTTCCGAAGAGATTCGGACGTATCGCCGCGACCGCGCCGACGAAGCCGGAGCGGATCTGGGCTATCGGTTCCGGACGCGCTTCCGTGTCGGAGTCATGGCGAGCTATATGGAGCGACGTTCGAACATCGCGGACTTCGGCGTCGACGGACTTCTGGCTGGATTGAGCGTCAACTACGAACCTTGAGGAGTTTTTGTCATTGACTCGACTCGATTCCCTAGGCACAATGATTCGTGAGATGAGTCGTTTTGGCCCTTTGCGTCTGGCCGTGATCGCGCTTCTTTTGGTCGTTCGGCCTCTTCAAGCGCAGGACGATTACGAGATCGGGTCGGGGGACGTTCTTTCCGTCGTGGTGCTCGGACAACCGGAGATGTCGGGCGACATGGCCGTTGATCCGGACGGAATGCTGACTCTTCCCATTCTCGGCAAGATCAAGGCGTCGCAGATGACGACGAGGGAGCTGGAACGTAAGATCACGACGCTCCTGGCTGACGGTTATCTCAAGCGTCCCGAAGTCTCCCTCGCGGTCAAGGAGTATCGCAGCCAGCGCGTGTTCGTCATGGGCGAGGTCCAGAGACCCGGTCCATACCCCCTCAAGACGGATCGTTCCCTGCTCGCGCTTCTGGGGGACGTCGGCACTCTCTCGCCAAACGCCGGTCATGAAGTCGTTGTCATTCGACCGCCGAAGGAGTCGACGGTTCCGGTGGTCGAGCCCGCCGTCACGCCTCAGGCGCCCGAAAACGGAGAAACGGCGCAGGATGATGAGAAAAGCGCGGAGGATGGGAAAAACGACGATTCCGAGGATCCAGCCATCATTCCCGGGGCTGAAATCTTCCACATCGATCTCGATGAACTGCGCTCCGGAAATCCCGAAGCGAACATTCAGCTTCGGGCGGGCGATACCGTGCATTTCCCCCGGGCGGCGCAAGTCTTCATCTCCGGGCATGTCGGTCACCCGGGTTCCTTCCGCTTTCAACGCGGTATGACTCTGTTGCAGGCGCTGACGCTTGCCGGGGGCGTCACGGAGCGAGGCTCGGCCGGACGCACGCGCGTTCTCCGAATGATCGACGGGAAGAGGAAGAAGATCAAAGTCAAGCTGACGGATCCCGTGGAGCCCAATGATACGATCGTCGTGCCCGAAAGGTTTTTCTAAGCGCATTGCACCTAAACATTGATCTGAACTGGTATAATCAGGCTGGCACGCTCAGAGTCCTGCTGGCGCGGTCCGCGAGATGACCGAACAGACCTTTGTTCAGGACGCGCGGCGGTATCTGGCCATGTTGCACAAGCGGCGTGGCTTGCTGGCGAGTTGTGTCGTCACCAGCATGATCATAGCCGTCATTTATAACTACACGTCGCGTCCTCTTTATCAGGCCACGACCAAGATCCTCATCGAGCGCGACACGCCGAACATCCTTCCGACGAAGGAGATTCTGGACGTCGCTCCAAGTTCGGCGGATTACCATCAGACGCAGTATCAGCTTCTGCAGGGCCGCTCGCTCGCCGAGCGTGTCGTCGAGCGCATCGGCTTTCAAAGAAGTCCGGAGGTCAAAACGGGAGCGCTCATGTCGCCCCTAGAAAAGGTGCGCGTGTTGTTTCTCGGAAACCCGCCCGCGAGAACGATGGACGGCGACGGAATCATGCTGACTCCGGCTGTGGCCGCTTTCCGATCCAGACTGACGATCGAACCGATCCGCGGCACGCGTCTCGTCGACGTCAAATTCAGAGCTTACGATCCGAAGCTCGCCGCCCTGGCCGCGAACACGCTCGCCGAACTCTATATCGAGCAGTCTCTCGAGTATCACTACACCACTTCAAAGGAGGCCACGGGGTGGTTGTCCGAGCGACTCAAGGAACAGCAGGCAAAGGTGGAGGCGGCCGAGAGAGCCTTGCAGAGTTATCGCGAGCGCGAGGGGTTGGTCAACCTCGAGGAACGCCAGAGTCTCGTGGAGCAAAAACTGGTCGCCCTGAACGGCGCGGCCTTGAACGCCCGTACGGAGCGTATCGCCAAGGAAACGCTTCACAAGCGCATGCAGAGTCTCTCGACCGGGGAGCTTGAAACGTTTCCCTTGGTGATGGGAGATCCTCTGATCCAGGGTCTCAAGGCGCAACTCGCCGAGCTTCAATCCGCGCGTGCGCGGCTCTCCGAGACGCTGGGAGACCGGCATCCGGACATGATTCGCGTGAGAGCGCAGATCCAGGCGACGAACGAAAAGATACGGACGGAGATCCACAACATCGCGCGCTCGGTTCAGAGCGACTATCAGACCGCACGACAACAGGAGGCCAGTCTGCAAGCGAGCCTCGATGCCGTCAAGAGAGAGGCGCTCGAGATCAACGGAAAGGCCATCGAGTTCGGCGTGCTGAAGCGCGAGGTTGACAGCCATCAACAGCTCTTCAAGGACCTTCTGAACCGAACCAAGGAGACGGGCCTCGAGAGCGAGCTGCCCAAGACGAACATCCGGATCAACGAGAGGGCGGAGGCCGGAGTCCGAATCTCTCCGCGGCACCTGAGGAGCTATCAGATCGCGCTCATGATCGGCCTGGGTCTCGGAATCGGACTGATCCTGCTCTTCGAGCACATGGATAACACGATCAAGACGCCCGAGGATCTCAAGCAGCATTTGGCTGACTTGCCGTTCCTCGGGGTCGTGCCCAATGCTCCGGCTCCGGCTCGATCGGGCGGCGCGACGCCGACCTTGATGATCGCGTCCAAGCCGCATTCGGCCATGGCCGAAGCATACAGAGTGCTCCGGACCAACCTGTTATTCTCTTCCGCGGAGTCGACAGGCAAGTCCGTGCTGGTCACGAGCGCCGGCCCCGGCGAAGGGAAGACGACGACCGCGGTCAACCTGGCGGCGTCTCTGGCGCAGACCGGAGCGAGCGTGCTCATTGTCGAAGCCGACCTGCGTCGGCCGAGGCTTGGCCAGGTGTTCAGCACGACTCGCGCTCCTGGACTCTCCGACCTTATCGTGGGCCGCAGCGAAGCGCCGCAGGCGATTCGGCTGACGGCTTACAAAGGGTTGATGTTTCTTCCCTGCGGATACGTGCCGCCCAATCCCGCGGAGTTGCTCGGTTCCGGACGGATGAAGGAAATCGTTCGGGCGTTGCGGACTCATTATGATTGGGTTATTTTCGACGCGCCGCCTGTGCTTGCCATGGCGGACACGCCGGTGCTCTGTCCCCTCGTCGACGGCATCGTCCTCGTCGTTGCGGCGGAGTCGAGCACGCGTCCAGCCGTGAGCCGGGCCGTTGACCAGATCAAGAACACGGCCGGTAAAATAATCGGAGTCATCCTGAACAAGGTCGATCTGCAGCGGAACGCCTATTATTACGGGCAGTACTACGGGGAGTACTATCGGAAGTACTATGCCGAGGAACCGCAGCGACCGACGAAGTCCGGACGGCGGGCTTCTCCGCCACCCCCTTGAGGCATGTATGAGTTGCGGTCAAGCCGGTAGGGGGATTACGATACAACACAATGAAGAGAGGAGGCCCGTCATGCGGCGAGTCCTTGCTGTCGCCTTAGTGACGCTTCTTGCCGTGCCGCCCAGCGAAGCAGCGCCGGCCGTGGGTTCGATCGAGGGCGTTGTCACCGTGAGCGGTCGATCCGTGAGCGGCATCGCGCTCAATTTCATCGAGATTGACTCCAACTCCGTGCACCGAGTCGTGAGCGGCTCCGGAGGAATTTTTCAGGCGCGTGTTCCAGCGGGACGATACACCATCACGAGCGAGGCCCAGGGCGGACTCGTCGTGAACCAGGCGCCGAGCGTCGTCGAGGTCGCCGCCGGCGGGACGACGAGCACACGTGTGGATTTTCTGGCTGTCCCCGCGGCGATGCCGCCGGAGGGGGCGCAGGAACCTCCGGCCGTGGCGAACGGCGTGGGTATGCCGCCCGGCGAACCGCCGCCGATGATGGGCGCGCAGATTCTGCATGAACCGGTCGGCTGCTTCGTCGCCGGCGAGTTTCCGTTGCTCGACGCCGACATTCAACCGCCCGAAAGCGTGGCTCGCGCTCGGGCCTATTTCAAGAGCGTCCGGAGCGATGAGTATGTTTACGTCGAAGGCGCGGCGGCCGAGGGCCGCTTCGCCTGGAAGCTGCCACGGCCCACGTTGGCGGCGAGCCCGATCACGTATTACCTCTGGGCGGCAACCACCGATCTTGACGAAAGCCGCACTCCCGAGATCGAGGCCATCGTCGTGAACGAGCCGAGCGAATGCCCGGCGGATCGTAAGATCGCCGCCATTGGACCTCCAGGGGAGGTGACGGTGTACGCCGCCGCCTCGGGCAGCCTCATCACTCCGGCTGGATTCGCGGCCGGAGGTCTGGCACTGACGGTGGGCACCGTGGCTCTTCTCGTCACCAGCGCCGCGGCCACGGGAATCACGACCGTCGTCACGGTCTTCAATCCGGAAACCACTCCGCCCGAGACGCCGCCGCCGACGCCGGCCCCGTCTCCCACGCCGGAGCCTCCGGGTCCGACACCATTGCCCACTCCGCAACCCACAGCGGAGGTGACGCCCGGTCCGACGGCCGCTCCAACGCCTCACGTCGGCCCGTAGTGACGTTTTAGACGGCCGGTTAAAATACGGGGAGCGTTACAGCGTTAGATGCGTCGCCGCTGACACGTCGAGGAGCATCGTTGTCGGGGCGGGGCCTCGGGCGAGCAGCGCCGCCGGAAGAGACGATCTGGAATTCTCCAGAGCTTCATGCGCGGCGCGCGCCTTCTCCGCGCCGATTACTGTCAGCACGATGGCACGCGCCCTGTGCAGGACGGGCATCGTGAGCGTCAGCCGGCGCGGCGGCGGTTTTGGCGCGTCTTCGACGGCCCGCACGCGACGATGTTTCTCGGCGAGCAAGGCATGGTCAGGGAAAAGCGAGCCGACGTGGCCGTCGGAGCCCATTCCGAGGTGTATCAGATCGAAGCGCGGCGGCAGAATCCGCTCGTATCGAGACGCTGCTGCATCCAGGTCGTTTTCATCCGCGGGCATGCGGTGCACGTTCTCGGCGGGAATCGCGATCAGATCGAGAAGCGGCTCGCCAGCCGCCCGGAAGTTCGAATCGGGATGATCGGGCGGCACGGCGCGTTCGTCGCTCCAGAAGATCTCGATGTCGCTCCAGTCGCTGATCGCGGATCGCAACGCCGGATAAAGACGCGCGCTCGCTCCGCCCGTCAGCGCGAAAGAAGCGCCATGGCCGTTGGCGCGAGCGGCATTCAGGGCCGTACGAAAGCGGCGCGCCAGCTCGTGCGCCATCTCGCGCTCGTTTTGCAGGGTGAGGACCTCTCGGATCGCCAGCGGAGTCGTCGCCTTTCTGGTCGAGAGTTGAGATTGGCGCGCCTGAAGGGACTCGAACCCCTGACCCGCAGCTTAGAAGGCTGCCGCTCTATCCACCTGAGCTACAGGCGCATCTAAAGATTAAACTATCATGAATGACCCGTATGCGGGGGCGCTATTTATAACGAGTCGTTTGACAGTGGCCTGTTTCAATCGCTAGTATAACAACCATCACACCTTCGCTATACGGGGCCTGTGGGCGCCGCTGGCGCAGGAAACGAAAAATCCCGGAGGTCTCGTTAAACTCATGCCGGATCTTGATAAATCGCAAAGGACGGCGCCGTCCATGACGACCGTCCCGAGCGTGGACGAATCCGCCGAAGACGTGGAGCGCGGCATGGACGCCGACGCTTACGAACAACTGCTCGATATGTACGACGTGAGCTTCAAGAACCTCGCCGAGGGCGAGGTGGTGCGCGGCGTCGTGCTGCGAGTCTCGAACGCCGAGGTCGTCGTCGACGTCGGATACAAATCGGAAGGCGTCATCCCCCTCGACGAGTTCAAGGATGAGACGGGCAAGCCGAACGTCAAACCCGGCGACGTCGTCGACGTGCTGCTCGAAAAGGCCGAGGACAAGGACGGTTACGTCATTCTGTCCAAGGAAAAAGCCGAGAAGATGAAGGTCTGGGACGACGTGGAGCGCGCGTACCACGATCGTCGCATCGTGAGCGGCCGCGTCATCGAGCGCGTCAAGGGCGGCTTGGCGGTCGACATCGGCGTGCGCGCTTTCCTGCCCGGTAGTCAGGTCGACACGCGCCCGGTGCGCAACCTGGATAGCTTTCGCGGCCAGGAATTGCGCATGCGCGTGATCAAGGTCAACAAGAAGCGCGGCAACATCGTTCTCTCGCGCAAGGTCGTGCTCGAGGAGGAGAACGCGGAGCGCAAGCGCGAGACCCTCGACACCCTCGAAGAGGGCAAGGTTCTGATGGGCGCCGTGAAGAACATCACTGATTACGGCGCTTTCATCGATCTCGGCGGGATCGATGGATTGTTGCACATCACCGACATCTCCTGGGGTCGCATCAATCATCCCAGCGAGGTGCTCAAGGTCGGCGACGAGATCAAGGTGCAGGTCCTCAAGTTCGACCGCGAGAACGAGCGAGTCTCGTTGGGTTACAAGCAGCTCAAGGCGGATCCGTGGTCAACCGTCTCGATCAAGTATCCGGTGGGCGGACGCGTCAAGGGCAAGGTCGTGAGCTTGACCGATTACGGTGCTTTCGTGGAGTTGGAGGAGGGCGTCGAGGGGCTGGTGCACATTTCGGAGATGTCCTGGTCCAAGAAGATCAAGCATCCCTCCAAGCTCCTGATCGTGGGCCAGACGGTCGAATGCGTGATCCTCGGCATCGACCAGGAGGCTCATCGGATCAGTCTCGGCCTCAAGCAGGCCGAGGCCAACCCATGGATGCAACTCGCCGAGAAATATCCGATCGGATCGAAGCTTCAGGGGCGCGTGCGCAATCTCACGGAATTCGGAGCGTTCGTCGAGGTCGAGGAAGGGATCGACGGCCTGATTCACATATCGGATCTGTCCTGGACCCAGAGAGTGAAGCATCCGTCCGATCTCTTGAAGAAGGGCGACGTCGTCGAAGCAGTCGTCCTGAACATCGACGCCGACAATCAGCGTCTCTCGTTGGGCCTCAAGCAATTGGCCACGGACATCTGGGATGATTTCTTTTCCGCGCACAAGGTCGGCGACGTCGTGGAAGGCAAGATCAGCCGTGTCACGAGCTTCGGCGTGTTCGTCGAGCTTCGCGACGGTATCGAGGGCCTCGTGCATATCTCCGAGCTGGACGACAAGCGCGTGGAGAAGCCGGAGATGCAGTTCAGGGTCGGCGACGTCTTCCCCATGAAGATCCTGAAGATCAACGCCGAGGAGAAAAGGATCGGGCTTTCAATTCGCGCCGCGAAACAGGAGGAGTATCGTCAGGATCTCGCCAGTTATCGCGAGTCCGCGGGCGACGATCGCTTGACGATCGGGGATGCGGTTCGAGCCGCACAGACCCGTGATGATGACGCGGAGGAATAGGCGCGCGCGAGCCGATACGAGCCGCGGAGGATCGCGCCGCGGCTGCGTCGGATTGCCATGACGAGAGCAGAGCTGGTCGAGGAAGTCGCGCGCGCTTCACAACTCACCCGGAAGCAGTCCGAGGTCGTCGTGGATGCTGTGTTCATGGCGGTCGGTTTCGCGTTACAGTCCGGGGAAAAGGTCGAGGTGCGAGGTTTCGGCAGCTTCCGTGTTCGACGTCGCCAGAGTCGTCCCGGTCGTAATCCCCGTACGGGTGAAGGCGTTGTGGTGCCGGCTCGCAGCGTTCCTTACTTCAAGCCCGGAAAGGACTTGAGGAGACTCATCAATCGCGACGCCCTCCCGTCGCCCTCATGATCGATTCGCCTTTTCATGTCGATCCTCTGACGTCTCGCTTCCTGGCTGGAGGCGTCGCCGAGGCTGAATCGCTGCTCGGAACGCCGCTGCCCGCTCTTCCGTCGCCGGAAATGGAAGGCGGCAAATCGGTCTATTTCGTGTGTTTCAGCCCGGATCTGCACAGACTGGCGCTGCGGACGGTCCAGGGCTTTCTCTATCAGATCGGCTTGACGCCCGAGGGGTCGGCGAATTGGGAAGCGGAATTTTCCAGAAACCAGGCGGATTATCAGGCGTCGCTCGCTCAGGCGCTGAGAGCGGCCTACCTGGCCGATCGACGATCAGGCATCGTCAATCTCTTCTGGTTGGCGCACACGCGTCTTGTCGCTCAAACCCTGCGCGATCTGCAGGCGAGCCGGCTGGAAGTCCGCATTCAGAAGTATTCGCTCGAACCGCTGCTGTCCTCCTTCTACCGGCACATCGATCAGACGGTTCGCCGTCAGATCGATCAGACCGATCCGGAGCGGCAGGCTTTTCTGGCGGGCCAGCAGCGGAATCCGAACCTGGTTTCCTCGTTGCTGGAAGACGGATTCGCCTTCACCGAGCGATCGATCCTGGATTTCGACTTCAATCTGTTTCTGGCCGTAAACAAGCGATATCGCATTCCGGCGGACGTGTTTTTCGAGTTCTTCTCGATTCTGATCCGCGAGACGGAACGGCGTTTGCGGGAAGAAGACCGCTTTCTGCTCTCCCGTGTCACGCGATACATGCCCGGAATGCCGAAGAACCAGTACATGAGCCAGTCCGGGATCACCAAGATCATGATGAACGATCATGTCCTGACGTTCCTGCTCGCGGACGTATGGAATACGGGCGGCAAGCTCAAGGACTCGGTGCGTCTCACGACTAAAATGACGCGCCGTCGCGCCAGCGAGACGATCGACGGATTCCTCGAGATCGTGCGCGGAGTGAAGCTGTTCGAGCTGCTGTCCAACGTGCGCGAGCGGATCGTGCTGCTGCAGCGCGACCGCGACTGGGATGAAAGCGCGCGCGCCGGCCGCCGCATTTACGAGTTCGGGGAGTCGGCCCAGGTCCTCAACAACGCTGTCAACACGACCATTTTATTTCTCGACCTGCGCGGATTCACTCGGATGTCCGAGCTGCAGATCTCGGAGCGCGATCTCACCCAGGATCTGTACACGGTCTTTGACGCTTTCGTGCCGATCGTGCGCCGTTTCGGCGGCACGATCGACAAGTTCATCGGAGACGGGATCATGGCCACGTTCGGAACGGCTCACGAGAATCCGCTTGATCCGCTGAGCGCCCTGCGCGCGGCGATTCTTTGTCAGGAAACGTTGCGGTGTATGCGACAGGAAGGCCGAACCGAGTACAAGATGGGCGTGGCCATTCATTTTGGCCGGGCGAATCTGGCGCGATTCATCGCCTCCGAGGAGGACGTGCAGGAAACCGTGATCGGCCGCAACGTCAACATCGCCGGACGTCTGTCATCGGCGTCCCGGCGCGCCGCATCGGATAGTGAAGACGAAGAGGTCCTCGTCAATCAGCCAGCGCGCCCGTCAGGTTTGCTGGTGACGATCGATCGGAGCGGCACGTTGATCAACGAAGGGATCGCCATCAGTCGCGAGACGCTGGCGCAGATCGAGAGTCATCTGCCGCTGACGTACGCCGACGCGCCCGATGGGCGGCGGATGGAGTACTTTGACGAGTCTATCGGACGTCGTATCGTGATTCGCTATGCCGGCGATGCGAAATTCAAGGGACTGCGTTCCAGTTTCCCGGTTTTCGAGGTGGATTATGAGACGTGAACCGTTAAACGACGACGATCTCACCCGCGATGTCGGGCGATGGATCTGATTCGTGCGCCATGGAGGCGCGAATACGTGACTGAGGGCGCCGCCGCGCCGGGCTGCTTGTTCTGCCGCGCCCTGGCCGAGGCGGGCGACGAGCGTAGCCTCGTCGTCCATGTCGCCGAGCTCTGTTTCGTCGTCGTCAATCTCTATCCTTATGGCTCAGGCCATGTGATGGTCGCGCCCAAGCGGCACGTGGGATCTCTAGCCGACGCGGATGTCGGGGAGCTGACCGAGATAATGTCGCTCGCTCAGCGCCTGGAGGGGATCCTCCGCGAAGCTTATCGCTTCGAAGGCCTGAACCTGGGGATGAATCTGGGGCGTTCTTCCGGCGCGGGAGTGGTGGACCACATCCATCTGCACATGGTGCCGCGATGGACGGGCGACACCAACTTCATGACGGTCGTCGGCGGGACGCGCATTGTGCCCGAAGATCCCTGGGAGGCGGCCGCCCGTCTGCGCGTGCTCTTCGCGGAGACGGGCGCTGAGCGGCCAAGAGCGGGGAATGGCGAATAGGAGACGACGGTTTCCAGCGCTCACAAAAGCGGCGTTGATCACAACATTATCTGGACGACGGTTTCTTCGCGGGTAGAAACGCCAGCAACGCGGCGCCTGCAAGCAGGATGAGGTCTTCCAGGATCAAGGCCAAGCCGGCGTGACGCCCTTGCGTTGTCAAACTGAAGCAGCCGCAATTCTCGATGTCGATGCCCTGATAAAGCGTCCAGCCCACGGCGCCGACAAAGACGGCCAGCATGAACGCGATGAGGAGCGCCGACTCCCGCCGCCAGACGCCGAGGACGAGCATGAATCCCGCGAGCGCCTCGATCCACGGCAGAGTCGCCGCCAGCAGATTCGGAGCGAGAGGCGGGAAGAGCGCATTCGGTCCGATGATCTGGTAGTGATAGACGATTCGCGCGAAGCGTTCCGGCCACCAGATCTTGTCGAGGCTGGCATAAATGAAAACGCCGCCCATGACGAGGGACAAGGCGCGTTGCATCCAAGGATTGCGGAGAATGGTCATGGCTTCGCCGTCCCCGCTTCAATGCGCGTGGTGTGACCGGCTTCGATCCATGCCGGCAGGCCGTTGTCGAGCACGGATGCGGGAATGCCGCGTCTTTTGAGCTTGCGGGCCACGACATGGCTGGATTCGCAGCCATAACCGTCGCAATAGACCACGATGTCCAGACGCCCGCGCAGGCGGCTCTCGAGGGCGGGGAAAAGCGATTCGAACTCGTCCTCGGACAAGAGAACGGCGCCGGGAACGTGGCCGAGCTCGAACACAAGGCGGACCCGCGCGTCGATGAAAAGAGCCCCACGATCAAAGCGTCGTTTGGCTTCAGTGACGTCGATGATGTCGTCCCCTTCATGGATGAAGACGTGGCGCGTGAGGCTCATCCCTCGTCCGCTCAAACCATTCCACGCCAATCCCGACAGGGCTCCAGTCAGGACGAGAATGACGATACGTCCGATTCGCACGATGGGAAACTAGCATGAACCGTCAAATCGGCGCAAAACGAGTCGGTCTGTGGCGCCATGCGATGACCTGTGATAACTTTATGATCCGGCGAAGCCGGCTCCCGGCTCCAAGTATCGAGCCACTCGGGGAGTTTTTGTGACTTCGCATCAGCGGTTCGGAATTACGTTCAGGACGCCCACAGGGTGCGTAGTCAGCAGGTCTGCTCGGCATCATGCCGCCCATCTCTTCGGACGCCCTGGTTCTCCGAACCAACAAGCTGGGCGAGACGAGCAAGGTGGTCGTGCTCTTGACCAGGGAACGCGGCAAAGTTCGGGCCGTGGCCAAGGGCGCGCGCGGAAGCCGCCATCGCTATCACTCGGCGCTCGAGCCGTTGAGTGAGGTGAGAGTCGGATTGTACGGACGCCACGGCGCGGATCTTTACCGGCTGGGACAGTGCGAGCTGATTCGCTCCGCCTATGTTTATGGAGGGCGGGATCTGGAAACGGCCCTGACGTTCAGCTATTACGCTGAGCTTTTGGACGCTTTCTCCCCCGAGGGAGAGGCCGACGAGAAAGCCTATCGTCTGGCCGTCGCCGTGCTCCAGTCCGTCGAGCAGGGCGCGTCGAGCATGGTGATGGCACGATATCTGGAGGCCTGGCTTCTCAGGCTTCACGGCCTTTATCCGCCGCTTGATCGTTGCGTTTCCTGCGGTTCGAAAATGGGCGAGGGGGGGCGGGAGTACCAGCGTTCGGCGCGCGGATTCGTCTGCGGTCGCTGCGGCGTCGCTTCGGGGCTGTCGCTGTCGGCGGAGTCGCGGCGTTTCCTCGATCAGGTCTTCCGCGAGCCGCCGAGCGCCTTGCGGAGCGCTTCGGTTCCGGCCGAGATCGAGCCCTTTCATCAGGAGCTGATCGCGCGCCACCTGGAGCGCGATCTGCGTTCCTACCGAGTGCTCAGGGACGCGCTGAGGACGGCCACCTCATGACGCTCCAGCAGATCATCATGTCGCTGTCACGCTACTGGGCCGAGCGCGGCTGCCTTGTTCATCAGCCGTGGGACGCCGAGATCGGCGCGGGCACGATGCACCCCGAGACCTTTCTGCGCGTTCTTGGGCCCGCGCCCTGGAAAGCGGCTTATGTTCAGCCTTCGCGACGGCCCGCCGACGGCCGTTACGGGGAGAATCCGAACCGCCTGTACAAGCACCACCAGTTCCAGGTGATTCTCAAGCCCTCGCCGCAGGAGATACAGGACGTCTATCTCGCGAGCCTGGTCGCGCTTGGCATCGATCCCGCGCTTCACGACGTGCGTTTCGAGGAAGACAACTGGGAGTCGCCGACTCTCGGGGCCTGGGGCATCGGCTGGCAAGTGCTGCTCGACGGACAGGAGATCACTCAGTTCACCTATTTCCAGCAAGCCGGCGGCATCGAACTGGCGCCGATTTCGGTCGAGATCACCTATGGCCTCGAGCGCATCGCGATGTATCTCCAGAACGTCGACGATGTCTTCGACCTCGAGTGGGGAGCGGGCGTTCGTTATCGCGACGTCAGGCGGGAGGAAGAGTACCAACTCTCGCGGTACTCTTTCGAGCAGGCCGGGACCGATCTCCATCGCGACCTTTTCGAACGTTATCTTGCCGAGGGTTGGAAGCTGCTCGATGATACGGAGCGACGCAGTTACCTTTCGGCGTACGACTGGTGCCTGAAGTCCTCGCACGCGTTCAACGTACTCGACGCGCGCGGCGCGGTCTCGGTCAGCGAGCGCGCCCAGCTCATCCTGAAAATCCGCAAGTTGGCGTGCGCCGTTGCCTCAGCATATGTCGCGCATCAGGACGGCGACGCTCGGGAGGGCGCGAGTGGCTGAGTTTTTGCTCGAGATCGGCACCGAGGAAATGCCGGCCGACTGGCTCCCCGTCCTGGGAGAGCAGCTCGGGCGTGTTTTCGACGCCGCGAGCAGTCGTGAGCGTCTTGTGCCCCGCGAGATCGATGTCGCCTGGACGCCGCGAAGATTGGTGCTCGCCGCGCGCGTCCTGGAACGGCAGCCCGATCGCGAAGAGCGCATGTTCGGTCCTTTGCTCAGAATGGCGCGCGGCCCCGCCGGTCAGTGGACGCCGGCCGGCCTGGGTTTTGCTCGCAAGATGGGCTGTCCGCCCGAGGCGCTCGAGGAAGCCGCCAAAGACGGCGCTTCCGAGCCCTACGTCAGTTACATGCGGAAAACGGACGGTCAGGATGCGTCATTGATTCTTCCGGCGCTTATCGCCGCGACCCTGCGTGGGCTTGCGTTTCCCAAGCGCATGAACTGGGACGCCTGGCTCGATGACGGGAAGGGCGCGTTTCCTTTTGGCAGGCCGATTCGCTGGCTCCTGGCCCTCCTCGATGGGGCGGTCATTCCGTTCCGGATCCACGCCGTCGAGAACGGCGTTCGCGGGCGGGTGATCAACGAAAGCGGAAACGTGACGCGCGGCCATCGATTTTTGCCGCGGCGCTCCGCCGGCCGTCCGGTGACGGTTCGTTCCCTCACGGATCTCAAGCGCAAGCTGCGTGCGCGTTTCGTGCTCCTGGATCCGGCCGAGCGTGAGGCGCGCATCCGCGACGCGCTGGCGAGCCACCTCGCGCGCATTCACGACGATCACGGATTGATCCGGACCTGGCGCGATCTCGTGGAGTTTCCCGCCGTCGTCTTCGGCGCGATTCCGGCGGAGTTCCAGCGCCTGCCCGGAGAGGTGCTCGAGGCCGTGCTCGTTCATCATCAGAAATACATTCCGATCATGAACGAGGGGCGCGCGATCGCCCGTTTCGCGGCCGTCGTCAACGGCGACGCCGGTTCCGAGGAGATCGTGCGTGGAATGGAGCGGGTCGTCGTCGCGCGACTGCGCGACGCGGCGTTTTTTTTCGAGGAGGATTTGAAGCGCCCGCTTGAAGATCGCGTCAAGGATCTCGCCGGAGTGGTGTTCCACGAAGGTCTCGGCACGTATCGCGAGAAAGTCGAGCGGATCATTCGTCTTATCGACGTGATGGGGCCCAAGATGGGCCTGCTCACCAGGCAGGATCACGAAGGGGCGCGGGAAGCGGCGCGTGTGTGCAAGGCCGATCTCACGACCCTGATGGTTCGTGAGTTTCCCGAACTGCAGGGAATGATGGGAGGCGTCTACCTTCGCGCGCAGGGAACTCCGCGGCTTGACGTCGCTCAGGCCGTGCAGTGGCACTATCATCCGCTTTCCATCGATGCCGACGCTCCGCCGTTCGGCCGAATGCACGGCGGCGAGATCGCCCTTTTCGCGGCGTTGTCGGTCGCGGACAAGCTCGACACGCTGGCGGGGTGTTTCGGCCTCGGTCTGATCCCCACAGGAAGCAGCGATCCTTTCGGACTGCGCCGGGCGGCGCAGGGCGTGATTCGCGTGCTTCTCGATTTCTGGGACGTCGATGCCGGCGAGAAGCGGCCGAGCATGCGGCGCCTTGTCATGGCGGCGATCGAGGGCCATGAAGTCCCAACCGGCCGCTCGCGAGAGGAAATCGCGGCCGATCTCGAGCGCTTTCTGATCGAACGATTGCGCTTCATGCTCGTGGCCCGCGGCTTTCCGCCCGACGAAGTCGACGCGGCGCTCGGTGCGCGCGAGCCCGACGCTCTCGACGATCCGCGCGAGTGTCACCTTCGTCTCGAAGCGTTGCATCGCGCGCGCTCGGAAGCGGCCGAGGACTTCGCGCACCTGGCCGTCGCCTTCAAACGCGCCAAGAACATCCTGGGAGACGGCGTGCACGCGGCGCCGGATACGTCGCTTTATGCGCGCGACGCCGAGCGGGATCTGGACGCCGAGGTGACGCGGCTCTCGAAAGTGGGAAGCGGGTACGAAGAACGCTTGAAGGCCCTGTCCGGATTGCGCGGTCCGGTGGATAGGTTTTTCGAAGAAGTGCTCGTCATGGATGAAGATCCCAGGATCAGGGAGAACCGTCTGGGGCTTCTCGCGCGCACGCTTGCTTTGTTTTTACGCGTCGCGGACGTCGCGAGTCTGACGACTGCCGCGCGGAAGACCGAGGAGGAGGCGCGGTGACGCGCGGAATGCTCGGAGCAAGTCGAGCGAGACGCGCGCGTCGAGAATCGGACCCGAAGGCGTTTGTCCCGCCGGGGATGATCGGTTCGAACGAGTTGGATGACGGCGGGCTCCTTGAATCGAGCCCGATGAATTGCTTTGGAAGGGCGTTGTTTACATGAGCGCGGCGCGAGGCGCCGCCGTATAGGATTCGCAGCATGCGAATCCTGAGGAGGCAAGCGTGACGAAGTACGTCTACTTTTTCGGTGGCGGCAAGGCTGAAGGACACAAGGACATGAAGGAGATCCTCGGGGGAAAGGGCGCCGGTCTGGCCGAGATGACCAACGCCGAATTGCCGGTCCCTCCGGGATTCACGACCTCGACGGCGGCATGCAACATCTACACCGAGCGCGGCGGCTCGCTGCCCGAAGAGATCGAACGCGAGTTCGAGGAGGGACTGCGTAAGCTCGAGGCGCTGATGGGCAAGAAGCTGGGCGATTCCGCCGATCCGCTGCTTGTCTCGGTGCGCTCGGGCGCCAAGTTCTCGATGCCCGGCATGATGGACACGATTCTCAACCTGGGCCTGAACGACCAGTCCGTCGAGGGACTGAAGCGCAAGACAGCGAACGGACGGTTCGCCAAGGACTCGTATCGACGCTTCATCCAGATGTACGGCAACGTCGTGCTCGAGATCAACAAGGACAAGTTTGAGCACGAGCTCGCGGCCGTCAAGAAGCTGAAGAAGGTCGTGGCCGACGTCGATCTGGACGAGTCGGCGCTCGATCAGGTGATCGCGCGCTACAAGGAGGTCGTGCGCAAGGAGACGCACAACGATTTCCCGCAAGAGCCTTTGGCGCAGCTCAAGGGCTCGCGTGACGCGGTCTTCCGCTCGTGGATGAATCCGCGCGCGGCGACCTACCGCAAGCTCAACGACATCCCGCACGATCTCGGCACGGCGGTCAACGTGCAGACGATGGTCTTCGGCAACATGGGCGAAAGCTCGGCCACCGGCGTGGGCTTCACGCGCAATCCTTCGACCGGCGCCAGGGAGTTCTACGGCGAGTTCCTGCAGAACGCGCAGGGCGAGGACGTCGTGGCCGGCATCCGCACGCCGCATCCGATCACCGACCTCGAGAAAATCATGCCCGAGGCGTACCGCCAGCTCCGGGAGTTCACGAGCCTGCTCGAGCGACATTACAAGGACGTGCAGGACTTCGAGTTCACCATCCAGGAGAACAAGCTGTACATGCTCCAGACGCGCAACGGAAAGCGCACGGGTTTTGCCGCGGTCCACATCGCGGTCGACCTGGTCGAGGAGGGCATCCTGACGCCGCGCGAGGCCATTCTCAAGGTCGAGCCTTCGGCGCTCGATCAGCTCCTGCATCCGATCTTCGATCCCAAGGCGCGCAAGGCGGCCGAGGTCGCGGCCAAGGGCCTGCCGGCCTCGCCGGGCGCCGCCACGGGCGCGGTCGTCTTCACGGCCGACGACGCCGTGGCCTGGGCCCAGAAAGGCAAGCAGGTGGTCCTGGTTCGCATGGAAACCGTGCCGGATGACATTCACGGCATGAGCGTGGCCAGGGGCATCCTGACCGCCACCGGCGGCATGACCTCGCACGCGGCCGTGGTCGGCCGCCAGATGGGCAAGCCCTCGGTCGTCGGCTGCGGAGCCCTGCACATCGACGCCAAGGGCAAGAAGATCACGGTCGGGAAGACCGTTCTCAAGGAAGGCGATCCGATTTCGATCGACGGCTCGACCGGAGAGGTCATCCTGAAGGCGCTTCCGACCTCGGACTCCGAGATCATCCAGGTCGTGCTCGGCAAGAAGAAGGCCGAAGGCTCGGTCATTTACCAGAAGTTCATGAAGCTCTTGTCGTGGGCCGACGAGGTCAAGAAGCTGGGGATCCGCGCCAACGCCGACGTTCCGCGCGACGCCAAGATCGCCTTCGCATTCGGCGCCAAAGGCATCGGTTTATGTCGCACAGAGCACATGTTCTTCGGCGAGGAGCGCCTGCCGCACGTCGTGCGCATGATCAAGTCGGCCTCTCGCGGCCAGAAGGGTCTGAACCTTGTCAACGAGCTCAAGACCAAGCTGAAGAGCGCCAAGGGCAGCCAGGCCAAGGAGCTGAAGGTCGAGCTTCTCAAGGTGCAGAAGGAGTACGGCGGCCACATCAAGGAGTACGTCACCGCCATCAAGAAGCTGGAGCCGATGCAGCGCAAGGACTTCGCCGGACTCTTCAAGGAGATGCACGGACATCCGGTGACGATCCGCACGCTGGATCCGCCGCTGCACGAGTTTTTGCCCAAGCGTGAGGATCTGATGGTCAAGATCACGACGCTCAAGCAGAACGCCAAGAAGAACAAGGCCGCCATCGCCAGGCTCGAGAAGGAGCTCCGGACGGTCGAAGAGCTGCACGAGTTCAACCCCATGCTCGGCCATCGCGGCTGCCGTCTGGGCATCACCTATCCGGAAGTCACCAAGATGCAGGCCAAGGCCATTTTCGAGGCCGCGTTGCAGGTCGCCAAGACCGGGCAGAAAGTGAAGCCCGAAGTCATGATCCCGCTCGTCGGCCACGTCGAGGAATTCAAGCGCCAGAAAAAGATCGTGCTTGAAGCCGCCGAGGAAGTGCTCGGCAAGGACAACAAGGACGTCGAGTTCGCGATCGGCACCATGATCGAAGTTCCGCGCGGAGCGCTCACCGCCGACGAGATCGCCAAGGAAGCCGAATTCTTCTCTTTTGGCACCAACGACCTGACGCAGATGGGCTTTGGCTTGAGTCGCGACGACGCAGGCAAGTTCCTGCTTTACTACATCGAGCACGGGATTCTCGACAAGGATCCGTTCGTCACGATTGACGCGTCCGGCGTGGGCCAGCTCGTCGAGATCGCGGTTCAAAAAGGCAAGCAAGCCCGGCCCGGGATCAAGCTCGGTATCTGCGGCGAGCACGGCGGCGATCCCGCGTCGATCCAGTTTTGTCACAACGTGGGATTGACCTACGTCTCGTGCAGCCCATTCCGCGTGCCCATCGCCCGCCTGGCGGCGGCGTACGCGCAGCTTGAAAAGCCGGTCGGCGACTGACGAACGCCGTTAAGGGCGCGGCGTGCCGTGCCCTTGAAACCACACAACGGCCAGGACGACATGGCGTCGCCCTGGCCGTTTTCGCATCAGGACGTCAAACGCGGCAATAAGCGCTCTGATGAGAATGGATGGTGCGATTAACTCGCTTTTTCTCAACTCAGGATAACTTCGATTGACGATTGCTTGGCGCCGGTCAACGGCGGGGCGTTCGGTGCCGTCACGTTTTCC
>JAFGSN010000177.1 GCA_016934575.1 Vicinamibacteria bacterium
GGCACGGCCGGAGACTCGTCTTTCCGTTTGTTATCGTCCGGTGGGACGCCGCTGTCAGGACTACCAACAGTTCCCCTGATGGGCTTGTCCATCGGCGTGACCGAGAATTCCTCGTCGCCCTGCTCGGCGGCCGTGGCCGCATCGCGCAACGAAGGCGCGCCGGAGGACAGGGCTTCTTGCGGCATGACCTCGAGGGGAACTTCGCGCACCATGTCCTCGATGATCGCGTCCTCTCTCAGATTGGCGATGATCTTCGCGAACACTTCCTCGCTCCGTTTGCTTTTTAGATTGCGGACGATGTCCTGCTCAACCTCGCTGAAAGGAACGATGCGCTGCTCCTCGCGGCCGGCGAGCTTCAGGATCTGAAAACCGGCGCGCGTGGCCACGGGATCCGACACCTGACCCGGCTCCAGCGTCGCGATCGCGCGCGCCAGATCGGGATGGAGACTGCGCTGCGGGACGCGGCCCAGGTCGCCGCCCGACGCGCCGGTGGGCGACGACGAGTGAACGCGCGCCAGCTCGGCGAAGTCCTCGCCGGCGCGGGCGCGCTCCGCGATTTCGCGCGCCGCGGTCTCGCCCGTCTTCTCGGGAATCAGGATCTCGCGCAACTCGACGAGCGCCGGTTGCGTGTACTCGCTCGCCTTGCGCGACTCGTAATACGCGCGCGCGTCGGCCTCCGCGACCTTGATCTGCGGCTCGACGTTGCGCACGAAAAACCTTTGCATCAGCATCGAGCGGGCGATGTTACGCCTGAGCTCCTCGCGGGTCATGCCTTCCTGCTCGAGAGCGCGAGCGAACTCGTCGTCGTTTTCGATCTTGTGGTCCTTCTTGATCTCTTCCACGACTTTCGCGAGCGTCTCCTCGTCGATCCCGCCGTCGAGCTCGGCCGAGCGTTGAGCGATGAGCAGGTCGTCGATCGCATCCTGGAGAATCTTCTGACTGTTCTGCCGCAGGTACTCGTCGACGCGTTCGAACGGCACTTGCGCGCCGCGTATGGCGGCGATCTGTCGCGACTGCAGATCGCTCAGCGTGACGATCTCCCCATTGACTCTGACGATGACTCGCTCGATCACGTCGGCCGCAACATCCGTCGCGGCGGCGAGACTGAAATAAAACGCTGCCAGAACGATTCTACGCATCATCGATTCTCACCTTGGCCCGGTCGAGAAGACTCCGGACGAAATCGCGCGTGGCCTGATCGCATTTGCGGGCGTTCAGCATTTCTCGAATGCGATCCCGGCAGTCTTCGAGCGACAGTTGTTGCGTCGGCGTGCGGGCGTCGACGCGTATAACGTGGAAACCGTGCGGCGAGGAGACGATCTGCGTGGCCGTCCCCGGTTGAAGCGCGAACACGGCCGCTTCCAGCTCTTTCGGCAGCTCGCCGCGCTTGAAATCGCCGAGCAGGCCGCCGTTGGCCGCGTCCGGCGATCTGGAACGTGTGCGGGCGAGCAGGCCGAACTCCTTGGGGTCCTTGCTCAAGCGCCGGCGTATGTCCCTGGCCTCGTTCTCCGTGGGCACGAGGATATGGCTCACGGTCGCCGTTTCGGTCGATCTGAACTCCGCCGTATGGTTCGCGTAGTACTCGGCGATCTCGCTCTCGGTCGGAGAAGGGTCGGAGCAGATCACTTCCGCGACCAGACGCCTCACGGCTCGCTCCTCCTCCTCCTCCGATTCCATCGAAGACAGGAAACCGCGCGCCCGCGCTTCCAGGACGAGCACGCGCTCCTCGACATACGTGTCGAGCAGCGAGCGCCGCACAACGGGATCATGCACGTCGACCTCGCGCGCCTCGAGCCCCTGAAGGTAACGATCGAAATGACTCCGTCGCACAGTTTGCTTGCCGAGCGACAGAATCACCGGGTCGCGAGGATTGCGATCACAGCCGATTAGGCTCAGCGTCAGCAGGCCGAACAACGCTGGTATGGACAAGAACACGCGGCGCGCTCGCATAACGTCCATTATAGGCCAACGCCTCCCCGCGTCGCCGCGTCGGGCGTCTCGAGAGCGCGGAGCGTCTCTTCAAGATAAATCAGCGGCTCCGGGGATGAAAACGGCAATCTGAGCACTCCGTCGGGCGTGAACCGGGCGTCCGAATCCTGTCGGAGAAAGGCGGTCATGCGCTCCACTGACATGCGCGGCGCGGCGCCGAACTGCATTAGCAAGAAACCGCCGCGACGGTCGATGCGCGCGACGCCGATATTCTCCGCCCGCTGCCGCACAGCGACGAATCTGAGAAGCGTGTCGACCTCCCGCGGCGGCGGACCGAAGCGGTCCTGAACCTCACGCCGCAATTCGGACAACTCCCGTCCGTCGCGCGCCGCCGAGATGCGCTTGTAAAGCGTCATTCTCTGTTGCGCGTCCTGGACGTACTCGGCGGGGATTCGCAGGTTTAGTCCCAGGTTCATCGAGAGCCGCGGCGCCTCGCGCGGCGCCTCGCCGCGCATCTCGAGAATCGTCTGCTCCAGGAGCTTGATGTAGAGGTCGAGCCCGACCGCTTCCAGATGACCGCTCTGTTGTCCGCCCAGAAGGTTCCCGGCGCCTCTGAGCTCGAGGTCGAGCGCGGCCACCCGGAAGCCGGCGCCCAGATCGGAGAACTCGCGGATGGCCGCAAGGCGTTTCTGCGCCAGCTCCGAGAGAATCGTGTCGGGAGGAATGAGCAACAAGGCGTGCGCGCGCCGATCCGAGCGTCCGACTCGTCCCCGTAGCTGGTAGAGTTGGGCCAAGCCGTAACGATCCGCCCGATTGACGATCATCGTGTTGGCGCGCGGGATGTCGAGGCCGTTCTCGATGATCGTCGTCGACACGAGCACGTCGGCGCGGCCCTCGACGAAAGCCAGCATGGCCTTCTCGAGCACCGCTTCCGGCATCTGCCCGTGCGCCACGACGACCCGTGCTTCCGGCGCCAGCCGGTTGACGAGCGCGGCCACGGAATCGATCGACTCGACGCGATTATGGACGAAGAAAACCTGACCGTCGCGCGCCAGCTCCTGCCGGATGGCGGCCGCGATCGTCTCGGTCGAGAATCGGACGATCGAGGTCTGAATCGACAGACGATCCTTGGGCGGCGTCTCGATGACCGACATGTCTCGGATTCCGGCCAGACCCATCTGCAGCGTCCGGGGTATCGGCGTCGCCGTGAGCGTGAGGCAGTCGATCGACGTGCGCATCTGCTTGAGACGTTCCTTGGCGGTCACGCCGAAACGCTGCTCTTCGTCGACGAGCAGCAGCCCCAGATCACGAAACGCGACGTCCTTTGAAAGCAGCCGGTGCGTGCCGACGAGGATGTCCACCTGGCCCAGGGCCAGCTTCCGCAGAACGGCCTTGATCTCACGCGCCGTCCGCAGGCGCGAGATCATCTCGATCTCGACGGGAAACGGCGCGAAACGCTGGCGGAAGGTCTTCCAGTGCTGGAAAGCCAGGACCGTCGTCGGGGCGAGCAACGCGACTTGCCGGCCGTCGAGCACGGCGCGCATGGCGGCGCGCATCGCCACTTCCGTCTTGCCGTAACCGACGTCTCCGCAGACGAGGCGGTCCATGGGCGTCCGAGACAGCATGTCGGCGGTCACTTCGGCGATGGCCGCCGCCTGATCGGCCGTTTCCTCGTATTCGAACGCCGCCTCGAATTCGCGCATCCAGGGATGATCCACGGTAAAAGCATGTCCCGGTTGCGCCTTGCGTAAAGCGTATAGGCGCAGGAGTTCGGCGGCCATATCGCGCATCGCCTTCTTGACGCGGCGCTTGACCTTCTCCCAGCGGCCGCTTCCTAGACGATCGATCACGGGCCGCGCGCTCTCGCCGCCCTTGTATTTCTGCACGCGATCGAAAGCGTGGACCGGTATCTTGAGCTTGTCTCCGCCCTGGTAGCTGAGCACCATGAGCTCGGTGTGCGCGCCGTCGATGTCGAGCGTCTGAAGACCTTCAAAGCGCCCGATCCCGTGATCTTGATGAACCACGAAATCTCCGACACGCAGATCCTTGAAGTCCGAGAGAAAACCGCGCGCCCGCCCGGCCCGGCTTCGTCCATGCAGATGGACCTCCTCGGGGAAAACGTCGCCGTCGGCGAGCAGGCGGAAACCCGTCTCGGGAAGCTCGAACCCCGCGGAAAGCGTCCCGGCGCGCACCTCGACAAGGCCTCCTTCCCCGACCGTAATGCCCTTTTCGACGAGGAGCTCCGTGATCCGTTCGGCTCGGCCGCGGCTTCCAAGAAAGATCACGGTCGCGGAAGCGCCGGCGGCGAGATCGGCCGTGAGGCGACGAAGATCGCCCGAGTAGCGTTGCGTGGGACGACAAGCGACGTGAGCGTCCTGTTGACCGAGCTCGATCTCTCTCAGCCAGATCGACGGCGGCGACGCCATGCGCTCCGCGATCGCCGCGGAGGAGACGAGCGACTCCTCCGGTTGGAGATCGAACGCGTTCCCTTGCGTCGCGCGCGCCCTCTCGACGTAAGCGTCGACGGCTTTTCCTACCTCCTCGGGACGGACAACCACGGCGCAGATCTCGTTGAAATGCTTCCAGACGGGGACGACCGCGCCGTCGATCAGCGGCAGGTAGTCGGCCGCGTCGGAAAGCGGCAGCCCGCGATCAAGCCCGTCAATCAAGCGCGAAAGCCCGCGCGCGCGCGCGAAGCGCTCGGCGATCCGCTCGCGTAGACGCGGCGCCAGAGAACGCGGCACGAAGGCGTCGGAAAGCGGCGGCAACTCGATTTCCGCGACGGTCTCGAGACTTCGCTGCGTCCCGACGTCGAAGGTCCGCATGCTCTCCACGGTATCGCCGAAAAACTCGACGCGCACCGGCGCCTCGCGGTCAGGGGGAAAGACGTCGAGAATTCCGCCGCGACTCGCCGCCTGCCCCGGCGCGGTGACGGGATCCTCGATGCGATATCCGCCGTCGTCAAGCGCCTCGATGAGGATCTCCGGCGTCATCTCTTCGCCCACGTGAAGTGAGACGACGCGCGTGGCGAAAAGGCCGGGCGCCAGCGTCGGACGCAGCAGCCCCTCGGGCGAGGCGACCAGGGCCCGCGCCCGCCCGCGCAACGCGGCGTAAAGCGCCACCGAGCGGCTCAGGGCCGCGTCGGGATGCCGGGGCAGATCATGAAACGGCGGCGGGCCCGGCGACGGAAACGCGAGCACATCGCCCGGCAAGCCGATATCACGCGCCATCGTGCGAAGGTCGTCGACGAACGTCTCGATTTCACGTTCGGCGGGAACGACGACGAGCAACGTCTTCTCCGTCAGCAGGAGCGGGAGCAGGCCGCGCGCCGAGCCGCACGGACCGGAAAGACGCAGCGTTCCATCGCACGAGAGCGACTCGCGCAGCGCGGCCAGACGTTCACCGCGAAAAGCGCGTCCTGTCCAGAAGGCGCTCACGACGGATGCTGAATCACTCGAGAAA
>JAFGSN010000031.1 GCA_016934575.1 Vicinamibacteria bacterium
CGCCAACCGCGGTTGTCCTTTTTGACTTGCGGCGGCGGGCCGGAATCGAAGGCGACGAAGTGATCCAGTCCCTCGAGAAGATCCACGGCTTCATGTCGGGACGGATGGCGATACCAGACGCGGCCGCTGATGATGCCAGGAGACGCTTCGACCAAGCCCATGATCGAAAGCATCGTCACGCTCTTCCCCGAACCGGACTCGCCGACGACGACGAGCGTCTCGCCTTCCATGAGCGTAAGACTGACTCCGTCGACGGCGCGCAAGAAACGTCCGCGTTGCGGCAGGTAGAAATACGTGGACAGCTCGCGTACGAAGAGCACGGCGCCTTCGCCTTCGCGGCGCGCGGGACGCGCCTGGGCGGGCGTCTGACTCATGCGGCGCTCCGCTCCTCGAGACGCGCGAGCAGGGCGTCGCCGAGAACATGAAAGCCCAGGATGGTGATCAGGATGGCGAGCGCGGGCAGCGTCGAAATCCACAGCTCTCCGCGGAAGAAGTAATCCTTGCCGAGAGCGACCATGTTTCCCCATGACGGCGTCGGTTCCTGAACGCCGAATCCGAGGTACGAGAGCGAGGTCTCGATCAGGATGGCCTCGGCCATGCCGATCGTGGCCTGGACGAGAAACAATCCACGTCCGTGGAGCCAGAGAACGTGTTTTCCGATGACGCGCCAGGTCGGCAGCCCGAGCGCGATAGCGGCCTCGATGTAGCTCTTGCGCCTGAGCACGGAGATGCGCGCGCGCAGCAACTCGGCGGCGGCCGGGATGTTCGTGAGGCCGACGACGAGCAGGACGATATAGATGCTCGGCCTGAAGAGCGCCACGACGAGCAGTATCAGCACGAGCTTGGGCAGCGATTCCAGCAACTGGAGCAGGAGACCCAGCGGCGTCGAGAATCTTTCGGGCCAGAATCCCGCAAGCACTCCGAGCAGCGCGCCGCCGATCAGGCAAACGCCGATCGAAAGCAGACCCGGCAGGAAAAACGCCTTGGTGCCGAGCATCAAGCGCGCCAGCAGATCGCGACCGACGAAGTCCGTGCCGAGCCAGTGCGCCGCGCTGGGCAGAGTATTGATGGACTGGAGGTCCATCGCGTCCGGATCATGCGGCAACCAGCCGAGGACGGAGCAGAGATAGACGACCATGATCGTCGCCGCGACGAGCAGGCCGTAAACCATTGCGAAGGCGCGGCCGAATCCCCACAAGCGCATACGTTGCCAACCGCTCGGTTCGCTTGCGTGCTCAAGGTAGCGCGGCATGGTTACTCCGCGAGCTGCGGGTTGACGGCCACCTGCACCGCGCCTTTGATGACGTGCGCCGCCCGCACGAAAAGCGCCGAGACGAGGACCACGCCGAGCAGAATGGGGTAGTCGCGATCGGACGCGGCTTGCCATGCGAGGCGGCCCATGCCCGGCCAGTTGAAGACCTGCTCCACGACGATCGCGCCGCTCAACACGTAGGGGATCTTGTTCGCGAGCAGCGAGGTCAGCGGCATGACGAAACCGTCCTTGTACAGGTGCTTGAGCAGGACCGCCCCTTTCGCCCTTGCGGTTCGGATGTAGTCTTCGGCAAGCACGGTCGACAGATGCGTTCGGAGATAACGCGTGACTTCCGAGACCGTGCCGTTGCCCAATCCCAGCACCACGACCGGCACCCAGAAGTACGACCAGGTCGACGTGTCGGACACGCCCATCATCACGGGAAAGACTTTGAAGCGCGTCGTGGCTATGTAGATCGCCAGGTAACCGAGCCAGAAGACCGGCAGGCCCGAGAGAACGTAACCAAACGACGTGAGAATCGCCGAAAGAATCGGGCGTCGGCCGAGAGCCGACAGCGCGGCGGCCATCGTCGCGTAGAATAGAGTCAGGAGCATCGCGCTTCCGGCCAGGAGCAAGGTTCGCCAGCCCGTGCGCCACAACTCGACCGTCACGGGTTGACCGCTGCGAAGCGACGTTCCGAGATCGCCGTGCGACAGGCGCAGCAACCAGGCGCCGTAGCGCGCCGGTAGACTTCGGTCGAGGCCGAGTTCGTGTCGGATTTCGGCCAGTTCGTCAGCGGAGAGACTCTGGACGTTGACGAAAAGCGAGACTGGATCGCCGGGAGCGGTGCTCAGCACGGCGAACATGGCCAACGTTACGAGCAGCAGCAAAGCCGCGCTCCGTAGCGCTTCTTTGACAAATGCGATCAGCGTGCGCTTGAGCACGATCAACTCTAGCCTCAAGTTCCCGGGAAGTCGAGTCTGGCGAGTGTCGGGGCGGGCTTTCGCCCCGCCCCGACACGCCCCGCTCAGACGACTTCGGCTTCAACGCGCCGTTGAGCCGATGGACTCCGTGGGCGTAAACATCATTGCTCGCGCGTTGGGATGTACCAGGTGTCGGCGTAAGTGAAGAATTTGAACGGATGCAGCTCGACGTGCCGCGCCTTCTTATGCACCGACGCGAAGTTCGTCAACGTCCAGAGGAACGTGTAGGGCTGCTCTTCGGCCAGAGTGGCATGCAGCCGCTGATTGATCGTGCGCTGCTTCTCGCGATCCAGCGTGGTCTTGGCCTCGATGATCAGGCCGTCCACCTCGGGATTTGAATAGCCCACGAAGTTGTTGCGCCACGCATCCATCTCCCCCGAATGGAAAAGCGTCGATATATCGGCCGAGTCGTCGAAAGCCCAGTTAGCGATGACGATGTCGAAGTCGTGATCGACGAAGACGTCCTGTTTCCATGCCTGCCACTCGCGGAACTCGAGGTTGATCTTGATGCCGATCTGCCGCAAGTAATTCTGGAAAGCCAGCACCACGCGCTTGACGGTTTCGTTCTCCTTCTCGATCGGGATCTTGAGCGTGAACGCGAGCGGTTCGCCTTCTTCCGCGAGAAGGTAGCCGTCCATTCCCGTCTGGGTATAACCGGCTTGCGCCAGCAGGGTTTTTGCGCGAGAGGCGTTAAAGGCAATCGGTTTGACTTCGAGGTTGTAGGCCCAACTTCCCGGAGCGAACGGACCGGAGATGAGCGTGCCGCGGCCGGCATAGAAAGAGTCGAGCATCTCTTGTCGGTTGATGGCGTAACTGATGGCTTGCCGCACCTCCTTCTTGGCCAAGTGCGGATTGCGACAGTTGTGGCCGAAGAAAGTGTAGGAGAGAGCGTTGTAGGGATAGAGATTGAAGCGCTTGTCGCCCTCCACGCGCGCGATGTCGCGCGTATTCAGCTCGACGACCATGTCGATGGCGTTGAACATGAGCGCCTCGGTCAATACGTTCTTGTCGGCGAAGGGCTTCAACGTCAGCCGGTCGAGATGCGGACGGCCCTTGTAGTAGGCGGGATTGGCGCTCATGACGACGTCGCCTTCCTCGCTCACGCGATTGAGCAGGAACGGACCGCTGCCGATCGGGTTCTGCACGAACGGATCGTCGCGAGTCAGGAAGTCGGGACGCTTGAGGGCGTAAGTCGGAATGACCTTGAAGGACAGTCGGCCGATGGCGTTGACGATGGGACGCTTGAGCGTGATCTCGAGCGTGCGGTCGTCGATCTTGCGCGTGCCCGAGACCAGCTCGTACTGGGCCTTGAGCGGAGTGAGCGTACGAGCGTTTCGGATAATGTCCAGCGTCCCGATGACGTCGTCCGCGGCGACCGTGCGATCGCCGCCGTCGACCGATTGCCACTTGACGTCCGAACGGAGCGTGAAAGTGTAGGTGCGATTGTCGCCCGATACCCGCCAATCCGCCGCGAGGTCGGGCACGACCTCGTTCTTTGGCGAGAAGCTTACCAGACCGTTGAACAGCAGCTCGGTCAGTCGTAGGCCCACCATGTCGTTGCTCGTGATGGGATCAAGAGTGGCCGGACGACCGTATTCGCCGTAGGTGAGCTGGCCGCCGTCGGGAAAGCCGTCGTTGCGCCCCGCGGCGTTTGCGCCCGATGGGGCGATGAGCGACGCCGCCAGGCCGACCCAGGCGAGGTCACGGACTCGCAGTCCGTGAACGGACCGCCGCGCGAGAGCGTGGCATCCAAGCGACGAGACGAAAGCGATGGCGCGTTTCATGTCTTCCTCCGGATCACTGGCTGATGCGGGCCTCCCCGCCGGCTTTTTGCCGAGCGGCGTAGATGCCCTGCAGGTTCCACTGCAATCCACGCAGACCGGGCAGGGTCTTGGCCATTTCGAAAAGCGTCTCGAGGGCCTGCGCGTATTCGTTGCTGCGGTAGTTCGCGCCCGTGAGCGCGAGCAGCAGAAGCGGATCGTTCCATTCCAGCTTGTTCTTGTTCGAGTGGTTGCGATGGGCCGAGAGTTGCGACAGCAGGCTTTCGCCCTCGTCGTTTCGACGCAATCGCGCGAGACCCCAGCGACCCACTGTCGCCCCGCTCGATCGTATCGACGAGTCGTTCAGCAGCGTCGCGAGCCGCAATCCGAGCTTCGAGGCAAAGGGCTCGCGTGATTCGAGCCCTGGACGGCGCAACTCCTCCCATTCGAGAACGGATTCCGTGTGCGAGGAACTGGCCGACCAGAGCGATGATAGCTCGCCTTGAGACGGAAGAGATTGATGCCAGCGGCATGCGTTCGCCAGCAGACGCGCGACGGCCTTGAGGTCGGCGCCGGGCGACTCCGCGCCGGACTTCTCGAGGAGCGCCCGCGCTTCGTCCCAGGCGCCCAGACGGAACAGGCTCAAGCCGGCGTAGTGCGCTCCCAGTTTCGCTTCCGCGCCGTCTGTGGATGCGGCGAGAGGCATGAGGACGATCGCGGCGCGCTCCCATTGGATGCGCTCCAGGGCGGCGAGAGTGAGCGGATCGAAGAAGCGCAGAGTCTTCTTCGGATCGGGCTTGACCTCGACGTCGGGCGCGTCGAAGTCGATCTTGACGACGGCCTTTTCCGCCTCGTCGGATCGCCCGGCGCGGAACAGCAAGCAGGCGGCAAGCAGCCGTTCGCGTCGATCGGCGCTTCGGGCCGGCGGTTCGACGGCGGTCGATTGGCCGGAAAGCACGAAGCGCCAATAACGACCTTCGATCGTCGTATCGGCCGCGAGCGAGCGGGAGCTTGCGGCGTCGGCCGTCAGTGTGAGCGCGGCGATTCGGCGCAGCACGGCGGACGTTTGCCACTTTTTCGGCAAACGCGAGCGCGGCGCCGCCGCCTCCGCGAGGCGGCGAGCGGCCTCACGCGCATCGCTGGCGTCGAGGGCGTGAAAGCCGGCGAAAAGCGGAATGTAAGGATTGCCGCGATTCGGCCGCTGATCGCCGAGTTCCTTGAGATAGTCACGGCCGACGTCATCCGCGAGCAGGCGGACGGCGCGATAAAACTCCGCTTCCCGCACGAATGATCGGCCAATGAGAAACCGCGCCTTGCTTTTTTCGTTTCTCGAAAGCGACGAGAAGCAGCGTCGAAGACGGCTTCGCGCTTCGCTCCAACGGTTCTGCTGGAAGAGCCGCTGCGCTTCCGCGAGACCGGGCTGGACCGCGGCCTCGGCGGAAGAAGCGCTTGCCCCGACGAAAAACCATAGAGACAGCATCGCGACTCTTCTCTTGGAGCGCAACGATTGACTTCCACGCGCCGTAATGAGTTGTGTCCGCGCGGTCATGCTCATGGAGTCCTCGAAAGGGGCGCGATGAAGATGTCGTCCCAGCTCGCGATCTGCGCCCGAAGAGCGAGCAGGCCGCTTATGGAGCAGGTCAGGTCATGGTTCATGCGCGTGCTCGTGTCGATCCGGCGTTCGGCGCCGGTTTCTACGTCGACGGCGTAGATGGGATTCCACTCGGCCTTGAGATTGCGAGCGTAGACGATCGTTCTGCTTCCCGGCAGCCACGCCGGACCGATCTCGATGTCTTTCGTGACGTTCAGCGCCACGACTCGTTTCGTGAGCGCCACGCCTTTTTTCGGGCCGGAGCCGTCCGCGGGGACGACCACGATCGACCATTCCTTTTCTTCGCCGGCGGGGTTGTAGTTGCTGTAGAAGGCGATGAGACCGCCGTCAGGCGAAAAGACGGGACGGAGATCGTCGAAGCTCCATTCGGTCAGACGCACGGGTTCGGTCACGGCCAGCGTGACGTCGGGAAGGAGAAAGATGTCGTGGTTGTCGTTGTCGCCCGAAACGTAGGCCAGGGTCTTCGAGTCGGGAGACCAGACGGGGTACAGATCGATGTCGTCGCCTGTCGTCAGTCGACGTTCCTCGCCCGTGGCGAGATCGCGCAGGATAAGCTTGCCGATGCCGTCTCGCGCCGAGACGTACGCCAGCCACCGTCCGTCCGGGGAGACGGCCGGGTGACCGTCCTCTTTCGAAGCTTCGGTGATGCCTCGCGGCGGAGCGCCGTCCAGACTGCCCTCGTAAAGACGATACACGCCCGTCGCGGCGTTGCCCATGAAGATGAACCTCCGGCCGTCGGGATGGAACGTGAGCTGCGCATTGAACGAGTCGTCCCGTTGTCCGCCGCCGAGAAGAGCGTCCTCGACGGAGACCGCCCGCGGCGGCAGCGAGCTGACGCGTAGAGGCGTCGTTTCCGGATCTAGAGGATCCACGATGAACAGGGCCTGCGCCGAGCCGTCACGGCGCTCGAAGCTCAACCGGAGGCCGTCCGCGGAGAAACGCGGATTCCATTCGTTCTGATCAACCGTGCGCGTGACGTTGCGCGGCGCCAGTGGGCTTGACAGAAAGGCGGGCGCGAGAGCCGTGGAGTCGGGGGGCGCGCCGGGCGCAACCGTCTGCGCCCGAGACGCATTAGCCGGGACCATCGAGACGACGGCGAGCGCCGCGACGGCGAGCGCCCCGCGGCTTCGTTCACGACGAATATGCTCTCGCGCCGGCTTCACGATTCACTCCGCGATCTTGCGCCGGATTTCCTCTTGATAGTGCTCGGCGCCGGCGCGCGCTTCGATAATCTCGGGATCATCTGAGAGCGAAGCCGGGAAGAAATCGAAGTAGTCCTTCCAGCGCGCTAGGGTCGAGCGCAACATGCGATCATCCTGGCTCTCATAGAAGCGTTTATGCGTGGAGAGCGCCAGGAAATAGAGAGTGTCGTGCGTGGCGCGGTCGTGCTCCTCCTTGGGGAAGAAACGCTTGTTGGCGCGCGCCGTTTGCAGGTATTGAACGGCCTTCTCGTATCCCTCGGCGGTGCCGAGCAAGTAGTAGGCGCGTCCGAGGTTCAGGAAGGTCACGGCGAAGCGCTTATTGACCAGCTCGCGATTCTCGGGAAGCGCGAGCACTTTCTCGAATTCCGTGATGGCGTTCTGCGGATCCTTCTTCTGATCGAGGTAGATCGACGCCAGGCGATGGTGAATCGCCGAATAATCGGGGTGCTCGCGTTCGGTATTCTGGAGCGTGCCGATGGCGCCGTCGACGTCGCCCTTCGCCAACTGCGCAGCCGCCAGCTTGAGAGCGTCCTTGCGTAGAACGATGCGGTTCGCGCCGGTATAGTTCTCTTCGATGCCGGTCAGCTCGATCACCTCGTCGAACGCGCGCCAGTCCCCGCCCCCGTCGATCTTGACGCGACGGAAGCCCATGAGCACGTCGACTTCGATCGGCGTCCGGCCCATTTCGCGGTCGTCGACGAAGACATGGGCGCTCGATGGAACGGATTCGATGGCTAGGTGGCACATGGCGGCGGGAACGTTCACGGTCCGCAGCTCCATGGGTTGAGTGATCTCGATTGCCTCCTTGTGTGGCTTCACGCCGCCGCGCACGAACAGGAACTCGTACTTCTCGCCGCTCTGCACGGGAACCTTGATCTCGCCGGAACCCGAAGTCACGCCGATCCAAACGCCATTGCGATAGACGTTGACGTCGGCGAAAGGCATTTCGGCGCCCTCCTTGCCGGCTTTCACCGTGAGAAGAATCGCGGCGTCGAACGACGCCTCCACGGCGCGCGGCAGCAGAACGACCTTGTCGCCGACGGCCGCGCTTTGCGCGCCGCCGGCGAGCAGGGCCTGCGACGACGAGCGCTCGGCGCGTTGCACTGTGGCGTTGCCCAGCGGTGCTAGCTTGGGCGGAACCCGGCCGTTCCACCGATGCAGCGCCAGGGTCTGGCCCTTTTTCAGGCCGCGCTCTCCTGACGTGCCGAGATTCGTGACGACGCGCCGGCCTTCCAGGCCGAGCACATAACCCTCGAATGGGAATACGTCGCTGATCTTCGACGCGATCGTCTCGCAAGCGTTGCGAACACGCCTGAAACTAGCGGTTTCGGCAAAGGCGCCGATCTGACGACCGTTGTGCGCGACGACCTTGACGGCGAGCAGCAGCTCCTCGCCGCGCGACGCCGTGACCGACACCACGGCGTCGGCGTCTTTAGCCGACGCCGCTTTCTCGAAGCATCCGCGCGAGAAAATGAAGTCCGAGAGTCGCTCGCCGATCTCCGGCAGCGCCGATTCGACCTGGCTGTCGCCCGGCGTGTCCGATGTGGGCGAAGCGATGAATAGACGATGAGCCGGCGCGTCCTGGGGGAAGACGTGAACGACGAGCTTGCCCGCGCGTCCGCGCGGCGCCTCGACTCTTCCGGCCGCCACGAATCCCGGCTTCTGCGCCGAAAGCTGAGCGGCGGCGCGCGGCGCTTCGTACTTGAGCGTGCCTTTGGAATCGGTCTTGCCGATGGATTTTCCGCTCATCGTGATCTCGACCGACGGCACCGGTATTACGCGGCCCATCGCCTCATACGCGGCGAGGACTTGGCCGTAGATCACTCCAATTTTCGCGAGGGTTGCCGTGAACGTCTCGCCGGCGCGCAGCGTCGCCGCCTGCTCCCAGGGCTGGTGCTCCTTAAGGCTGATGGCGACCTTGACGTCCCGCTCGAATTGAGCGCCGAGCGGCACCGTGAGCTGCCCGTTTTCGTCGGATTGACCGGCCGGTTTGCCGTCGATGCGCACGACGGCGCCGGACGCCGGCGCCGATCCCGATTGCACGAGGATCACGGCCGCCAACTCCACGGGCTCGAGCGCCGCGTGGACGTCGTACGAGAGCGTTTCGGGCTTCGTCAGGTCCCATTTCCGGACCACGAGGGTCTCTTGCCAGGGTTTGAGCTTCAGCCCGGGACGATCGAGAGTGGCGGCCAGAGCGATCTCCTCTCCAGGCTCGCCCGTGAGTCGAAACGTGAGCGCTCCCGAGGCGTCGGTTTCTCCCACGCCCTGTTCGCGAGCCGTCACGGCGACGCCGGCCAGAGGCTCGCCCGCGACGCTTGCCTTGAAATTCATCGTCAGTTCCGGCGCCGCCTTCTCTTCCGGTTTTTTCTTGCAGCTCAAAACCGCGCCCGTAAATAGCACGAGCGCTCCCAAAGCGATGATTCGAGTCCTCATAAGACGACCCCTTTCGTGGCCCGCGTACGCGGTCAGCAACCCAGTTTCATTCCACGCCCATGTCTCGCAACTCGCGAGTCGGCGCGCCGCGCTTTTAGAAGGACGGAGGCGTGATTTGCACTTCTCCGGGGTTTGGGATGTTCTCCTCCTCGCTCTCCTTGAGCGAGCGGCCCGTTGTCTCACGGATCTTCTTGAGCGTAAAAGGCGTTTTCTTTTGCTCGTGCGACTTGACCTTGACCGTCGCGGTCTCGATCACGAAGCTGGCCAGCATCGCCTCCACCTTGTACTCGCCCGGGATCAGCTTGGGCGAGCGGTAGCGACCGCGCATGTCGGTCTGCGCCGACAGGAGCGAGTCCTCGATCTTGCCGCCAAGATTGATGAAATTAACGGTCACTCCCGTGGCGGGCGTGCCGACGATCACGCCGCTCTCGTCAGCCAATCTCACTTGTCCGACGATGAGCGTGTCGCGCCAGAAGAGTATCGGACGGAAGACCGAGCAACCCGTGCAGCCGACGGCGGCGGCCAGGATGCTTGCCAGAATCAGCCTCTGAGTCATGGTCTCATACCTCCCGTAAGACTGTCTGCCGATGACGACGGTCGCTCATCCGCCGCGACCTCGATGAAGCCCACCTCCCCGATCCGGCTCGTGATGACGAAGCCGCCCGCCAGGGCCTCGGCGCGTTCGACAGGCGCGCCGAGATCAAAGGCCGCGAGAACCTGCGGATCCGAGGCGCTCGATCGGTAGGCGTGACCGTACGGATCTAACCACACAAGCCATCCCTCTTTCCAGTCCGCCGCAAGAGCCGTTCCGGACGTCGAACGCGAGATCATGCTCCGGCCGTTCTCGATCGAGAGCGCTTGAACGTCCCGCTCGCCGCATACAAGAACGGAGCGGCGATCCGAAGCGAGGCGCACGCGATCGTTCGGCGCGACGGCGACGCGCCACGTTTCGCGACGCAGCGCGAGATCGATTCCCAGGGCGTGGTTCTCCCCTCGCACGAGCAGAGATTCGCCCGCCAGGGCGACCTCGCTCGGCTTCTCTTCGATCGTCATTTCCCATTCCTGCGCCAGACGCATTGTCGGGATGACGTTCCATACGACGCGCGCCAGGCGTCCCGACCGCGTGACGACGAGCCAGGCGCCAGGCTCCACGGGCACGATATCCAGGAGAGGCTCGTCGAGCGCGAGCGCCTTGCCTACGGGGTTGCCCGAGGAAACGAGCGCGCGCAGAACGCCCGCATCGTCGCCTGTGATCCAACTCGGCGACGACGGCTCCGGCTCGGGATCGATCGCTTCCGCGACGACATCGTACTTTTCCTTTGTCCTCCACTCGATCGTTCCGGTTTCGGACTCGATGGCGCTCAAACGCCCGCCCGCGATGACGCTCGGCCTGGCGCTTCCGCCGAGTCGCTCGACGACGGCGCCGACGTTGCGTCGCCAGAGAGAACGGCCCGTGCGCGAATCGAAAGCGAAGACCTCATGCCCCGCGCAGACCAGCAGTCGATCATCCAGGAGTCGCTGCGGTCCGACGGACGCCCTGCTGGAACGATAGCGCCACAGCGGCTTGAGAGAGGAGCCTTCGAACACATAGATCCAGCCCTCGTCCGTCCCGAACACGAGCGCTTCCCCGTCGAGTGTGGCCTTGCCGTGAAGACGTCCCGAGAGCGCGAAGGCCCGTTCTTCGATCAAGAGTTGTTTCTCCGTCTCGCTATACCGCTTCTCGCCTTCGATCATCGCTTCGAGAAAACGATTCTTGAGAGCCTCGATCGCCCCCGCGGGATATTCCGTCAAGCGCGTGCCGCGCAAGGGATCGAGCGCCGCAATCGTCCCCGAAACGACCAACAAACGCGTTCCCAAGTCGCTATGGACGAGTTTCAGGTCCGCGGGGCCTTCGGCGACGTTGCGCGTCTGCCAACGTGACTCGCCGTCGAGATCGTAGCAAGTCACGCTGCCGTCCGCTGTGACGACGGCCACAGCGTCCGAAAGGACAAACGGCGCGCCCGCCGCGCGTCCGGAAAGATTCCGAGCCCAGCGAGTCCTGCCCGTGCTCGCGTCGATCGCCAGCAGTTGACCGTCCCAGGTCGCCAAAAAAACGACGTCAGGCGAGCCGCCCACGGCGAGCGGGTGGATCACCGGAGCCGGCAGAGGAACACGCCAGCGTTCGGCGCCGCTCCGCGCGACGAGCGCGTGGAGGACCTTGGCTTTCGTGGCGACGAAAACGGTCGCGTCCAGAGGGAGCGGCGGCGCGTCGGCTCTGCCTCCGAGGTCGGCGCTCCACAGACGCTCACCTCCCGAGCGATTGAGAGCATGAAGACGGCCGTCCCATGTGGCGGCGAGAACACGCTCGCCTCCGTCCCATTGAATCGAAGTGATGCGCTCGCCGAGATCTCGGCTCCAGGAGCGCGTCAGGTCATTGGCGCTCGTGAAGCGCCACAGCTCGACGCCGCCTTGCGCGACCGCGACGGCGATTCCCGAAGAACGAATCGCGACGCCGTATACGGGTGATGGATCGCACGCCAGGGCGCGACGTTTGACGATCGCGCCGTTCTCATCGACTCGAAGAACGTACAGCGTCCCAGGGACGACGGCGGGAATCATGCGCCCCTGCCAGGTCTTCGAAATCTCGCCCGCCACATGGGACTCCGCGCCGGGCTCGGCCAACCATGCGAGGCGAAACGAAGGGGGAGGGGGCTCGGCGCTCGTCGTTTGCGCGAGCGGCGGCGCAATCGCGAGACCGATGAACGTTACGGCGCTCGCAAGATATACGAGGAAGGCCGAACGCGCCGAACGCCACGAAGAGAAAATCAACCCGTCACCCACTTTCCATCGCGAGCGTTTCAGGATTCGAAACTCGCCTTGCGTGAGTCAAGATACTCCTTACCGGCCATCGGGGTCAACCGCCGGATGCTGTCGTTGAACGGCATGTTGTTTGACGAACGCCGCGTGCGATTCCGCGTAGTCGAAGCCGAAGACGTCCCGGAAAGCTTCATTGAAATCTCCGGTCTGCCCCGCCTGCCAGAGCGTGGCGTTAATGTCTCGCTGACTTCCCAGCTCGATGATGTGTTCCACCCAGGCGAGCGCGGACAAGTAAGCATCGGACACGTCCGGCCGGGTCTGGGCATCGATCGTCCGTCTCTCGGCTCGCGCGGGCGCCGCTTTCGAGCGCTTGCCCTCCATGTATTGCGCCAACCCTTCCTGCATTTCCCAGGGAGCGTTGCCGCGCGCGAGATCGTGCACGATCACGTGCGTCAGCTCGTGCGTGAGCATCGGAGTCAGCCGGTCGATGTCCGTCGCCGACAGCTCGTCCACGGCCACGCGAACACGTCCGTCGAAAGTGTCGAACGCGCCTCCCGACCATCCGGGAGCGCGCCCGTCGGCGTGATAGAGCTTGCGAGTAAACAAGGTGACCGGGATCGTCGTCGTCTGTTCGTGCTCGAACTCGACCACGAGGACGGAGTAGATTTCCTCGAGGCGCGCCAAGACCTCCCGGCCGATCTCTTCATGAATCAGACCGTCATACCGAAGATTGAAGCGCGGTAGGCGCTCCTCCGTCAGCTTGTGCTCACGTTTCAGCGTTTCTTGGACGCGCTGCAACATTTCACGAACGACCGTGTCGTCGCGAACCGCGAGACAGCGCGCCAGGATTTCCGCCGACTCGCGGGCGTTGTCTTGCCGCAACAGCGCGTATCCCAGGCCCAGGAGCGCAGAGGAGCTCTCCGCGTCGGTCGAAAGCACGCTGCGCGCGACGGTTTCGGCCTCGTACCACTCATTCTGATCAAGTAATAAATCGATCTTCTGAAGCCGCGTCTCGGTCGCATCCGAGTCGAGCGCTATCGCCAGATCGAGCAGGCGCAGCGATTCGCCGAAGTCACGCAGGGCGCGCGCGCGCGTCGCCGCCGCACGGAGAGCGATGACGGCCAGGCGCCGGAGCGCGGCGTTCTCGCCGCACCGGCGGGCGAGATCCTCCGCATCACGAACGTCGCTCTTATCGAATGGCGCGTCGCTCTGAAGCTTCGACGTCAAGCGATGGACGGCGTCACGGAGCGACGGTTCGGCGGCGAGATTTTGATCGGCGGGAACAAGCCCGGTGAGCGAGACTCGACCCGGCATGCGAAGATCAGGGCGGTTCTCTTCACAGCGCGGCGCCGGATTCAGGGCCATCATCAATGGAAGCGCCGCCAGGGCGCGCTTGAACCATTTCATCATGCATCATCATACCTAATACGACGGGCTCGCTGGATGAACGCCTTCGTCTCCGCGACCAGCCGCCGGCGCCTCGCTTTCAAGATCGTGCGGGCGGCTTACCGCGTGTTCGGCGTCGTGACAGAATGGATGTCCGGATGGCAGGCTTGACGCCGGAACGACAACGAGTTTTGGCCGCGTTCGCGGAGCGGATCGGCCATCGTTTCTCGAAAGTCGCGCTACTGGAACGCGCCCTGACGCACAGCAGTTACGCGCATGAGGATCGCGACGGGACGCGCGACAACGAGCCGCTGGAATTCCTCGGAGACGCGGTGCTGGGCTTTCTCGTGGCCGATCACTTGCATCGTCGCGATCCCGACCAGTCGGAAGGTCACAAGAGCCGGCTCAAGGCGCATCTGGTTTCCGCCGCCTGCCTCGCGCGCCGCGCCGAAAGCCTTGGCTTGCCTGACGCGCTCGTTCTCGGACGGGGCGAGGAGCGGTCGGGCGGACGAGGCAAGGAGGGGCTCTGGGCGGATTCGTATGAAGCTGTCGTGGCGGCGGTCTATCTCGACGGCGGCATCGAGGCGGCGCGGCGTTTCGTCGAAGCTGGAATCGAAGAGGAGCTTGGGGACGGGTGCCAACCGCCGGCGCGCGATGCCAAGAGCGCGCTTCAGGAATTGCTGCAGGGTCGGGGCGAGGCCTTGCCGGATTACGTCGTCGTTTCCGAGGAAGGGCCAAGTCATCGCCGGCGGTTTCGCGTTCACTGCCGATACGGAGGCGGAATGCTGGCGGAAGGCGAGGGCTACTCCAAGAAAGGCGCTCAGCAGTCCGCCGCAAGGAAAGCTCTTGCGATTCTGCAAGGTTCGGGGCCAACAAATCGCGAACGCCGTTAGCAGAGACGTGCGCTCGCGGTTTATTTTATAGGCCGAGATCGCGGCGGCCGACCGTGGCCATCGCCGTGGCGGACTCGGCGTCGTAGGCGATCGTGGCGACGAGGAAGATACGCTCGGATGTCAGGAGGCGAAATGTCCAAGAGCGGACGACACCCTCGGCTGCGGCCCGTAATACGTCGGGCCCGTCAACCTGATGCACTGTCGTATGGCCGTCCGCGTCGACGCTGAAGACGACTTTAATGGCGCCGCTCTGATGATCGAGTCGGGCGATCGGAGGCACGACCGGACGTCGTCCGAGAATGAGATCGGGGACGCCCGGTCCGAGAACGACGGATTCCACGGCCGAGACGCCGGCCGGCGGAGGCGTGGAAGACGGCAAGGGAACGGCGCTCGATATGATCTCGGATTCGACCGGTGATTCGCTTGGAGCGTTTTCGGTGATCGCCGGCGATGCCGTTCGTTCTGCGCCGGTTGGAGTCACGGTTGCGTCGTTGTCGATCTTCATGGAGCTGTCGGCCGGCCGCGCTTCCGCGGCCATGCGGATGAGTCTCAGGCCGGCGCTCCGGGTCTCCGGAAGGAATCGCGCTTCGAGTCGAAGCGCGCAAGCGGAACGTCCGGCTTCGGAAGCGAAACGCCAGGTCTTCACCGCGGCGAGCGCGGCGTCCGTCCATGGCGGAGCGCCGCTCTCGACGCCGATCGCCGTGACGTGGCCGTTTTCGTCGACGAGCAGCGTGAGCGCGACGAGGCGCTCCCCCGTGTCCGTTTCGGCTTCCGGAAAACGCGGCACGACGCCTTGGCGCAACTCGGGGACGTCATCGGCGCGCGTGACGCGCGGCAGGCGATGAGCGAAGCTTACCGGCACCACGTGCCGCACCCGAACCGGCTTGTCGTCCACTCGCGTCACCGTGAAACGCCACTGGCGCACGGCCTTGAGCGCGGATTCGTCGAGTCCCGGGATGCCGCGCACGATCTCGGCCGAGGCGACGCGGCCTTGCTCGTCGATGAGAACGGCGACGATGACGATGCCGCCGACCCCCCGCGCCTCGGCCGCGGGGGGCATATCGGGCGCGATCGAACGTTCCAGCTTCGGCGCCGGCACGTCCTTGCCCGCCGTCATGAACGGCTTTTCCGCTGGCGCGCTTGCCTGTCCGAGCGCGAGCGCCGCCGCCAGACCCGGGGCGACGAGTCGGATCAAGAGAATCATTCTTCCTCTTGCTCCGCGCCGCGGTCGGTCTTGGACGCGGCGATGACCTTTTCCTGCAAGTGAGAGGGAAGCTCGGCGTAGTGCGACATTTCCATGGAGTAAGAGCCGCGGCCGCCGGTCATCGAGGTGAGGTCCGCGTCGAACGAGAGCATCTCGGAAAGGGGCACCTGGGCGCGTATCAGTTGCATCGTGCCGGTCGGCTCCATGCCCTGGGGTTGTCCGCGACGACCCGACAGGTCCCCCATGACCGAGCCGGCGTATTCCTCCGGAACGACGATCTCGGCCTTCATGATCGGCTCGAGGAGCGTCGGCTTGCACTTGGCGACGGCGTCCTTGAAGGCGAGCGATCCGGCGATCTTGAAGGACAGCTCGGAGGAGTCGACGTCGTGATACTGGCCGTCATACAGCTCGACTTCGAAGTCCACCATCGGGTAGCCGGCGAGGAAGCCCTTGACGCGCGCGTCCTGAACGCCCTTTTCGACGGCCGGGATGTAGTTTTTAGGGATCGAGCCTCCGAAGATGTTGTCGACGAACCGGAAATCCTCGCCCCGTGACAGCGGCTTCATGCGGATTCTGCAGTCGCCGAACTGGCCATGCCCGCCGGTCTGTTTCTTGTGGCGGCCGTGCCCTTCGGCGGAAGCCTTGATCGTCTCACGATACGGGATCTTGGGCTTTTTTAGATTGACTTCCACCTTGAAGCGTTTGCGCAGCTTGCCGACGACGACCTCGATGTGAAGCTGGCCCATGCCGGACAGGAGCAACTCGTGCGTCTGCGCGTCGCGAACGACCTTGAGCACGGGGTCCTCGTCGAGCAAGCGATGGAGAGCGATCGAGATCTTGTCCTCGTCGCCTCGGCTCTTCGGCTCGATGGCGAACGTCGTTGAAGGCGTCGGGAACTCCACGGGGGGATAGACGATGGGATTCGCCTTGTCTCCCAGCGTGTCGCCGGTCTTGGTTTCCTTGAGTTTGGCGACCGCGCCGATGTCTCCGGCTCTGATTTCCTGGATGGGCACGGTCGCCTTGCCTTGCAGGAGCATCAGCGCGCCGACGCGTTCCGACGTGTCGCGACTGATGTTGTGCGCCGGGGAGTCGGACTTGAGGATTCCGGAGTATACGCGGAAAAGAGAGATGGCGCCGGCATGAGGGTCGATGATCGTCTTGAAAACGTAAGCGGAAAGCGGCGCGTCGACGGAGGCCGCGCGGCGCGTCTCCTTCTGTTGCGCCGGATCCGTGCCGGCCGCATCGCCGCGATCCGCGGGAGAGGGCACGAGATCCACAAGGGCGTCGAGGAGATGGGAGAGGCCGATGTTGTTGATCGCCGAAGCGGGCAGGACCGGATAAATCCTGCTCGCGGCGACGGCCTGCTTGAGACCCTGGAGCAGCTTCTCTTGAGGGAGCGTTCCCTTCTCGAAGAACTCTTCTATGAGGGCTTCATTGCTCTCGGCCACCATCTCCACGAGTTGCTCGCGCGCTTTCACCGCCGTCTCCCTGACAGCTTCCGGAATCTCGCTTTCCTTCGACTTGCCGCTCTGATCGTCGGCATAGAGAAGAGCTTTCTCGCGCACGAGATCGACGAGGCCATGGAATCCCTTTTCTTCTCCCAGCGGCACGGCCAGCGGAACGACGGCCCGTCCGAAAACGTTCTGGAGCGACTCCAGGCAGCGGGCGAAGGATGCGCGCTCGCGATCCATGCGATTGACGACGACGATGCGCGGCAGGCCGTCGTCCTTGGCGTATCCCCAGACTTTCTCGGTCTGAACTTCGACACCCGAGACCGCGTCGACCACCACGAGCGCCGCATCGGCCACGCGCAGGGCCACGCGCGCTTCGGCGACGAAGTTGGCGTATCCGGGCGCGTCGAGGATGTTGATCTTGTTCTTGCGCCACTCGCCGTGAGCCAGCGCCGTCTGAAGGCTGATCTTGCGCTCGATCTCGTCGGGATCGAAGTCCGTTACGGTCGTGCCGTCCTCGACACGCCCGATGCGGTTGACGGCGTCCGTGACGAAGAGCAGGGCGGACACGAGCGAGGTCTTGCCGCAGCCACCGTGACCCACGACTCCGACGTTGCGAATGTTCGCGGTTTCGAACACCTTCATGATTCCTCCCTGCTCATCATGTCGCCGTACAAGGCATCGACCGTTCCTGCGAGGCAATTACGGTTCGCGGCGCGCACGAACCGAAATCGGATTTTGGGATCCGTCGGGCGATCATAACACCTTTCCATGGCGTTTCTAGGACGACTCCATCTTCATGCGCCAAGAGCATAGAATAAACTCATGGAGCGTCCTGAACGCAGTCGTATCCGGACGAGCCAACCGCGATTTCGCGTCAGACTATGCGGCGCGAGTCTCGCCGTGGAAAGC
>JAFGSN010000178.1 GCA_016934575.1 Vicinamibacteria bacterium
GGCAGAGACTCACGACTGACCAATGGGATCCATCGGCGCCGGGCAGAAGCGGGATGGACTTCGTCACATGTCAGCCACGAGGCTTACTCAAGCGCTTGTCGAAGATCGTCGCATTCGAGGTCAGTTCCGCCCCCGTCGCAGCGGCGGATCATCATCAAGCCACCGTCTTTGGCGGGGGTAGTCTGACTCTGGGCGCTAATTCGTCATCATAAACAAAACCGGCTGCCGCTATATCGGATAACGGCGGTTCGTTCGACTGCGTGGTCGGTAATTCTTAATGTAACCAACCGCGCGGACGCGGAGCGCGCTGTAGAGTCAGGTTCGCCGAGGCGGCGCCAGTTGACATCTCGCAGTTTCTTCTATAGTTTCTGATGTGACAGATCTGACTGCTGGCGCCAATGTTCCGGCCCGCTATGGGAGTGTGAAGATGACGCGCGCGAAAGTGGCACCTGTCTGGGCCATGATCAGTGGGGTACTCGTAACCCTGCTTGGGCTGTTCCACAACCGCGGAGTCATGGACGTCTTCCACGGCTACGGCTTCGACCGGCTGGCATCCCTCTCAGGTCGAGGCTTCATCTACATGTATCTAGGCGTCGGTATCGCCTGGATCGGCGCTGGGCTGCTGCTGTTCGTCAGCGGCCGCGGCCTCAGAAGGGGCGCGTCATGGGCCTGGCCGCTGGGGAGTGCAGCAGCCGTCTTCATGCTCATCTTCGGTGTTGGGGCGATGGTCATCATGCCCGACAATCCCCCGACAGTTTTGATCGCCGGATGCGCGATCCTGGCTGTGCCCCCATTCGCCCTGTATCGGCCGTCGAGACGGTAGGCGGTGCAGCGGCTTGATCGCGGACGAAGTTCCGCCTCTGAAAGATCAGCCCCCGAGTCGGCGGTTTCGGCCTCTGGGTCTAAGGCGATGTCGTCGTCCAGATGATCGAGATAGCCTTCGAGCCACCCTCTGCATCCCACTCACCCGACGACGACTCCGTCGCAGCCGGTCGTGCGCACCATGCGGAGCGCGTCCTCGGCCTCCCACACGTCTCCGTTTCCGAGCACCGTGATAGCTACGGCGTTGCCTCGGCGCGCTTGAGGCTTCACTGATGGTGGCTCCTACTTTTTTTCAAAGGGAACAATCTCTCTGATCTTGGCTCCCCACATCTGGCACAATTTGTATCATACCAGCTCATAGGCAGGCGGCACCGGGGACAACGCCATCGCTCTTCTTCGCACTTAATCCATTCCCGAACGCCCATCTCACGAATTTTTTCAAGGTTTGGCAGGTATTCTTTACGGTGCGGATAACCGCCGGTATTAATCAAATTCGTAATACGATGGCAGGGCAACTCTTCACAGTTAGAACAACGAGCCACATTCTCTTTGTTCGCTGCGCATAGCCTAATATTGCAGCTTTGGCAATGGGCAGCAAGCATGCCGCCGCTGAGACAGCCGTCGCAATCCCCCCAAGGATGCGATATCCGTATTTGCTCATCTTCGCTGTGTTTAGCGATGTAAGACGGGCAGGCTCCGCAATATGTGCCACATACGGCCGCGAGATGTTCTTTGCTCTTGCCTGCTTCCTTTGTACCCGCTCCATCACGTGGGTTGCTGCTGGTCGTGTCACCTGAGTTTGCGGCAGCACTAGAACCAGTTTTGGGAGCATAACCGTAACCTGGCGAGTAAGCAGAACCGCAACCTGTGCCAACTGCTGGGTTCCGACCATCAATACCAGCATGTTCAGTGTTATTGCCACTATCACCATTAAAACAACCAACACCAAAAAAACCAAACCCTGCTCGCAACGCGCCACGTATCAGGTTACGTCGGGTGAGCGGGTGGTTGACGAGAGTGACCAGGGTTTTACCAGTGTTGGCATCTTTTGTGCTCATCGCGTACTCCTCTATGTGTCGGCGATTCACGCGGGCGGTCGTTTATCATTACATCTACTGAGCGGATTGCGGGAGTACTCGTTCGGTTCGTGATGGCCTCTTTTTCGTCTTTGTCACGCGCGACACAGACTGGCAGAGCTGGGCACTCAGCGATGATCCAGCCGTCCTCGGCTTTGGAGAGCGTAATGTGGAAAATCATGTCTATTCTCGGTCCTGCAAATCAATGCTATCAGACTAGATCGATAGGAATCTCATGCGTAAGTGATCGGTTGCGCGGCATCGGCCAGCACCTGCTCTCGGGCGTGGGCCGGTACGGTCCGGTCGTCGTCATCGTGAATGAGGACGCACGACATGCCTTCTCCACCATTCATCGATAGCCGTCCAGGCGCCATCGTGCGAGAGGATGTGGTCGTGATCGGCGCCGGGCACGATGACAAGCTCTTTGGGGCTGGATAGCGAATCGAAGATCCGTCGTGAATGATCCGCCGTCGTCTCACGATCGCATTCTCCGTGGACGAGGAGCACAGGGACTCGAATCATCGTCGCTGACCGTCGGGGCGACGCCTCCGCCGGAATGAAATCGCCGCGACGGCTCGCAAGCGCCATCGCCGCCGTGACATCTTGACTTGTCACAAACCATGGAGCGCGATCGCGAACGATGGAATCAAGGTCGGAGAACGACGATACGGCGATCACATGGCTCACGCGCGGCTCAACCGCGGCCGCCTGAAGCGCCACCGCGGCGCCCAGGGAATGCCCGATGAGAACCACCGTGGATCCGCGTTCGCTGCCGAGACGGTCGAGGGCGAGAGAGAGATCGCGTTTTTCGTGATAACCATACGTGCAGTGCTGTCCGGTCGATGCGCCGTGGGCGCGGCCGTCATAGATCAGGACGTCATAGCCGCGCGGAACGAAACGCCGCGCGATGCCGAGTCCGGACTGGCGATTGTCCGCGATACCGTGAAGATAAACGATCAAGCCATGATGAGGCGCTCCCGCGCGCAAAAGCCATCCTCGCAGCCGGACGCTGTTGTTTATAAAGGAGATGTCTTCGTAGGGCAAGTCCGGCGACTTCGATATCGGACGCCGGAGAGGATGCAGGATCGCCCGCGCGCCCCAATCGGCCGGGAGGCATGATGAGAATAAAACAATCAATGCACCTGCTACGATCGCGAGGCGCGACGTTGCTGCGCCGCCAGTTCGTCCACGCGCCAGTGCCTTCGTGTATGACGTGAGTTCGGATCGCATGCCGTTGAGCGCCCCGGTCGATCTAGTCTGGAGCATGATCACTCCCGTGTCTTACAGTTTGTGACGCTTTTCACTGTGTCTCATGCCATTAGTTTCACTCGGCCAAAAGAGTTCGCAAGTCGCGCGGCCGACGCCTAGCGAGCCGACAAGGGGCACGTTATGATGCGATCTGGCTCGGCCATTGATGGACGGCTTGTAATCGACTCCTTGGCGATGATGACTCCTCCGGTCTCTTCGCCGGACGCGGCGGCAAACGAGTGAGTGACGATGGAGATTCCATCTTTCAAGAGAATCGGCGCGGTTCCGGCGAAACTCGTGCGGCGTACGCGCACAAAAGGGGCGATTGTCGTCCTGTGCGCCGTTGTGCTCGTCGCGGGAATCTGGCTGGCGCCGCCTCGAATCACGGAGAATCCGTCGCCGCCCAAGGAAAAAGTGGCTCCCATGATCGAGGCGGAAGTTGAAAGGCGCGCTCAGGCGCGTTTGTTCCGCGGACTATACGAGGCCGGTCTTCAAGCCCTGCCCCGTGTCGTCGCGTTTCATCTCACGCCAAGCGTCATCGGACGAATGCGGTTGCTCGACGACTCGTTGCCGATCCCGGGCCGGCCGGTCGTCTCGGGATGCGGACTTCTTGTCGCGGCCAGCGGCGTCGTGCTGACGCATGTCAACGCCCTGGGCAATGAGCCGAGGCCGCTTTGCATGACGCATGACGGAAGTCTCGTTCCCGCCGGCGTCGTCGCCCGCGAGGCGGCAACAGGCCTGGTATTGTTGCAAACGGCGCTCATCGACGTCGACGCTCGATTCCAAGACGGAAAGTTGCCTGCCTCGGACGATATCGCGATAGCCGTTGCGCGCCGGGGAGCCTCGCCCCATATCGTGCCGGTGTTGTTCGGAACGGACTGCGTCGAGCAATGCGCCGGCATGTCCTTGGGAGGCGACGTCGAGCCGGGTATGCCGGTCTTCGACCTCTCGGGATCGGCGCTGGCCATGATCGGGGGAAACGCGACCGACGTGATTGCGTACGGCGTTCCAGACGCCATGCGACGACTGCAGAGTCTCATCGCGGAAGAGCATGCCTTTCCCTCATCATTGGGGCTTGTGTTTCAGGCCATGAGCGGCGCCCTGGCGGAAAGGCTGGGAGAAGGCGCGCTCATTAACGGCGTCGAGCCGGATGGACCCGCGGATCACGCTGGTTTGCGCGCAGGCGACGTCGTCACGTCAATCGGGAGCGAACCGGTGCGATCGGCCGAAGATGCCCTCCCGCTCATTGTTGGCGCCCGTCCCGGAACGCTGTTGACGATCGTGTTTCGTCGTAAGAATCGCGACCAGACGGTCGAGGCGATCCCCCAGCCCTCGACTCTCGGCATCTCACGATCCGACGCATCCGAGACGCCTCTCGCTGACGCTCCCAAGGCGTGCGACGTTTTCTCCGCCACGGCGCTTTCGGCCGCCGACGTCGACGGAGAGACGAGGGTGCTCTCGATCGAGCATGCGCGCGTACGCGGACCGGTCTCGGCGCGGCGCATCATCGCGCGCCGACAGGCTCCCTGGCTCGTCCACCTCCAGCAGGGAGGCGAGCGCTTTTTCGCTCTTCTGGGTGAAGCCCATTGAACGAAATCCTCTCGGTGGGTTTGATCCTGCTCGCGGCGCTCGTCGCCGGCCACGTGGCGCAACTCCTGCGCATTCCGGAAGTCACGGGATATCTGCTCATTGGCGTTTTCATCGGTCCAGCCGGCTTCGACCTCATCTCACATGAAAACCTGAAGACGCTGGCTTTCTTGAGCGAGATTGCGCTCGGCATGATCCTCTTCGGCATCGGTTCCATTTTCGAGGTCGCTCATTTCCGCCTCGTCGGGCCGGGAGTCGTGCGTATCACGATCTGGGAGGGCACGGCGGCCTTTATTCTCGTTACGGTGGGTCTGTTTGCCCTTGGCCAGCCAATGCCCGTGGCGCTGCTCTTGGGCGTCATCGCCATGGAAACCGCCCCCGCGACGACGCTTATGGTGCTTCACGAATACAACGCTCGCGGACCGCTGACGGATCGCCTTCTGGCGTTGATCGCGCTCAACAACATGTACGTGCTGATGACCTTCGGAGTCGTCACCGCGGCCCTGACCCTGGCCACGTACGCCGGTGAGTCGTGGTGGCTGCTGGCCTATCGCGCGCTCTACGGTCTCGGCTGGTCCACGGCGGGATCGATCGCTCTCGGCGTCCTGCTGGGAGTGCTGCTCGATCTCTGGGCCGGGCGCGCGCGGCGTGAATGGGGCGAGGGCATGATCCTCGCCATGGGATTCGTGCTCGTCGCCGTAGGCGCGGCGCGCTTGCTCAACCTTTCGCCGCTTTTCGCGACGCTCGCGCTCGGCGCCACGCTGGCGAACACTTCACACCATGGAGACTACCTCTTACGCTCGCTGAGTCGGGCCGATCCGCCGCTTTACGCGGCATTCTTCGTGCTCGCAGGCGCCGAGCTGAATATCGAGAGCGTGAAGACGCTCGGCGTGTGCGGTCTCGGCTACGTCGCTCTCCGATCGATCGGGAAGATCGCGGGCGCGCGACTGGGCATACGCGGCCAGAACGTGACGGCGGAGGTGCGCCGTTATCTCGGCTTGTGTCTCCTGTCTTCCTCTTCCCTGGCCATCGGACTGACGATTCAGATTCGTCACTCCTTCCCCGTTTATGCGCAGGCCCTGACCGGCATCGTCCTGGCCTCGGTGCTCATCTTCGAGATCGCCGGGCCGCTTCTGACGCGCTTCGTTCTAGTGCGCGTCGGAGAAGCACAAACGACGCCCCAACCGCTCCAGTGGTCCGCTTCGAAGACGCGCGGAAAGATCCCGAGACCGGCGGACACAGGGACGCAAGCCTCCGAGGACTGAGTCGGAATGCGTTCGGCGCGCCGCGGCGCGTGCAATTACTGCTGAGTCGCCGCGCCGTCCTTATCTTTGGCTTCTTTTACCGGCTCAGCCGCTTCCTGCTTGGGGATGCTCAGATAGCCGGCCACGCGATCCTTGGCGACCTCGTAAACGACGATCTCGCGCAATCGGCGGCTCCCGCGCAGGTAAAACTGCACCGGCTCGAGGAGCGTCTTATCCTTCTTCTCGATCTCCATATCGTCGGCGAGAAGAGCGAGCGTGTATTTCTTGTGCTTGGTGTCCGTCTTTCGCAGGCTGATGGCGACCGGTCCGACGCGATTGAACTCCTTTGACTTTTTGATGTCGAAGTCGAAGTAGGACCGCTCTCCGGCCTGCTTGAGCGTATCAAGCTCCTGGCGATTGCGCGCGATCAAGCCGCTTTGCTCGCCAAGATCGCCGATCGCCTTCTGAAGCCGGGATCGTGCCTCATCAAGGACGACCTGGTGGTCGGCCACGGCGCCCTTCACCTCTTCCACCTCGCCGGAGATGGCGCCCAGTTTCTCCTGTTGCTCCTTGCGTATCTGCTGAGCCAGGGCTTTGGCTTGCGCCAGTTCCTGTTGGGTGAGCCCTAGACGCTCGAAAGCCAGCTTTGACTGCGCTTCGAGCTCGGCGTAGTTGTCCTCGATCGCCGTGGCGCGAGAACCGATTTGAGCGAGCTTCGTGTTGGCGTCCCTGAGCTGTGCGCCGAGGCGATTGCGTGTGGCATGCGCCGAGATTCCGACGTACGCGAGGAGTGAAGCCAGCGCGGCGAGCGCGATGATCATCCAGATCGGCGTTCGCGTCTTCGGCGCCGGCTCAGTCTCAGGCTTGTCCTGAGGTTCCAAGATCGATTCCATCATATCCCCCTTGTTTCGTACGAGCCGCCGCGAAAAGCGCCGCTCGTGCTTGACCGGCTGATGATTCTATAGCCTTTCATCCGCGTTGCGCGAATCGCCCGCCACGCCATCGCCGCGCCCTCCATGCCGGTATCGAGTCTCCATGCAATGTCGCGCGCTGTTGTGAAGCGCGAGTCATGTGAGAAGGCGCCCCCCAGTGTCTCGATGATCTCGGGGTTGGCGGGATTGCGAAAGGATATAACGTTCGAGGGTACCGAACGAACGACGAGAGATGCCGAGGGGAAGCCGTACGAGCGTCTCTAGAGAAGCAGAGCGCCTGACGCGTACCAGCATTGTGGCGGCGGCGCCGTGACTCAGTCGGATGTTCCCTGCTTGCGGATGTAGGCGGGCACGTCAAAGTCGATCGCGCCGCCTCCTCCAGCCGCCGCGCGCGGCGCCGGGGTTTTTCGGTAGAAAGAATCCGCCACCAGGGGCGGCGCCACGTTGGCGTTCGTCGCGGTAGCGCGGTAGTTCGCCATGTCCGTCGGAGTGTCGAACGAAGACAGGCTCTTTTTAGCGCCCGGCCGAGTGCCCGTGGCGATCACCGTGACCTTGACGGCTTCCCCCATGCTCTCATCGGTCACGATGCCGTAGAGAACGTTGGCCTCGGGATCGGCCACCTTGGTGACAAGCGCCGTGGCGTCCGCGGCTTCGCTGAGCGAAAGATCGGCGCCGCCGGTGATGTTCACGATCACGCCTCGCGCGCCTTCGATCGAGCTGTCCTCGAGCAACGGATTCGAGATCGCCCGCTGGGCGGCCTCCGCGGCGCGACTCTCGCCTTCGGCGACTCCGGTCCCCATGACGGCCGTTCCCATCCCCTTCATCACCGCTCGGACGTCCGCAAAGTCCAGGTTGATTTGCCCGGGAACGGTGATGATGTCGCTGATGCCTTGCACGGCCTGCCTCAGGACGTCGTCGGCGATGTGAAAGGCCTGCATGACGGTCGTGTTGCGAGCGACGGATTGGAGCAATCGATCGTTCGGAATCACGATCACGGAGTCGACGCTTTCACGTAGCTGGTTCAAGCCATCCAATGCATGAGCCATGCGTCGCTTGCCCTCGAGGTTGAAGGGGAGCGTCACGACCGCAACGGTGAGCACTCCGCCATTGTCGCCGCCCAGGGTGCTTGCGATCGAAGAGACGACGGGCGCAGCGCCGGTGCCCGTGCCGCCTCCCAGGCCCGCCGTGATGAAAACCATGTCAGCGCCCTCGAGCGCGTCGCAGATCTTTTCGGTATCCTCGATCGCGGCCTGACGGCCGACGTCGGGATTGGCCCCGGCGCCCAGGCCCTTGGTGAGCTTGCCGCCGATCTGGATCTTTATCGGCGCCCTGTTCGCTCGCAGAGCTTGCAGATCCGAGTTGATGGCGATGAACTCCACTCCCTGCAGTCCCGATGCGATCATGCGGCTCACGGCGTTGCCGCCGCCGCCGCCCACTCCCACGACCTTGATCCGCGCGCTACGCGTCTCATCTTCAGCGAAGGTGATCCGACCCGGCGCGTCTTTTGGATTTGTCATCCCGTTCCTCCTCAAGTCTTTTAGAAAAAGTCCGCCAGCCAGCTTCGTATCCGACTCGTGACGCGGCCGAATGTGCCGGTCGCGGCGGGCCGAAGCGACGTAACGCCATGTCCTAGACGATTGCGCTGACCGCAGGCTACCAGACCGACCACCGTGGTATAGACAGGACTGGCCACGACGTCGACCAGGCCGCCGATGCCGCCCGGAACCCCGCGACGCACCGGCATGTCGAGGATCTGCTCGGCAATCTCCGGCATGCCTTCGAGGATTGCGCCGCCTCCGGTGAGCACGACGCCGCTGTTCAGCGAGCGTTCGAAGCCCGCCCGGCGCAGTTCGGCCAGGATCATCTGGCACAACTCCTCGGCCCGCGCCTGGAGCACGTCGCCCAGCACCTGACGCGCCATGATTCGCGGCTTGCGGCCGCCGACGCTGGGAACCTCGATCGAGTCTTCCTCCGGTATCATCGAAGTCAGCGCGCAGCCGTACTTCTTTTTGATTTTTTCAGCCTCGCTCACCGGCGTTCGCAAGGCGACGGCCACGTCGTTCGTGAAGTGCTCTCCGCCCACTTGCAGCACGGCGGTGTGCCACAACGCGCCGCGCTCATAGATCGCCAGGTCCGTCGTCCCGCCGCCAATATCGACCAGGGAGACTCCTAGCTCCTTCTCGTCGGCCGTAAGGCAGGCCTGCTCGGCGGCCAGGTGCGTGAGAAACGCGTCAGCCACCGTCAGCCCGGCGCGATTGACGCAAGTGATCGTGTTCTGCGCCGCCGCCTGGGAACAGGTGACGACATGGACGTTCACCTCGAGACGACTGCCGGTGAATCCGACGGGATCGCCGATCCCGTCTTGATCGTCCACGACGAACTCCTGCGGCAAGACATGCAGTATCTCGCGGTCGATCGGGATCGACACGGCCTTGGCGGCTTCGATCGAGCGCCGCAGGTCCTCGCGCTCCACGATCCGATTGCGGCCCGACACCGCCACGACGCCGCGGGAATTGAAACCGCGCACGTGAGTGCCCGCAATTCCAACGTAACAGGAATCGATCTCGATTCCCGCCATCAGCTCCGCCTCGCAAACGACGCGCTTGATGGCGTCGACCGTCGCATCCAGGTTGATCACCACGCCCTTGCGCAAGCCCTTGGACTCCGCCTGGCCGAAACCGATGATGTCGAGACGACCCTCGTCCGACACCTCGGCCACGATCGCGCAGATCTTGTGCGTGCCAATGTCCAGGCCCACGACGTACCGATCTTTCTTCTTGGCCACCACGCGCCTCCGTCAGGTGTGAAACACCCGCTTACTCTCAACCGCCCCCATGTTCGCCTCCGTCCTCGATCGCCGCTTCCGATGCCTGTGCAAGACGCGACGCATCCCGCGCCTCCGCGGAGCGCGTTTCACGCACGATGATGCGACCGCTGAATCGTAAATCGAAGAACTCCGCATGCGGACAACGCTCCTTCAGCTTCCCGCGCATCGCCAGAAAAGTCGACAGGCGCGTCTTGTACGGCGGAGAGTTGAAGAGCAGAACCTCGCCTTCCTGCGCGAGAATGACGCGCACATCGCCCGCCTCTTCGACGACGATCTCGGAAACTTCGCGCGCAAGGTCTCCCAGGTCGTCAAGCAACGCGCCGGCGCGCATGGCATGCCTGGAACGGGTCTCGGGGTCCAACGCCGCCAGCCCTCTCACGATAGGAAGATCGTAGCCGCTCACGCGCGGACCATAGGAATCGATAAGCACTCCTTCGGCGTCCATCAAGCAAAGGGTTCCCATCTCGGCCAACGCGAGCGGCACGCGCTCCACGATATCCACATCGAGCGTGTCGGGCAGAGTGCGTCGAATCGTGGCACGGTCCACCCAGGGCGACTTCCGCAGACGCGCCTCAAGGTCCTCGAGACGGATTCGCAGGATGTTTTCGCCCATGGCCGATCCGAGACGTTCGCGGATTTCGGCGTTGGAAAGATGACGGTTTCCGCGCGTCACGAGCCGGGACACCTTGAAGCGGTCGCCTTCGCGTACTTGGGCGCGAATCAGTCCAGCCGCCGTCACGCCGATAATCGCCACGGTCGCGATTCGCAAAATCAGCGTGACGCGCGACATCCGCACACGGCGCGCCGGCCGGAGCCGCATTCGGGACCGAGGCCTGAGGAAGGGCCCTTCCACGCCGACGTTCAAGGGCAGATCGCCGGAAGGCGTTCGATCGACTTCCGGAGGTTCCATCACGTTGCTCATCGGGACGACGCCTCCCGTGTTCGCAGCAGCTCCTCGCCGGCCGTCCAGACGTTGCCGGCGCCAAGCGTGAGCACGACGTCGCCGTCGCGCGCCTCCTTCATCAAGCTCCGCGTGGCCGAAGCAAGAGGCCCTGCATATGAAGCATGACGATGGCCATGCGCGGCGATGGCGCGCGCCAGACGCTCGGCGGTCACTTCGGGCAAAGGGAGCTCGCTGGCCGCGTACACGTCGGTGACGAGCAACACGTCCGCCTGATGAAACGCCCGACAGAACTCATCCCATAAAAACTTGGTGCGCGTGAAACGATGCGGCTGGAAAAGCACGACCGTCCGCCGGTCGCCGGCAAAGACGCGCAGGGTCTCGAGCGTCACGCGGATCTCCGTGGGATGGTGGCCGTAATCGTCGATGACAAGAACGCCGCCGGTCTCGCCTCTGATCTGAAAGCGCCGATCGACTCCCGAAAACGCCGCAAGACCCTCGCAAAGGGCGCTGAAATCCACGTCGAGATCCAGGCCGACGGACACGGCTGCCAGGGCGTTGACGACGTTATGCAAGCCTGGAACGCGCAGGGACACCGTTCCCAGATCGCGACCATGCGCCGTGACGACGAAGCGTGTGCCCGTCGGATGTTGCGTGACGTCGCGGGCCGAGACGTCGGCTTGCGGAGTCAATCCGTATGTGACGGCTCTCCGGCGCACGCGCGGCAGGATGTCTTGCGTCGGGCCGTCATCGAGGCACAAAATGGCCGAGCCGTAGAAGGGAACCTTGTTGACGAAGTCGACGAAAGACGCCTGGATGTCCTCGATGCCCCGATAGGCGTCGAGGTGCTCGCGGTCGATGTTCGTCACGACCGCGATCGTCGGAGCGAGCATCAGGAAAGAGCGATCGGACTCGTCCGCTTCGGCGACGAGAACGTCGCCCCTGCCGAGACGCGCGCCCGAGCCGAGCACGCCCAGCCGGCCGCCGACGACCACGGTCGGATCGAGCCCGCCGCGGTCAAGCGCGAGCGCCGTCATCGAGGTGGTCGTCGTCTTGCCGTGGCTGCCGGCCACGGCGACGCCGTACTTCAGGCGCATCAGCTCGGCCAACATCTCCGCGCGCGGAATGACGGGCACGCCGGCACGACGCGCCTCGAGCACCTCGGGATTGTCGGCTTGAACGGCGCTCGATACGACGACGACGTGCGCGCCGGCGACATGACTCGCGTCGTGCCCTTCATGGCAACACGCGCCCAGAGCGGACAAGTGCTCGGTCACGGCGGAACGTTTGATATCGGACCCGGAAACCGTATGGCCCAGGTTGAGCAGCACTTCCGCGATTCCGCTCATGCCGGAGCCGCCGATACCGACGAAATGCACACGCTGAATCCGCCTAAACATGAGCCGGCCTCCCGGCTGAATTCGTGAGCTGCTCGATGAGATCGGCGATGCGCGCCGCCGCTTCCGGCCGGCCCAGCCGTCGCGCCGACTCTGCCATTTCCGCCAATCGCGACGGGCGGTTCATAAGACTCCTGATCTTGAAAGCCAGAGACTCGCCTGTCAGCTCGCGCTCCTCGATCACGCAGGCCGCCCCGGCGTCTCGGAGAGCGTACGCATTGATGCGTTGGTGGTCGTTGGCGGCCCGGTCAAAGGGCACGAGTATCGCCGTCTTTCCGGCCGCCGTCAGCTCGGCGCAGGTCGTCGCGCCGCTGCGGGAAAGAACAAGGTCCGCCTGAGCGAACCGCCGCGGCATGTCGTCAAGGAACGGGAGGACCTCGGCGGCGCGACCGGCGGCCCTGTAGGCGTCGTTTGTCTCTTCATGCAGCGCCTTCCCGGTCTGGTGCACGATGCGCAAAGCGTCCGCTCCCGGGAGGAACGACAAGGCGTCGACGAGCGCCCGATTGAGAGAGCGCGAACCCTGGCTTCCACCGAAAACGAGCAGGTTCATGGGGCTGCCGATCTTCCTGGGCGACAGCCGCGTGAAGTCCGCGCGCACGGGGTTGCCGGTGAGAACTCCCTTGCGGCCGAAGAAGCCCAAAGCTTCGTCGTACGCGCACGCCGCATGACGCACGAAAGGCCGGAGCAGCCGGTTCGCCAATCCGGGACGAGCGTTGGGTTCAAGCACCATGGTGGGGATGCATAACATGGCGGCCGCCAGGACCACCGGGCCGCCCGCATAACCGCCGATTCCCAAGACGACCTGTGGCCGCAAACGCGCCACGAGCGCCGCGGCGCGGACAAGACCCCAGGGAAGCGCCGCCGCGCCGATCAGGAAACGTCCGAAGCCCACGCGATTGAGCGGCCGAATCGGCAGAAGAGCGAGCTCGTAACCGGCCTGCGGAACCAGACGCGTCTCGAGACCGCGCGGGGTGCCGACGAAGACGACGCGAACCGCGGAAGATCGCCGGCGCAACTCGTCGGCCACCGCCACGCCTGGAAACAAATGACCTCCCGTTCCGCCGGCGGCGATCAGAACGGCGCGCGCGCTTCGAGTTGCCATGTCAATCCGCATGTTGCGATACGTTGAGCACGACCCCCACGGCCGCCATCGAGAGCACGAGCGACGATCCTCCCGCGCTCACGAACGGAAGAGGAATGCCCTTGGGCGGCAGCAAGCCCAGCACGATGCTGATATTGATGAACGCCTGGAGCACGATAGAAAGCGTCAGGCCTCCGGCCAGGAACATCCCGAAGCGATCGGGAGCGCGAAAAGCGGTCCGCAGGCCGCGCCAGAGAAACAAGAGGAACGCTCCGACGGTCAAGAGCGCCCCCACGAGCCCCAATTCCTCGCCGATCACGGCGTAGATGAAGTCGCTCCAAGCGTAAGGAAGATAGAAGAGCTTCTGGCGCCCGTCCGTCAGTCCCACGCCGGTCACGCCGCCCGTGCCCACCGCGATGAGACTCTGAATGATGTGGTATCCGGATCCCTGGGCGTCAGCCCACGGATTGATGAAGGCGCTCAGGCGCTCACGCCGATAGGCCGCGAGCACGATCATCTGATAAAGGCTGGCGAGCGCGACCGCGCCGAAAACGGCGAAATAGCGCAAGCGGACGCCCGCCAGGGTCAGCATCACGCAGCCCGTGACCGCCAACGTCAGGGCCGTGCCGATGTCCCGCTCTATCGAGATCAGAAAGCTGAACCAGCCGAGCACTAGAAACGCCGGGAACACCGAAGTGAAAAGCTCGTTCACGCGCTCCTCGCGACGGGCGATGTGCGAGGCCAGGAACAGCACGACCGCAAGCTTGGCGAGCTCGGACGGCTGAAAGGACAGTCCCATGACCCGGATCCAGCGCCGTGATTCGTTGACTGTCGGCAGGAAGAGAACCAGGATCAGCAGGAAGGTCGCGAGCAGGAGCAACGCGGCGACAACGCCGCGCCCCCTGAGCCGGCGATAGTCGAAGCGCAGCGTCGCAAGAAGCGCGGCGAGACCTACTCCCGCGCAGACGAGCTGGCGGACAAGAAAGTGATGCGCGCTGTCGTATTTTTCCTCCGCGAGCGCCGTCGAAGCGCTCCAGACCATGACAAGGCCGAAACCGATGAGAGCCGCGGTCACCGTGAAAAGCATCGTGTCCGACGCGAGCTTCCTGGCCATCAGACGGCGCCCCCGTCGCGCGCCAGTGCGAGACGCCGCACTTCTTCCTTGAACGCGCGCCCGCGATGGGCGTAGTCCTCATACATATCGAACGAGGCGCAAGCGGGCTCGAGAACCACGACGTCGCCGGCGTTCGCGACCTGGAACGCCCGCTCCACGGCCTCGCGCAAGGAATCGCAGGCAACCACGGTCGTCACGCCCTTGAGGCGCTCGGCGATGAGCGCCCGCGCCTCGCCGATCGCCAGCACCGCGCGCGTATGCGCGGCCGCCGCCCCGCGTAACAGACTGAAATCTCCGCCCTTGTGACGGCCGCCCATGATGGCCACAACCGGTTGCTCGAAGGCCTCGATGCCGCGCCGTGCCGCTTCCACGTTCGTGGCCTTGGAATCGTTGTAGAACGTCACGCCGTCGATCTCGGCGACCCGCTCGAGCACGTGCTCGGCTTCCACATGCGCCCTCACCGCGCGCATGATGCTCTCCGGCGTGGCGCCCAGCAGTCGGGCGGCCGCGCCGGCGGCGAGGATATCGACGGCCAAGTGCCGGCCGGGCAGTCGAACGTCGCCCAGCATGAAGAGATCCTCGTCGTTCTCGCCATATCGCATGCGCGCGCGGTTTCCGTCAAAAAAGGCGCCCTCTCCCGTCAGGCAATGCTCGCTGAAGCGAAGCTGGCGCGCGCGGCTCGATCGGGCGAGATCCTGAACGCGGGAATCATCCGCATTGACGACAGCCCAGTCGTTCTCGGTCTGATTCATGAAGATGCGCGCCTTGGCCGAAGCATAGCTCTCACGGGAGCCGTGCCGATCGAAGTGATCGTCGGTGAAATTGAGAAAGACGGCGATATCGGGATGGAAGAAGCGAATGCTTTCGAGCTGGAAGCTGGAAACCTCCAGAACGAACGTCGATTGGGCGGTGGCCCGGTCCAGAAGGCTGACAGCCGGCGTGCCGATATTGCCGCCCACGCGCGCATCCAGTCCGGCTTCACGCAGCATCGCGCCCAGAACGGACGTCGTCGTCGACTTGCCCTTGGTGCCCGTGATCGCGACGATGCGTCCCTGGATATAGCGACTCGCCAGTTCCAGCTCGCCGATCACCGGCACTCCGGCGCGGCGCGCCGACACGAGCACGGGAAGATCCCACGACACTCCGGGCGAGGTCACGACCAAGGCGGCCTTGTTGAACAGATCCTCCCGATGTCCTCCGAGATCGAGGCGCACGCCGCGGTCTCCGAGTCGAACGACGTCGAGACCAAGATCGCCGGCATCCTTGACGTCGGTGGCCGTCACGAAAGCGCCGCACGCCAGCAGGAAGTCGCAGGCGGCTACGCCGGAGCGGGCCAGGCCGACGACGACGACGGCGCGTCCCTCAAGCTCCCTTCGCGCTCGCTCGCCGGCGTTTTCTCCGATCACTCCCCTCACGGACACCTACCTCAACTTGAGCGTCGTCAGGCTCAGCAGAGCGAAGATGGACGCCAGAATCCAGAAGCGGATGATCACTTGAGGCTCTTTCCAGCCGACGAGCTCGAAGTGATGATGAAGAGGCGCCATGCGGAAGATGCGTTTGCCCGTCAGCTTGAAAGAAGAGATCTGCAGGATCACCGAGAGCGCCTCGAGGACGAACAGCCCGCCGACCGAGACGAGCAAAAGCTCCTGCTTGATGAGCAGAGCCACGGTTCCCAGCGCTCCGCCCAGGCTCAGGCTGCCGACGTCGCCCATGAAAACCCGCGCGGGATAGCAGTTCCACCAGAGGAATCCCATCGACGAGCCGACCATGGCGCCGCAGAACACCGTCACCTCACCCGAGCCGGGAATGAACAGAAGATCCAGGTAGTTCGAGAACACCGCATGTCCGCTGAGATAAGCGAGGCCGGTGAAAGCCACGGCGGCGATGAGCATCGATCCGATCGCCAGACCGTCCAGGCCGTCGGTGAAGTTGACGGCATCGCTGGCGCCGACGACGACCAGAACCGCGAAAAGAATATAAAACAGACCGAGATCAGGCACGAAGTTCTTGAAGAACGGGAAGATGACGTGCGTCGAGTATCGCGCGGGGTCCTGTCCGGCGAGCAGGTAGATCATGACGCCCAGGACGAGGCCGATCACGATCTGCGCGAGGAGCTTGCGCCGAATCGTGAGGCCGAGGTTGCGCCGCTTCACGACCTTGAGGTAATCGTCGGCGAATCCGACCGCGCCGAAAGCCGAGGTCGCGAAGAGCAGCAGCCAGACCTTGCGATTCGTGAGATCGCTCCACAGCATCGTGGGAATCAGGATTCCGGCCAGGATGAGCAGACCGCCCATCGTCGGCGTGCCGGCTTTGGATCTGTGCGCCTCGGGGCCGTCTTCGCGAATGTACTGTCCGATCTGTGACGACCGCAGGCGCGCGATGACCCAGGGTCCGAGAATCAGCACCAGGAGAAACGCGGTCAGGCTCGCCACGGCCGTGCGAAAGGTGATGTAGCGGGTCACATTGAGCAGGGAAAACTCGTGACGGAAGGCATAGAGCAGATGGAAGAGCACTCTTTAGACCTCCGATCGTCCCAGGCGCGCCACGAGCGCCTCGACGATTCGTTCCATGCGAACTCCGCGCGAGCCCTTCACGACCACCATGTCGCCGGGACGCACGATCTCCGGCGCCTCGACGGAGGCCTCGACGGCGTCTTTGAAGAAGCGCCGGCAAGCGGCCTGGCGCCCGGCGCGTTCCGCTCCCTCGAGAAAGCCGCGCGCCAGCGAGCCGACGGCAACCAGACAGTCGACGGAGGCGGCGATTCTTTTGCCGGCCTCGACGTGCAGTTCCGGACCTCGCGGTCCCAGCTCGAGCATCTCGCCCAGGAACGCCACTCGCCGACGTCCGCCTTGATGCGGCATGGACTCGACTGCTGCGACCACGGCCGCCGGATTCGAGTTGTAGCTGTCGTCGATGAGCAACACGTCGCCGTTGAGCAACAAGCGTTCGCCGCGATGAGGCGCGGGAGTGAGAAAAGACGACGAGCGAACGATCGTGTCGAGAGGGACGTCGAGCCGGTGCGCGACAGCCGCGGCCGCGGCGAAATTCATCATCATGTGACGTCCGGTCAGCCCGAGCGATATCGTCGACTCCTTGCCCGCGAGCGCGAGGGTGAAAGTGATTCCGCTCGACGTCTCTTCGCGCGCGCGGACGCGCACTTCGCACGTCCGATCCGATCCGAACCACACGATATCGCCGGAGAATGATTCGCCGATGCGGCGTACGAGCGGATCGTCGTGGTTGAGCGCGAGCCAACCGCCGTTGCGCACGCCTTCGAGAATCTCGGCCTTGGCCTGCGCAATGGCCTCGATCGACGCGAAAAACTCGAGATGCACCGGCGCCACGTTGGTGATCACCGCGGCGTCAGGCCGGGTCGTCCGCGCCAGCAGCCGCAATTCGCCCGCCGCCGACATGCCCATCTCCACGACGGCCGCGACGTGCTCGTGGCGCAGTCGCAGCAGCGTCAGCGGCACGCCATACCGGTTATTGAGGTTCTTCTCCGACTTCAGGATCGGGCCGAGGTTCGCGAGCAACGACGCCGCGAACTCCTTCGTCGTCGTCTTGCCGGCCGAACCCGTGATCCCGACGACGGCGGCTTTTGTCATGCCGCGCACGTGATGCGCCAAGTCGTGGAGCGCGCGCTCCGTGTCGGCGACGCGAACGAGAGGAAGCTCGGCCGGCGCCGGCGTCGTTCGTGAAACCACGGCCGCCGCCGCGCCGCGCCGCGCGACATCCTGGAGAAAGTCGTGCCCGTCGAAACGCGCTCCGGGAATCGCGACGAACATCTCGTCCCTCGCGATCGAGCGCGAGTCGATCGAGACACCGGCGAGCATACGGGACGTGGACGCGCCGGACGCGATCAGGTCGCCCGCCGTGATCTTCGCCGCTTGCTGGATCGTCAGGTTCACGCGCCCTCCGAGCCCCGGTCTTTCGTCGCGCCGAGGAGCCCTCTCACGATTTCACGGTCATCGAAGGGCACGACACGGTCGCGCAACTGCTGAGTGCGTTCGTGCCCTTTTCCGGCGATGACGACGACGTCGCCTGTCTCCGCCATCTCGAGCGCGCGGGCGATGGCCTCGCGACGATCGATGACGCTCAGCCGCTCGGCGCCTCGCGAGCCGTTCATGCCTCGTTCGACGGCCTCGATGATCGCTTCGGGCGGTTCGCCGCGCGGGTTGTCCGAAGTCACGATCACGACGTCGCTCAAACGCGCGGCAACTGCGCCCATCAGCGGTCGCTTCGTCGCGTCACGATCTCCTCCACAGCCGAACACGGTCAACACGCGCCTTGGCTTGAGCTGCCGGATCGTCTCCAGCAGCTTGCGGATGGCGTCGTCGGTGTGAGCGTAGTCCACGATCACGGTAAATCCCTGCCCCATGTCAATGCGTTCGAGCCGGCCCGGCACGCCGCGCACGCCGCTCAGACCCGAGAGCGCTTCCGCGGGCTCGATTTCCAGGGCAAGCGCCGCTCCCAGCGCCGCCAGCAGATTCTCGACGTTGAATCGCCCCACGAGCGGCGACTCGACGGTGAAGTCGCCGACAGGCGTCCGCGCCTTGAAGCACGTTCCGTCGAGCGATAGCGATACGCTTTCGGCGCGCAGATCCGCCGGTTTCTCAAGGCCGAACGTCCACACGCGTCCCTTGACGGCGGCGGCGATCTCGTGCCCGCGATCATCGTCCGTGTTGACGATCGCCGTGCCCCGCGTCTTGAGACGCTCCACAAAAAGACGTCGCTTGGCGGAGAAGTACGAGTCCATGTCGCCGTGGAAATCAAGGTGATCCCGAGTCAGATTCATGAACACGGCGACCTCGAAAGAGCATCCGCGCACGCGTTCGAGCATGAGCGAATGCGAGGAAACCTCCATCACGACATGCCGGCATCCCGCCGTGAGCATGTCCCGCAGCAGCGCCTGGAGGTCCGAGGACTCGGGCGTTGTGCGCGAGGCTTCCACGATCTGGTCGGCGAACCTGTACTCCACGGTGCCGAGGAGCCCGGGCGCGCGTCCCGCCGCTCGTAAAGCCGACTCGATGAGATAGCAGGTTGTGGTCTTGCCGTTGGTGCCCGTGACGCCGACAAGCGTCATGGCGTCCGCAGGCCGATCGAACAGGACGGCCGAGATCTCGGCCAACGCGACGCGTGCGTCGGTCACCTGTATCCAGGCGCCTCCTGGAAGAGGCGGCCCCTCGGAGATGACGACTTTCGCCCCGCGACGGCGCGCGTCGTCGACGTAAAGGTTGCCGTCCTCTAATCGACCGCGAATGGCCACGAACGCGGAGCGGATGGTCGCCTTTCGCGAGTCGTAACAAACGCCGTCGATCGGCTCGTCGGGATCACCGGCGCAAAGCTTGGCGTCCGGCAGCGTGGCCACAAGCTCCCCGATCCTCATGCGCCCCGCCTCTCCGTGAAATCGGATGGCGTGGGATCGTTGTCGAGAGTCAGCACGCATGTGTCGCCGGCGCTGACAACGGATCCGGGCTGCGGATCCTGTTGCGACACACGACCGAATCCTCTCAGCCTGACAACAAGTCCATGTTTCGCCGCGGTCACCGCCGCATCTCGAGCCGACCGCCCGTGAAGATCAGGCATGACGCCTTCCGTGACGACGGCTGGCATCTGCCGTGTAAAAACGTCGACCTTCAAGGAAGACGCCGTCCCGGCCGGCGAGTCATTCAACGTGACGCGCATGACTCGACGAGGATCCTCCGGCGGGACCGCCAGACGCCGCAACGCCTGGTCGGCTATGCGCGCAAAGAGCGGCGCGGCCACGTCCCCGCCCTGGTTTCGTAAGCCTCGCGGCGTGTCCAGCGAGACGAGTATGACCATGGCGGGGTTGTGGGACGGCACGTATCCCACGAAGGAAGCGAAATGATCCATGGCTGAATAACCGCCGCTGGCAACCGGCTTCTGCCCCGTTCCCGTCTTGCCCGCCACCTGATAACCGGCGAGAGCCGCCGCCTTGCCCGTGCCATGGCGCACGACGCCCTTGAGGATCTCCGTCATCGTGTCGGCGGTCGCGGGTTGAATGACGCGCCTGACGACCACGGGCTGAAACGTCTTGACGGCCTTTCCGTCGCGGTTTTCAATCCGTCGCACGACGAGCGGTTGCATGAGATAACCGCCGTTGGCGATGGCGGAAGCGGCGCTGGCCATCTGCAACGCCGTGACGCCGATCTCCTGACCGAAGGAGATCGTCGGCAACGATCGGACGCTCCATCGCTCCGGCGGCCGCACGATGCCTCGCGACTCGCCGGGCAAAGCCACGCCCGTCGGCGCTCCGAAACCGAAATCCGCGATATATCGGGCGAAGCTCCGGCGGCCCAGACGTTGCGCCACGCGCGCCGCGCCGACGTCGCTCGATCGTGCGATCACTTCCCGAAAACGAAGGGCGTCGAACACGGCATGGTCGTTGATGACCTGACCGCCGACCTCGATCATGCCGTGGCCGCAATCGATGACCTCGTCGGGATCGACGACTCTTTCATCGAGCGCCGCGGCGGCGGTGATGATCTTGAAAATGCTCCCGGGTTCGAAGGCGTCGACCACGGCGCGATTGCGCCAATGGGAGCTGTCGTAAGCCGAGAAACGGTTCGGATTGAAAGTCGGGCGATTGGCGAGAGCCAGAATCTCGCCCGAAGTCGGATCGAGCACGACCGCCACTCCGGCCAGCGATGCGGTTTCGTTCACCGCGCGGTCGAGCTCCCGCTCCACGACATGCTGGATCGCCTCATCGATCGTGAGCACGACCGTCAATCCTTCGGTCGACGGCCGCTCCGTATAACCCACCGGTCGTCGATGAGCGTCGGTGCGCACCACGACCGTGGCTTCGTGTCCACGAAGCGCGTCGTCAAACGCGTATTCGACGCCCCACATTCCGGTGTTGTCGATTCCGGCGTAGCCGATAAGCTGCGCGGCCAGCTCACGCTTCGGGTAATAGCGTCGCGTCTCGGTGAGAAAACCCACGCCATGGATCTTCAAAGCCTTCACGGCGCGCGCCATGGTCGGATCGACCTTGCGTTTGACCCACACAAAAGCCCGGTCGCGCTGAAGCTGAGCTCCAAGAGACCTGCGCTCCTTGGCGTGCAGCCGCAATGCGCGGGCCAGCGCCGCGGCCGCGGCGTCGGCGTCGGCGATGCTCTGGGGGTCGGCATAAATGCTCTCGACTTCAACGGACACGGCCAGCGGCCGTCCATGGCGGTCAAGAATGGGGCCTCTGCGCGGATCGAGACTGACGGTCCGCTCGCTTTGACGCTGCGCGCGCACGGCGAACTCACGATGCTCGAGAATCTGCAATTGAACCAGGCGCAGGGCGATCACGAGCGCCCAGAGAACGATGCCGAGCGCCGCCATCATGAACCGCAGGCGCACCATCGGCTCGGACGACGGGAGCGGCGCGCTCGGCGGATGTCGATCCTTGTCTCTAAGCAAATCGCCGTTCAACACCGCGCGTCTCTCCTGCCCATTGCCGTCAGTTCCGTGAAGCCTTGACGCTTTCCAGAGCGCTGACCATCTGTGTGCCGCCGGGAGACTGTTCCACACGCACAATCACCACGTCTTCGGGTCGAGGCGCGATCATTCCCAGCTCACGCGTTGAGATGGCCTCGATTCGTTGAAGGTTCTCGAGCGAGGCCTTCTCCAGGCGCAGCTTGAGATTAATCTCGACCAGACGCTCGCGTTCTCGATGCAGCGCAAGCGTCTCTATGCCCGTCTGAAACGCCTCGATCTGCGGCCAGGCGTACAAAACCACGCCGCCCACCAGCGCGCCGATCAGGCACAGCAACGACCACAATCGCCGGCTCGACCGCGGATCCACCTCGCGGACCAGACGCGAGTTGTCGATCGGGCGGGACAAGGAGCCGATGCCGTCAAGGCTGCGCCAGCTCATGCCGCCTCCTCGCGCGCCACGGCACGCAGCCGCGCGCTCCGGCACCGCGGGTTCGCGATCTTCTCGGCTTCAGACGGACGAATCGGCTTCCGGCTCAACAACCGGAAGCCGTGCCCGGCGAGCTCACGGAAGGCCAGCTTGACCTGGCGATCCTCGAGACTGTGAAAGGAGATCACCGCAAGCCTGCCGCCGGGCGCAAGTCGATGCGCCAGAGCGGACAGAATCGCATCGAGACCCTCAAGCTCGCGGTTGACGCGGATGCGCAGCGCCTGGAAAGTTCGCGTCGCGGGATCGAGACCGCGGCGACGCGAACGCGGCGACGCGCGCCGCACGATCGACGCCAGCTCCGTGGTGGTGGTGATCCGCCCGCGACGGCGAGCCGCGACAATCGCGCGCGCGATGCGACGAGCCGCGGGATCTTCGCCGAACTGATGAATGATCTCGGCCAACTCGCGCTCGCGCGTGCGATTCACGAGATCCTCCGCAGTAACGTGCTGGCCGCGGTCCAGGCGCATGTCGAGCGGCCCTTCCATCGAGAAGCTGAATCCGCGCAGCGGATCGTCAAGCTGGCGGGAGCTGACGCCCAGGTCCAGCAGAACGCCGTCGGCGCGCCTTTCGGCCAGGATGTCGGCCAGCTCGCGAAAATCAGCGTGCATGAAGACGACACGCTCACCGAAGCCGGAGAGATGGGCCTGCGCCAAGACGAGCGCCTCCCTGTCGCGGTCCAGGGCCAGAAGTCGTCCGTTCGGCGCGGAACGGCGCAGAATCTCCAAGGCATGGCCGCCCAATCCCACGGTCCCGTCGACATACAGGCCGCCCGGTCGCACGTGGAGCAACTCCATGGCCTCGGAGAGCAGCGCCGGTTTATGCTCGAAGGACACATTCAGATCCCGTACTCCGAAAGCGCCCTCCCGTCCTCGTCCGTGTACGGCTCTTGCTTGAAGAGACGCTCCTGGAGCCGTTTGAGGTTCCAGACCGCCAGATGGTTCTGAAAGCCGAGCACGCTGACTTCTCCGGTCATCGCCGCCGTCTCACGAAGCATCTGAGGCAGCAGCACGCGTCCCTGCCGATCGATAGTGACCGCCTGCCCGAAGAAACTGACGCGCTCAAGGAAGCGGTTTTTTGATGGATTCGTCGCCGGAACGGATGCGAGACGCTTCTCGATCTCGATCCATATCGGCATCGGATACAACCGCACGAACTCACCCGTGATGCTCGTGACATAGAGATCTCGACTCCACTGAGACACAACGGGCGACAGGAACGCCTGAGGGATCTTGAGGCGCCCTTTGGCATCGACCCGCGCCGGGTGATTTCCACGCAGCATCGTCATAACGGATTACTGCGAGAACCTCAGGAACTAGGGACACTCAGAGCGTCCCCAGCCCACTTTTTCCCACAGATTCCCACTGCGAAGTCTACGGCGGCCCGGAGCCCGCTGTCAAGAGAAATTCAACGCTTTCTAAGGTTTCGGTTGTGGATAGACGCCGTTTCCATCCCTGAAACCGGGGGCGCGGGCCAGAGATCCGAAGAGAGATCTTCGAGGATGTGATCCGAATCACGCAGAAAGGCCGTCCAAGCCTCGGGAGACCAGATCTCGAATCGATTCAGAACGCCGACGATGAGCGCTTCTCGGACGAGCCCGGCGTCTTCTCGGAGCGTTCCAGGCAGAAGAATCCTTCCCTGGACATCCAGCTCGCACTCGACGGCTCGACTCATGAGGAGTCGCGTCAGCGCTTTGACCGGACGACTGAAGACCGGAAGTCCACGGAGTTGATCCTCGAGTCGCGTCCATTCCTCGATGGGATAGATCGAAAGGCACTGATCCATCAGTGTGACGATCACTCGATCCGCTTGCCCAAGAGCAAGTTGCCGCCGAAAGGCCGCAGGCACCGGAACACGTCCCTTGGCATCGATGCGGTGGCGATACGTTCCCTTGAACATACGCCGAAATTCTTCCACACTTTTATCCACTTTTCCACACTCGACGCCGACTCTCTGGGATTTCCGGGTCGCTATTCGCTTGTTATCATCCGACCGCCAGATGAAGGTTTCCGAATCATGAGATCGCAGCGATCGTTTGACGAGGCTCTCGCATATCTGCATTCCCGCACTCCCGCGGGCATCGGCTTCCGGCTCGACGCCATGCGCGTGCTCGTTTCAGCTCTCGATCATCCGGAACATGCCTTTCCCGTTCTGCTCGTCGCCGGAACGAATGGAAAGGGGTCGGTCGTCGCCTATGCGGCGGAAGCGCTGCGCGCGTCCGGTCATCGCGTGGGGCGGTACACATCACCTCATCTCGTCCGCATACAGGAACGCATTACGATCGACGGCGAGACGATCGACGATGCTGCGTTTGCCGAAGCCGTGCATGAGGTGCGCGACGCCGGCCGACGATTGGTCGCGCAGCGACGGATCGTCGATCACCCCACGTTCTTCGAGGCGCTGACGCTGGCGGCTTTTCTCGAGTTTCGCCGTCAACGCATCGACGTCGCCGTCATCGAGGTTGGAATGGGAGCGCGTCTCGACGCGACCAACGTCACCGCGCCCTTGTGCTCGGCGATCGTCAGCATCGCGCTCGACCACGAGCGCTTTCTCGGCGACACGCTCGCAGCCGTTGCGCGCGAGAAGGCCGGCGTGCTCCGCGGTGAACGCGTGACCGTATTGGGTCCTCTGGAGCGGGAAGCCGCCACCGAGGTGGAAAAGCGAGCGCACGAGATCGGCGCGCTACTGCTCCCGGCGGCCGATGGCGTCGAGGTGCGGGATGACGGTCATCGACTGGACATTCGAACGCCGCGCCATCGCTACGTCGACGTGAGACCGCTTCCGGGCGCGTTTCAACGCACGAACCTCATCGTGGCGCTCCGGCTTCTCGAAAGCGCGGCCGAAACCGGGCTGACGTTCGATCCCGAGCGGGCGTCTTCCGGCTTGCGACGCGTCGCATGGCCGGGCCGGCTCGAGTGGGTATCGGGCGAGCCTCCGGCCTTGCTGGACGGCGCGCACAATCCGGCCGCGGCGGCGGTCCTGGCCGAGGAAGTTCGGTCACGCGGCCCGTTCGTCCTTCTATTCGGCGTCATGCGGGATAAAAATATCGCCGAAATCGCTCGCGCGCTCTTCCCCCTGGCAAAACATATCGTGCTCACGAGTCCGCGCGCCGAACGCGCGGCGACGCCGGAAGAGATCCTGGAGCGCGCCGGCCACGTCGCTGCGGGCGCGCACTGCGAACCGGACTCGCACAAAGCGTACGATCTCGCGTGCAAGCTGGCGGCGCCGGATGAATTTGTCCTCGTGGCGGGCAGTCTGTATCTTGTCGGCGAGGTGCGTTTTTTGCTCAATCCGAGAACGGGATGAAACGCATGCTCGGACGAGAGAATGCGCTGAAAGGCGCGCGATTGCACCGTTCATTCGAGTAGAACGGAGAATCGACCGCAACGCCCGCCGCCGATGAACGCGTCGAAGCGCCGGATGCCAATGCGCTCGTATCCGTGATAGCGTTGCCGCCCGTGCGGCATCGCGGCTGGCTACTGCGGACTGTTTTCCGCCTTCGTGTCGAGGAGTGCCTGGCGCTCGCTTTCATCCTCCCGACGACATACCTGACGCTCGTCGCGTACGCGTACGCCGGGCGCGAGAACATTCTGGGCGCGCGCCTTCCCGGTGGAGTCGTTCGTCTCGTCGTGGCTGCGATGCTTCTCTTGGCGTTGGCGGCGGCCCTGCGCCTGTGGCCGCGCTCACGTTTCGTGCGCTCGTTGCGCGAAGTGCTCCCCTTTCTGACGTGCATTCTGATCTATACCAATCTGCACGACACGATCGGCTTTGTGAACGCGAACGACATCCACCAAGTCCTCGTGGCGATCGACCAATGGCTCTTCGGCGTCCAGCCGTGCATCTGGGCCGAGCGCTTCATCGACCCGACGCTGACGGAGATCATGACGTTTTTCTACGGCAATTTCATCTGGATCGCCCCTTTCGTGCCGGCGGTTCTTCTGATGCAAAGGCGGGGATCGCAATTCCGAGAGTCGATGCTTGGCATCGTCGTGTGCTTCTATCTCGGCTATGCCCTGTACGTGGTGTTTCCGGCCGCGCCTCCGCGTCTCTACCTCGCGCACGCCTTCACCACGAACCTGCGCGGCCATCCCAATCTGTTGTTTCACGCCTCGGAAAAGACGCTGGAGCTGCTGCCCGCTGACAGTCGCGCGGCATTCCCGTCATTGCACGCCGCCGTTTCTCTCCTGGCGTTGATCTACGCCCTGAGGCATCTGCGACGGTTGGTCTGGCTTCTTCTTCCGCTGGTCCTGGGATTGTGGATTTCGACGATCTACTTGCGCCATCACTATGTCATCGACCTTCTCGCGGGATGGTTGCTCGTGCCGCTCGCGATCCGGGCGACGCCCCGACTGGAACGTTTCTGGATCTCACGCCAGTTGGCGTATGGCGTGACTCCCGCCGAATGGTCTTTCAGCCGTCCAGAGCCTTCCGAAGCAGCTCATTGACGAGGCGGGGATTGGCCTTGCCCTGAGTCTTGCGCATGACCTGACCGACGAACCAGCCGAGCGCGGCCTTTTTGCCGTTCCGATAGACGGCGACCTGGTCGGCATGGGCGCCGACGATCTCGGCTATAACGGCCTCGATGGCGCTTGCGTCAGTCACCTGTGTCAGTTCTTCGCATTCGACGATCATTCCGGCGGGCGCGCCGGTCGACCACATTTTCTCGAAAACATCTTTGGCGATCTTGCCGCTGATCACTCCGTCGTCGATCAGACAGATCATCTCGGTCAGGCGCCCGGGCGACACTGGGCAGGCCGAGAGCGGTCGCGTGTCCTCCTTGAGCTTGCGCAGCACGTCGGTCATCACCCAGTTGGAGGCGGCCTTGGGATTGCCGCTGGCGCGCGCCGCCTCCTCGAAGTAATCGGCGACCTCGCGCGAGAGCGTCAGCACGCCGGCGTCGTACGCGGGAATGCCGTAATGCTCGATGAAGCGCCGGCGCCTGTCGGACGGAAGCTCGGGCAGCGATCGGCGCGCCGACTCGATCCATTCGGGATCGACGAGCAGCGGCGGCAGATCGGGCTCGGGAAAGTATCGATAATCGTGAGCCTCCTCCTTTGACCGCATCGAAACGGTCTCGCCGCGGTCGGCGTTCCACAGCCGCGTTTCCTGAACGACGTCGCCGCCTGACTCGATGAGGGCGACCTGGCGCGAGATCTCGTGCTCGATCGCGCGCGCGACGTTGCGAATCGAGTTCAAGTTCTTGATCTCCGTGCGGGTTCCGAGAGCGGCTTCGCCGCTCCGTCGAACGGAGACGTTCGCGTCGCAGCGTAACGAGCCCTCTTCCATGTTGCCGTCGGAGACCTCGGCGTAAACCAGCGTGGCGCGCAGGGCGGCGAGGTATTCATGGGCCTCCTCCGACGTCCGGATGTCCGGCGCAGTCACGATCTCGATCAGCGGAACGCCAGTACGATTGAAGTCAATGCCGCTCTTATCGTTCGACCAGGCGAAGCCTTCATGGAGGAGCTTTCCGGCGTCCTCCTCTATGTGAATGCGTTGGACTCGGATTCTGCGAAAGCCCTCATTCGCCGGAATCTCGACATAACCCTCCGTCGCCAGCGGGCGCTCATATTGAGAGATCTGATAACCCTTGGGAAGATCCGGATAGAAGTAGTTCTTACGGGCGAAAATCGACGTCGTCTGTATCGTGCAATGAGTGGCCAGAGCCGCGCGCATCGCGAGCGAGACGGCCTGGCGAGACAAAACGGGCAACGATCCCGGAAGGCCGAGGCACACCGGACAGACATGCGTGTTGGGCTCATCGCCGAAACGGTTGGGGCAGGCGCAAAAGATTTTCGTGGCGGTCTTGAGCTGAGCGTGAACCTCGAGGCCGATCACCGGCTCGTATCGCGCGCGAATCGCCTTCCAGTCTCTCACGGTCAGATCCACGAATCCGATTCTAACAGCCCAGCAGCCAGACTTCCCCGACGATCAAATCGTCGCGTCGCTCCAGGCGGACGCGTGTTCTCCCGTCCGATCCCAGACGAAATGCGAAGTCTCGCGCACGGTTCCGAAGCTCGACACCGAAAGGAGACCCCGGCCGGATCACGACGTCGCGCCAACGCACTCCTCGCGACCAGCCCGTCCCTATGGCCTTGCTGGCCGCTTCCTTGAGCGCGATCGATATCGCCAGCGCCTCCGGCCGCCGAGTCGAAAGGAGATCCAAGCGCGCCGCTTCCTCGGAATCCATCAGCTTGCTCGCCAGACGTTCCCCCCAGCGCTCCAGAGATCGTCGAATTCGTGGAACCTCGACGAGGTCGATTCCGAGACCGACGACTCTGCCACGTTCAACGCCCATCGCTTCCCTTTAGGGACACCCTTGTGTCGTCAACCCGCGCGAACGGGCGCGCTCCCTTTCCCGTCGCCGAAACAGTTCCTCCGCTGGACAGCCCAGCTCTCGTTGCCGGCAATAGCGGCACGCGAGCCGGCCGCGCACGCAACCGTTGCCGGGAAAGGCTAGGATGATCAACCCGACCATCAGCGACAGAAGAAGCCAGTCGAATCGGCGAATCGACAGGAACAGGCCCGCCCCCAGAGGAATCAGCACGACGAGCATGTCCGGCAACAAGGACAGCCAAGTGAACTTCCGGCTGGCGAATCTCGACGGATCTCCGCGCTTGAAGAGCCAGGAAGCGACGAGGCCCTTGCCGGAAAAACAGGCCCGGCCGTAGTAGGTGCAATGAACGCAGCCCCTCGCCAGCAGATGCACTTCGAGATAGGCCAGGAAAACAAGATAGGCGGCCAAGAATCCCCAGCCCAGCCTCGCCACAATGACGCTGCCGAGGGCATAGATCGAGAGGCTCAATCCGTTAGAAAGCGCGACTGCCCACGACGGATAACTCTCGAAAACAGCCGCCGGCATCTCTCTCTTTTTCGTCCATCTGGTCATTGCTCCGCCACTATTGTAGTGCTTTCGCCACTCCTGCAAGTCGCAATATGCGTATCGACAAAGCTCCGAGTCCAATCGGCAACGCACGAATCCGATATCCGGTCGCCCGGGGCAACGCGCATGAGCTCATTTGCGTCGATGATCGCCACACGTTCATGGCGATCCTCGGACGCCGGGACGCCGCGTCCAGCCGGCGCTGAGGGCCGAAATACGATAAAATCATTTTTATCCGCAGCGGGCGCGAGGGCTCGTATCACCGCCGTGTTCGATCCGCCGCCAGCGCATCTTGCGAAGAGCCGATGACAGAATCACCTGGCGATCATTCGACGTCTTTTACCGTCCTTGTCGGCGTTGACACCGAGGCCGACGACCAGTGGAGCGAGCAAGGACGTCGCAGCCTTGGAGTCGGCAATGCGGCGCGCCTGCCGGCGCTTCAACGGCTGTGCGACTCGCTCGGCGTACGCCCGACGTATTTCGTGACGCACGAGATGGCGACAAGAGGCGAGAGCGCCGCCGTGTTGCGCGAGCTTCGACAGAACGGACGGTGCGAGATCGGCGCGCATCTGCACCCCTGGTCGTCCCCTCCGTTCCTTGAAAACGGCGCAAGAGCGCATGAATATCCCAACACGCTTCCAACGGACCTTTTCGATCGTCAGCTCACCGAGCTGACGCAAATCATCGAGCAAAACCTCGGCGCGCGTCCTTCGTCTTATCGCGCCGGACGGCTGGGATGCGACGGCCGTTCTCTGCCGATTATCGAGAGGCTCGGATACACGGTCGACTCGAGCGTCGATCCGCTTTTTAACGAGCGTCGCAAAGGAGGGCCGAGTTTCGCCGGCGCTCCTCATGCTCCCTATCGCCCCGACTATCACGATATTCGCCGGCGCGGCCGCGCGCGTCTGCTCGAGATCCCCATCTCGTCCGGAACCCGTCCGCCGCTGCCGCGACCGATCGAGTCGCTCTATGCGCGCATCCCGTCGATTCCCTATCGCGGAGCCCTGCGGCGCCTGGGCCTGCGGGGCGTCTGGCTGCGGCCTTCGTATTCTTCGTTCCCCGACATGGCGGCTCTGGCGTCCCGCATTCGGCGCCACGGATTGCCTTGCGCCAACCTGCTTTTTCATTCCAGCGAACTTCTTCCGGGCGGCAGTCCCTATACGCCCGACGCGGAAAGCGTCCAGCGCTTTCTCGGCGACCTGGAGCGGCTGCTCGATCATCTCACGCGAAAGCTCGGCGCCGTGGGTCGGACCTACGCCGAGTTCGAGCGCGCGTGGGCCGATGGCGCGGAGAGCCGGAAGTGAAAATCCTGATGGTCACGCCCCATGTCCCGCCATACCAGTCCGCCAACGCGCTTCTTCCGCATCTCCTCGGCGAGGCATTGCGCGCGCGCGGCCATGAAGCGCGCTTTCTGGCTTACGGCAACGGCCAGCGCCGCATGGACGTCACCTTCATCCGCCGGCGGGCGGGCTCGCGGGCTACGCGCATTCCCCAGGCGCTCGAAGCGCTCGAGACATGGCTGCGCGGAACGTCCCTTCTACGATGGGCGGACCTCGTCCATATTCACTCCAACACGTGGATGAATCAGGTCGCCGCGAAACTCGCCGGTCGCCATCCGCTCGTGCTCACGCATTACGGAACGGAGATCTGGCACTATGACGGCAAGGACCCCATGTTCCGTAAACTGAACGCACGCGCCCGGCACGTGGCGTTCTACAGCCAAGCTTTGCTCGAACACGCGCGCGCGCTTTCCGTTCCGCTTCCGGCCGCATCGGTGATTTATCCGCCCGTCGCCGACGTCTTCCGCCCGATCGACGCCCGGAAACGCGAAGACGTCCGCCGCCGCTTCATGTCCCGAGACGGCGTGTTGTTGCTCAACGTCAAACGGCTCCATCCCCTGGCCGATCAAGCGACGCTTCTCACGGCCTTCGCCCGGATCGCGAAACGGCGAGAAGACGCCGCTTTGCTCATCGCCGGCGCGGGAGAGAGCGAAAGCGCTCTGCGCCGGCAGGCGTCGGACCTCGGGATAACCGAGCGCGTCCGCTTCCTGGGGCTTGTGCCCAACGAGGAGGTGGCGGATCTCCAGTGCGCGGCGGATCTCTTCGTTCTCTCGTCGACCCTGGAAGCCACGCCCACCGTGGCGCTCGAGGCCCTGGCCGCCGGAACGCCCGTCGTGTCGACCGACAATCCTGGAGGGATAGAGTTGCACCGCCTCTTCGGCAAGGATCTCGTTCTGGCGCCGATGCGGGATCCCGATGCGCTGGCGGCCGCCGTTCTGGGGTTTCTTGAGTCTCCCCGTCGCACGAACCAAGAAACGAACGACCTCATCGAGGAACGCTTCCGAATCGAGGGCGTCGTCACGCGTTATCTCGCCGTTTATCAGAAGGCCCTCGTTTCTTGAGATCCGTTGACCGCAGTACGCTCGAGCGCGCCGCGGAGTCGCGGTTCCGCAGCGCATACGACTATGCCGTCTTCGAGTATCTGCGCGGCGCCAAGATTCACGGCACGCTCGAGCGCGCCGGAGTCCGAATCGGGGGGCGGCTTCTTGACTGCGGCTGCGGCGGCGGCGGCGTCACCGTGTCGTTCGCCGGGGAAACGCAGTGGGCTCTCGGTCTGGATCCCGCCGGCGGCTTTCAAGAAGCCGGGATCCGTCTGGCGCGCGAGAAGAAAACTGAAAACGTGCGTTTCGTCCGGGGAGACGGCGTCCGCCTGCCCTTTCCCGACGCGCTTTTCAACGTCGTGCTCAGCCACTCGGTGATCGAGCACGTGTCGTCGGCGACCGGATACCTGAGCGAATGTCGTCGAGTGTTGCGTCCCGGAGGCGCGCTTTATCTTTCCACGGCGCCTTGTCTCTCCCTGGCCGGCGCGCATCTTCCGCGCCTGATAGCGCCTGTTCCGCTGCACATACTTCTCGGCCGTCGGGCCGCCTTTCGCATCTTCTGTTTTCTCGGGCGGCATGCGGCCTGGCTGCTTCGCGAGGGAAAGGAAGCCAACACTTTCATCTGTCTGTCGGAAAGAAACGTCAAAAAGCGCGATGATCTCCTGCAGCGAGTGACCGTGGCGCGCCTTGACCGCTGGATCGAGGAAACCGGGTTCCGCCGCCTGTCGAGCGAGCTTCACGTCACGGGTTTCTTCCGAAGGGCGTTGCCCGGGCCGCTGCGGCGGCGCCTCATGCGCCGGCCATGGATTCAAGACGTGATGATCGGCCAGATTCAATACGTCCTCGAACGGCCATGAGAGGCGTCCTCATCTGCGCCGACGTCCGCTTTCCGCTCGAGCGCGCCAACGGCGTTCAGGTGGTCAAAACCGCGGCCGCCCTGGCGCGGCGCGGAACGCCGACCACGCTCCTCGTGAGAAGCACGGATCCTCGCCCGACCGAAGGAATCCTCGCCCTGTTCGGGATCATGCCCTCGCCTCTTCTCGTCGTTCGTCGACTCAGCGTCGCGCACCGGAAAGGCTGCTTCGGGCTGCCGCGACTGCTTTTTCTGATCCAGGCCGGATTTCTGGCGCGGCTGGCCCTGGCGCGGGGCTTGTGCGTCCATACGCGGGATCTCCAACTCGCCGAAGGATTGCTGGCGCTCGGTTCCGGCGCGCGCCGCAGACTGGTCTATGAGGCGCATGCGGTGGAAGCAACGCTCTATCGCGAACGTCACCGTCTCTACGGTCTCCGAGCAACGCCGAACGCGCGCAAGGCGCGCCGCATCGAACGCCGTGAACGGCGCGTGTGGCGGCGCGCCGGCGGAATCGTGACGACGACGAACGGCATCCGGGAGACCTTCTCCCGACTTTACGGCGATCGAGAGCGTGCCGAGGTCGTGCCCAACGGGTGCGACGTGCCGGAAGAAGGAGTCGCGCCGCGCCTTCCCACGACGGAACCGCCCAGCGTGGTCTATGCCGGCCAGCTTTATCCCTGGAAAGGCGTCGACGTGCTTGTTCAGGCGATGAGACGCGTTCCTCGCGCGCGACTCGTCATTCTCGGCGGGCTCGCGGGCGAGCCGGACATGGCGCGCATCGGCGCGCTCGTCGAATCTTGCGGACTTGGGGGACGCATCGAGATGCGCGGCACCGTCCCGCAAGGCCAAGTGTTCGCCGCCTTGCTCGAAGCCTCGGTGGTCGCGGTTCCGTATCTGCGATCCGCCATGACCGAAGCGCACACGTCTCCGATCAAGGCGTTCGAAGCGATGGCCGCGGCGCGTCCGATCGTATGCGCCGACTTGCCGTCGAGCCGCGAAATCCTGCGTCACGGCGAAAACGCGCTGCTTGTTCCGCCCGGCGACGCTGTCGCTCTGGGCGACGCCATCACCCGTTTGATCGAGGACCGACCGTTCGCCGAGCGGCTGGCCCGAGCCGCGTTCGCCGACGCGCCCAACTACTCCTGGAACGCGCGCGCCGTGAAGCTCGCGCGTCTGTTCGAGGCGTTGTGAAAGAAACGCTGCGCCGGATCATCTCGGGGCGGCCGCTGCTCTTCACGCTTTTCGCGTTGACGTTGCCCCTTGTGACGCCCAAGATTCGCGGCGCCGACGAGATCGAGTACTTCGCCCATCTCCGTTCGTTCGTGTTTGACGGCGATCTCGATTTCGAGAACGAGTATCGGCGCTTCCACGCGCGCGATCCTCGGGGGCTGGCCGGATTCAAGGCCACCTTCCTCGATCGCAGAGAGCCGACGAACCGCCCTCTCAACTTCGCGCCAATCGGCACGGCTCTCCTCTGGGCGCCTTTCTACCTTACGACTCACGCGGGCGTCATGCTCGCGCGCGCTTTCGGATCGACTATCGCCGCCGACGGCCTTTCGAGGCCCTATATCGCCGCCGTGTGCTACGCATCGGCCTTGTACGGTTTCCTCGGGCTGCTTTGCATTCATGCGTCGCTGCGCCGTTTCGCCCGGGCGGAAGAGCCGGAAGCGTCATGGTCGGTGGCCGCTCTGTGGCTTGCAACGCCGGTGCTTTATTACATGACGATCGCTCCGGGTTTCTCGCACGCCGGCTCGCTGTTCTGCGTCGCTCTTCTACTTCATCTCTGGCTGGACACGCGCGTTCGCCGCGATGCCTCTCTCGGACGTTACGCGATCCTCGGCGCCATCGGCGGGTTGACGGGCATGGTTCGGGAGCAGGATCTTTTCTTTCTTGTTGTTCCCGGCCTTGACATCGTCTGGCAAGCGCTGCGCGAGCGTCGTCTCGGGCGGGGATCGTGCCGCGCCCTGACGATGCTGCTCGCCGCAGTCATCGCCTTCACGCCCCAGCTTTTCGCCTACCACGCCATCAACGGCTCTTTCTGGCCCTCGAAACATGTGGCCCGGAAAATGAGCTTCCACTGCCCCCACTTCTTCGAGGTTCTCTTCGATCCCGCGCATGGACTATTTTTCTGGAGCCCGATTCTGCTCGTCGCCGCGGTCGCCCTGCTCGCGCGCATGACGCGTTTTCGCGAAAAGGTCGTCGTGCTTCTGGCGATCGGCGTTCTGATGCAGGTCTGGCTCAATGGATCGGTCGAGAGCTGGTCTCAGGCGGGCGCTTTCGGCGCGCGACGGTTCGTGGGGAGCACGGCGGTGTTCGCCTGGGGCCTGGCCCATGCCTGGATCGCGATCAGCCGCCGTTTCGGACGCGGCGTCATGCTCGCGACATCCCTCGTCTTCGTCTGGTGGAACCTGTCGCTCATGGTCCAGTTCGGTCTCCGGATCATGGACCGCCAGAGACTGGACTGGCCGCGCGTCGCGATCAATCAGTTCATCGAGGTCCCGCCGCGGATCGCACGAACGACTTTCCTGTTCTTCACCGACCGGGAACGAATCGTGAGAGAGGCGCGATGATCTCGCCCGAGCTGCGCGACGTCCTCGCCTGCCCTCTCTGCCTGGAGAGCCGCGGATGCGAAGAATGCTCTCGAGAGGGCGTCGATCACTCCGCATGCTCACGCGACTATGACGTGAGAGTTCGTTGCGCGTGCGGCGGCCCGGAGAAAAGCCGGCTCGTCGCGGCCGACGGGGCTCTGCGCTGTCCCTGTTGCGGAATCGAGTATCCCATCGATGAGAACGGCGGTTACGTCGATCTTCGACCCCGATGGAGCTTGCGGGCGGACACGCTTTACGCGAACCACGATTTCCACGAACGGCTTCTCATCCGTGACACGCCTCCGGTTCTCTCCGCGGGCGTCAAGGCGGCGTGGACGCGACGCCTCCTCGGCCTGCGCCCAGGCGACACGGTTCTCGATCTGGGCTGCGGCGCGGGCAAGTTCGCGCTGTTCCATGCCGAACACGGCCAGCGAGCCGTCGGCGTTGACGTCGCGCCTTTCTTCCTGCCGCGCGCGCGAAAAAGGATCGATCTCGTCGTCGCCGACTTGCGGCGCCTGCCTTTCCGCAAAGGCGTGTTTTCGCACGCCGCTTGCCTGGACGTCCTCGAGCATCTCGACGAAAGCGGCGTGTCGGACGTGCTCGTCGAAACGCGTCGCGTCCTCGGCCCTTGCGGCCGGCTCTGCGTTTACACGCATGCCATGGAATCCTCCCGGCTGGCGTCGTTCCAGCGCGGCGTCAACCGTCTCGCCCGTTCTCTCGGACGCCTCGGCCTCGTTGATTCGCAAAGAGAGCGACTGCGCAAGAGCGATCACGTCAATGCCATTCGCAGTCATGAGCATTTCGACGCGCTGTGCGCCGCCGCGGGGCTCGTCGTGAGCCGGAGACGCTACTACAATGTCGTCTTCAAGGCGGTCGTCGAGGATCTCTGGCTTCGGCTCTACGAGCAGGCGCGGGCGCGACGCCGATCGAAGACGAAACGGTTAGCCGTGGATCGCCCGGTGGATCCAGGCGGGGCGCCGCACGGGAGGGGCGCGCTGCTGGCCGCCCGGCTGCTGACGAGGCTGCTCATGCTCGACGTCACGTTCTTTGGACGGATTCGGACGGGTCCATTCTTCGGACTGATCGAGAAGCGGGCGCCGGACGCGCATGCCGTCCGGCCCGCTCCATCGAAGAGGGCGGGAGAACCCGAGAGTTGAGAATTCTGTACGTGGCCTCCGACCAGATCGTCCCGGGACGCACGGGCGGCAGCGTTCACGTGCTCGAGGCGGCTTCCGGCCTGGCCGCGCGCGGCCATGAGGTCCACGCAATCGTCCATGCGCACGACGAATCGCCGATCGAGGAGGTCGCTCACGGCGTTCACTGGCATCGAGTGCGCTGGACTCCGCCGCTGCGTTTCTTCCGCTTCCGCGCCGGCGCCCAGGTTGTCGCGATCGCGAAACGGATCTCGCCCGAGGTCTTGATCGAGCGCTATTACAATTTCGGAGGGGAGGGCGTCGAGGCCGCGACGCGCTGCGGAATACCGGCGGTGTTGGAGATCAACGCGCCCGCCGTCGACCATCCGGGATCACTGAAGTCGCTGCTCGATGCGCTGCTTCTCGTGCGACCCCTGCGGCGCAGGCGGGAGCGCCTGTGCCGGACGGCGGCGGCGCTTCTCGCGCCGATTCCCGAGATCGTCCCGGATTTCGCGCGCTCCAAAACAGAGATCGTTACCTGGGGCGCCAACGTGACGAATTTCCAGCCTTCGCGCCGCAGCGTCGAGACGCGCGCGTCACTCGGTCTCGGATCGGCGGACGTCGCGGTGTTGTTCAGCGGCAGCTTCCGGCCCTGGCACGGCGTGCACGTTCTCGAGCAAGCGGCCCGCCTTCTCAAGGAACGAACGGATCTGTGCTTTCTGTTCGTCGGAGGCGACAAGCGCGGTCCATGCCGAGGTTATCGCGGGCGACGCCTTGGATCGCTGCCGTACGAGCGCATGCCGGAAATCGTCGCCGCCGCGGACATCGGCGCGGCCCCCTATGACACAAGCCGACTGCGCTCACTGCGTCTCGGCTTCTTCTGGTCTCCGCTCAAGATTTTCGAGTACATGGCGTCGGGTTTGCCGACCGTCACGATCCCGAGACCGCCGCTCGCGACGATCGTGCGACACGAGCAAGAAGGATTGCACTTCCGGGAAGGAGACGCGCGGGATCTGGCGCGCGTGATCGTGCGACTGGCGGACGACGCGGCCCTGCGGCGCTCTCTGGGCGCGCGCGCGCGCGCGCGCGTCGTCGAGCGCCATGCCTGGACGAGACATTGCGAGCAGCTTGAGCGCGTTCTTCGGAGGATAGCGCCGTGAAAATCGTATTGGCCAACGAAATCTATCCGCCGCGCGCGGGCGGCGCCGGCTGGTCGACGCGCGCCCTGGCCCTGGCGCTCAAGGAAGCGGGGCATGAAATCGTCGTCGTGACCACCAGCGCCGGCCCCCCGGATCTCGACGGACTCGACGTGCGGCGACTCGCCTGGAGCGGCCGCAAGCGGTTCGCCGTCCCGCGCGCCTTCGCGGCTTTCATCGAAACGCTCGGCGACGACGCCGTCATCCATGCCCAGCATCCGCTGGCTGCCCTGGGAGCCCTGCACACGCGTCATATAAAGCGCGTGGCGGTCACGATACGCGATCACTGGCCGATCTGCTTCTGGTCGACGCGCATCAGCCGCGGAGAGATCTGCCCCCGATGCGGCCTCGTTCCCATGACGCGTTGCATGCGCGGACACGTCGCCGTTCCCGCGCCTCTGTCTTGGGCGGTCATTCCCTATATGCGGTGGGATCTGCATGAGAAACGGAACGCTCTGCGCCATGCCGGCGCGCTGATCGCGGTCAGCGAGGCCGTGGCCGCGGAAGTGCGCAACGCGGGCCTTCCCGCGCCGCGCGTCATTCCCAACATCGTCGACGCGCGCGAGCTGGCGCGAGTGGCGGATGCGGCTCCGTTGGCGCCCGTGCCCGAACGATTCCTGCTCTTCATCGGAAAGCTCGAGGCGAACAAGGGCGTGCAGTTTCTCGCTCCGGCCGTGGCCGCGGCCGCGACCGGATTGACGCTTGTCGTGCTCGGGGAGGGCTCCCTGGCGCGCTCCATCAAACACGACGCGCGCGCCGCCGATGTGCCGCTGATCTTCCGGGGATGGGCGCACCGCGAGGAAGCGCTCCGTGTTTTGGCGCGCGCCACGACGCTGGTTTTCCCGTCACTGTGGCCGGAGCCGCTGTCGCGCGTCCTGCTTGAAGCGCTCGCGCTGGGCGTTCCGGTGGCCGCGGTCGACACCGGTGGCACGCACGAGATTCTCGTGCCCGAGGAAAGCGGGCTTCTCGTCTCCAGCATCCCGGAGCTGGGATCCGCCATCGAACGGCTCGTGCGCGACGAAGCGCTTCGTCGGAAGATCGCCGCCGGCGCGCGGTTGCGATCTCAGGCCTTCTCGCCGGAGAGACTGGTCCCTCGATACGAAGCCGTTTATCGGGAACTCCTGTGATCTGGCGGCGTCGAATCGTGTCGTCCCTGATCGTCCTGCTGGCGTTCGACCTCTGGATCGTCATCGTGACCGGATCGGGCTCCGCTCTCCATATCGGAGGACGCCCCGTCGGCCCCTGGAGCTTCGCGATACGATCACTTGCGCTCGGCGTCCTCCTGATTCTGAGATTCCGCGCCTGGGCTGGAACCGAGTCGCGCCTGACGTGGGGGCGGCTGGCTCTGTGTCTGTTTCTGCTGCCGGCGCTCATGCAGTTTCAATACGCCGGAGGCCGCATCAACGGCGACGGAATGATGTACTACGTCTATGTCCGCTCCATCTGGAAGGATCTCGACCTCGATCTAACGAACGAGTACGCGCATTACGACCTTCTCAAACGCGGCGATCTCTCGGTGCCGACGTCCACCGGCCTCCGTCGTTCCATTTTCTCGATCGGCCCGGCGGTCGTCTGGACGCCGTTCTTCTTCTCCGGCGAACTCGTGGCGCGGGCGCAAGCATGGCTCGGCGGCGATGCCGACCTGACCGGCTACGGGCCGGCCCATCGCAACGCCGTGGCGCTGGGCAGTCTGCTCTACGGTTTCGGCGCCGTGTGGCTCGTTCATGCGTTGCTCGCTCGATACTTCTCGGCGACGGCCGCGTTTCTTTCGGCATGGCTGCTGTGGGGTGCCACCTTTCTCCACTGGTACATGGTCCAGCAACCGACCTACGCGCACGCGCCTTCCGTCTTTCTCATCGCGCTGGCGTTGACGCTTTGGGAAAGGGATCGAACGTCTCGCGAACCATGGCGCCATTTTGTCTGGGGCCTTGTCCTGGGCCTGGCGATGTGCGTCCGCTGGCAGAACGGTGTTTTTCTGCTTCTCCCCGCGTTCGAAAGCGCCTGGCGTCTCTGGCGACGCGAGAACGTTTTTCGTGTTTTCATCTGCGTTCTGTGCCTGTCCTGCGGCGTGGTCATCGGCGTCTTTCCCCAACTGGCGGCCTGGAAGGCGCTGTATGACGAATGGCTGCTCCGCTATCCTCCCCACAGCGCCACTTTCATACGCCTTGATCATCCGTTTCTGCTCAACACGCTCTTCTCATCGCGACACGGCCTGCTCTCTTGGACGCCGGCGCTCTGGCTGGGATACCTCGGTTTCATTCCGCTCATCCGGCGTGAGCGACGCCTAGCGCTCGCGCTCCTCCCGCCGCTGCTCGCCATGACGTACGTGAACGCGTGCGCCGGCGATTGGTGGTGCGGCGGATCGTTCTCCAACCGGCGGTTTGAAAGCCTCCTGCCGCTCTTCGCCTTCGGAATGGCGGCCGCGATCGACACGTTGATTCGCATCCCGAAACGCTGGCCGCTTGCGACCTTGACGGCGCTGGCGCTCCCGGGCGCCATCTGGAGCCTGGGTCTCGCGCATCTGACGCGGCATGGAATGCTTCCGTCCCGCGAGACGTTCTCCTGCGATCAGGCCGTCGGCGAAGGGTTTCGACGCGTCGCCCGAAAAGTCGGCAGTCCGCCGACATGGCCGGCAAGCTGGTTCTTCTCACGGAGCCACCGCCTTCCGCCGGATCAATACGATCGCCTCGTCGGGCGATATCTTTTCTATCTCCAGAACAACATGGGAGGGCATATCGAGCTGGGTGTCGCCGGCGACGACGCCATGCTCGGAGAAGGCTGGTCATCGATCGAAACAAAGGACGGCGTCGCCTTTCGCCGGACTTCCGGACGCGCCCGCCTCTTCGCTCCGCTCGACACGGCCGAGCCTCTGGAGATACTCTTTCACGCTGCGGCGTGTGCGCCGTCCGGCGTCGTGAACGTCCTGGTGAACGGCCGGCGCTCCGGAATGCTTCAGCCCGGGGCGAAGTGGCAGGCGCATGCCGTGAACGTTCCCGCGGACTTCTGGCGCCGTGAAGTCAACGAAATCGTGCTTCAAGGAGGATGTGTCGCGATGGACGCCGTGGATTTCGTGAGAATCTCCGAGAGACGCCCATGAAGCACGTTGTCGTCATCGGCGCCGGACCCGCCGGACTCAAGGCCGCCTCGACGCTCGGACGACGAGGCGTGCGCGTCACTGTCCTGGAGCGCGAAAGCGCGCTCGGAGGACTGGCCGGATCGTTCGACTTGCAAGGTGTCCGTATCGAGCGGTACTACCATTTCATCTGCAAGGGCGACGACGACCTCGTCGAGACCGTCGAGCAACTCGGGCTTTCGGAGCGGCTCCACTGGCGCTCCTCACGAATGGCGTACTTCGTCGACGGCAGGCTCTATCCGTTTCTGACGCCCTGGGAGCTGCTGCGTTTTCGACCGCTGTCGCTCGCGGATCGCGTGCGCGCCGGAATCGCCGTGCAACGCGCGCGGCGGATGCGCGAGGAGGACCTGGCTCGGCGGAGAGCCATGGAGTGGCTGCGAGACCTTTTCGGGGAAACGGCCTGTCGCATCATCTGGGAGCCGTTGATGCGCTTCAAGTTCGCCGAGTACGCGCCCGAGATCAGCGCCGCGTGGATCTGGGCGCGCATGATCCGGTTGTCGCGCTCGAGAAAATCGCCCTGGCGCGAGGATCTCGGCTATCTCGACGGCGGAAGCCGGACGGTCTTCGAAGCGCTGCAACGCGACATCGAAAAGCACGGCGGCTGCGTCCGCCTCGGCACGCCGGTCGAAGCGGCGCTTATTGAAGGGGAGCGCGTCACGGGCGTACGCGCCGGCGGCGAGACGCTCGCGGCGGACGCGGTGATCTCGACCGTCACGCCCGTCGTCCTGCTGCGCGCGGCTCCCGATCTGCGCGGCGAGTATTTCGAACGCTTGCGGCGCATCCCGACGATCGGCATCTTCTGTCTGTTTCTCCGCCTGCGCCGCAGCGTGACCCCCTATTTCTGGGTCAATGCGAGCGACGCCCGCGTGCCGTTCGCCGGGATGATCGAGTACACGAACCTCAATCCCATGCACGCGCTCGCGGGCGATCGCGTGCTCTACGTTCCGCAGTATCTCTCCGCCTCCGACCCCCGCTTCTCTCAGGATGACGAAGAAGTGCTGCGATCCTATACGGACGCGCTGGCTCTCATCCATCCGGCTTTCGACCGCGATTGGATCCGTCACTGGGCCGTGTTCCGGGATCGCTTCGCGCAACCCATCTGTCTCACGGATTATCGAGAGACGACGCCGGCGATCGAGAGTCCCGTGCCGAACCTGTTCTTGACCGACTCCTGCCAGCTTCATCCGCATGATCGAACAATCAGCGGCTCGTTGTCCCTGGGCCGGCGAGCGGCTGAGCTGGCCGCCGCTCGGATCGAGCGACCGGTCGAACGATGATGCTCCGCTCCTTGCCGACGCGTCGAGAGATCGGCGTTCTGGCGGCCCTCGCGCTGGCCGGTTGGAGCGCGCAGCGATGGATCGTCGGATACGCGTCGAGCGCGCCGCGCGGGGATCGTGATCCGCTTGTGATTCTGGTCACGATAACCGGATTGCTGCTCCTCCTGCGTCCCTTGCGCGATATCACGTCTCTCCCGGCCTCGGCGCTCGCGCTCGGGATCTTTCTTGTCGCCTCGCCGATCCGTCTGTTGGCTGCGGGCGAAGCCGCGCGATCCGAGGCCGTCACGTTGCTCTTGAGCGCGTCGGTCCTCGGCTTGTGGTGGGCGCATCGCGATCAAAAAGGGCGCGCGACCGCCTTCACGCTTGGAACGTTCATCGGTCTGGCGACGCTCCTGCGCGTCGAGAACGTCGGACTCCTCATTCTTCCGCTCGGGCGTGCCTGGACGGGCGCGCGCTCTTGGCGTGAGGGCGCTCGCGACACGGGGCTGTCCGTCGGTTCCGTGGCGGCCGTCATGACGATCACCTCGCGATTCCTCCTCGGTCCGGCCGCGTCGGCCCCGCCACGAATCGATCTGTATGGAATCGCCGTGCGTTGGCTATCATCCCATCAAGGGCTTCTGTACTGGCATCCGCTTCTCTGGATCGGCATGATCGGGCTCGTCCTGCTTGCACGCAAGAACGCCCGATCGACATGGCCGCTGGCCGCGGCTCTTGTGGCCATATCGCTCATCGGCTCAACGCCGCTGGCGGATGATCGCGACGGGCCGGCCCTCGCCGCCGGCCTGGTCGGACTGCTGCCGCTGCTGGTCGTCGGCATGGCGCACGCGGTTCAGAAAGGCGCCGAGGTCTTGCGCGCTCGCCCCGCGCTGGCGCTTCTTGTTCCGGCCGCGGGCGCCGTGCTCTGGAACTTCCTCTTCATGGAACAATACCGGCGGTTCATGATCCCGCGCGACGACACGCTCTCTTTCGCCGACGTGGCGGCCGGGAACGCCGCGCTCGTCGCGCGTGGCGCGGGTTGTCCGCTCTCATGGCCGGCGAACTGGCGGTTGTCGCGTCAATATGACGTTCCGCACGCCACGGCCGATCTCTTGATCGGCAAGCGGGTGATCGACGGCTCGTTTGGAGTGGTGGATCTCGGCGACGATCGTGTCGACGCCGTCTTGCTCCAGGAGGGCTGGTCGCGCCCTCTCGCCTGCGAGGACGCGATCTGTCGCGAGGTGCATGGGCGAGCGCGGATGCTCCTTCCGCTCGATCGACGCGAAAGACTTGACGTCATCATCCGCGCCTCCGGCGCCGGCACCATGTTCATGAAAGTCGACGATCGCCCGCTTCTGCAATGGCCGTTGAGCGAACGGCTGACGGATACGCGCGTGACGGCATCGGCGCTATACTGGAAGCCGCCGATCAGCCAGATCACCTTCGAGGCGTCCATTTCAGGCACGGCGCGCATCGACCGCCTGCTCTTCTTGCGATTCAGCGATCAGACGTCATGAATCCGACCGAGTATCAACGCATGTTCGAGCTCGAGGACACGCACTGGTGGTACGCCGGCATGCGCGCCATCAGCTTCGCCCTGCTCGACGGGATCCTGCCCAAAAAAGAGGGCCTGCGAATCCTGGACGCGGGCTGCGGCACCGGCAACCACCTGATCCACCTGTCGCGGCGCGGCCGGGCCGTCGGCGTCGATATCTCCGAGGACGCGCTGCGCTTCTGCCGCGTTCGGGAAGTGACCGTGGCCCGGGCCAGCGTCGTGGATCTGCCGTTCCAAGACGAAACGTTCGACGTCGTGACGTGCTTCGACGTCCTGTATCATCGCTGGGTGACGCAGGACTCGCCTGCGGTCCGCGAGCTGGCGCGCGTGCTCCGTCCCGGAGGCGTGCTTCTCGCGCGCATGGCGGCGTATCGATGGCTGTGGAGCGCGCACGATGAAGCGGTTCATTCCCGCCATCGCTACGTTCGGCGAGAAGTGATCGCGTTGCTTGAAAACGCGGGCCTCGACGTCAAGCGCGCCACGTACTGCAACTCGATCCTCCTGCCGCTCATCATGCTCAGGCGTGGATTCGGCCGGCTGACGGGCAAGCAAGGATCCGACCTGGCCTTCCTGCCGCGTCCGATCGAACGGATTCTGCGCGGCGTCCTGAAGATCGAGGCCCGCTGGTTGTCGAAACGTTCGCTTCCTTTCGGCGCCAGCATCACGGCCTTGTGTCAGAAACCGCCGTCGCGCGAACGCCCGCTTGCGTCAGGAGGAGTCCGTGACAAGAGAATCGGATGATCTTGAAAAACTGAGGCGCTTGCGCGCATCGGTCGAGGAGACGCCGGTTCCGGCGCGTTCGCCCGCCGAGGCGCTCCCTTCCGCTCGCGCTCCGCGCGCCCCCGAGTCGCCGCGTTCAGAGGCCGCGCCTTCGACGCCGTCGCTGCCGCCGGCTCCGGACGGCGCCGCGGTGAACCGACTGTGGGACGTGCGCGAGGCATCCTCTCCGTCGGGTCTATCGGGCGCGCTGGCGCGCATGGCGCGCCGGCTGCTCGCGCCCGTCATCGAAGCGCAGGCATTCTTCAATTCACGACAGGTGCAACTGGACAATCAGATCCTCGAATACCTGGACGCGCGTTTCGACGCGACCCACCGCCATTACGACACGGTGCTGGGCATCCACGGCCGTCACATGGAGGACATCGACAAACGCCACCTCATTTTGCAGGAGGAGCTTGTCGCGCATGTCCATGATCTCGTGCGGCGAATCGACCTGATTCTCGAGGATTCCGAGCGCAATCGGCTGAGCCTCGAGGCGGCGCTCCGCGAGCTGCGCGCGCGTTTCTCCGAGATCGAGCAGCAGGCGTCAGGAAAGCGGTGAGAAGTCGGCGAACCTCCTGCCGCCTGGACCGATCAATCAACCGGTGAACGCGCTCTTGACGTCCTGGCCCAGAAGAACGACCAGCGCCCAGATGCCGATCGGTATTCCCAAAAAACAGCATGGCGACAGGCAGGGAATCATCACCAGAATCGTGCTCGCCAACGCCAAGCCGTAGTTCGACAGATCTTTCATCTTCATCGCGCCATAGATGATGAACCCGCCCACGGCAATACCGATCAGGCTGGTCATGATGCCGATCGTGCCGGAGAAATACTGTGCGATGCGCTCGTCTCCGCCGGCCATTCCACCCAGACCGATTCCTAAAGCTCTGAGCATGATCGTGACGATCGCCAGCACAATGCCGATTCCCGAGACGACGATCATCGCCATCGCTGGCGCCGCGACCCGCGAAGCGGCCCCGCTTCTCGTTTGTCCCCGCGCTGGATATTCTGCGTTCATACGCTACTCCTGTCGAGTTATCGGAAGGTCGCGGAACGCGCCTTTCCGAGTCACATGGATCTGATTTGACCTTGGCGTAAGAATTATTCCCCATTTGTCGTTGAATGTCACGATACTGAGTCGGTTCGCTTCCGCCGGTCCGACAAGACAAGCGGAGTCTTTCTCTCGATAATGCTCAGGACCGCCGGAAACGGTTAATCAACGCCGGACGACAGGGGACCGTGATGCGATTCGCTCCGCGACAACGTTTCGAATGCCGTCAATGCGGCCGGTGCTGCAAGATCGGCTGGGCGGTTGTTTTGCCTTCCGAAGCCGAAATCCTACGTCAAGAGGGCGCGGGCCGCCTGTTTTCGGATGACGCTGGACGTCACGGCGCCAGGGAAGTCGATCCTTTCATCCCGATCCGGCGAACCGCGCTTTTCAGGCTCGGTCGCCGATCCGACGGGTCCTGCGGATTCCTCTCTCCAGAAGGGCGCTGCCGTATTCACGCGCAGATGGGAGCGAAGCTCAAGCCCCTGACCTGCCGCATCTTTCCTTTTCATGTTCATGCCGTGGAGGGAGGGCCAGTCGTCACGTCGAGCTTCAGTTGCCCGGCGGTCGCGTGGAACTTGGGCATGGCCCTCGCCGAACAGGCCCGCGAGATCAGGCTTCTTGCAGACGAGTGGCGGAGGCTGTTCCCTTCGCCGGAACGACCGCTCCTTTTCGAAAAGAACCGGCCGATCGCTCCTCGGACCCTCGATACGCTCATCGAGATCCTGTGCGAAGCCCTCGAACGACAGGGCGAGGGAGACCCGCGTCCGGCCGTCGCGCGAATGGCGGCCATACTCGACGATCTCGGTCGATCTCGCGTCGCTCGTCTCGCTCCGGACAGATTCGCCGATTATCTCGATATCACGGGGCGATACGCCGTCCGCAGCGATCGTCCAGCGCCGATTCGGGCGCCATCGTTCTTGGCTCGTCTGCATGCGCGCGGTTTCTTCTTTACCGTCGCCTCCGTGCGACTTCGCGGCGCGTGGGGCGACCGCTCCCGCATCGGTCTCGGACTCCCGATGGCGCGACTTCTGACTCACGTTCATGGCCTGGGTCCGCCCGCCGGCGACGTCGACATGCGCCGTGCGCGCCGCGCCAAGTGGCCGCCGCGGGACAGCGCCATATGGCCGCTTGTTCGGAATTACCTGGAAAACGTTCTGACGACTCTTGGCACCGGGCGTTGGCCTGTCATGCGGGAGATCGGCATCCAGTTTTCGGTATTGAATGCGGCGCTTCTGGCGGCGGCGTTGGCCTCCGAGAATGAAACAATCGACGATGATTCATTTGTCCACGGTCTCAACGAGGCCGCCGACGTCTTCCATGCGGGAACCGGCGTCATTCAGTCGTTGATCGGAATACTGGGCGGCGGCGGCGCGCTCGACGAATTCGCCGGAAGCGCGACATGGTCGTCTCCGTCCGGCTGAGGACGAAAGCCGTTTTAACCGCTACGCTTCAGCCTCCGAACCGTCCTCATCGAGGGACGTGAGCCGGCGCACGACCTCATCCCAGCAAATGTGGCGCACCGCTTCGAAGCCCCGGCGGCCCAGCTCCCGCGCCAGGTTTTTGTCCCGAATCAGGCGCGCGGCGTGAAAAGCCACGCTTTCGGGATCGCAAGCCGCGATGAGCCCCGTCTCCTCGTGACGGACGAACTCGAGCGGGCCGCCGGCGTCCTCGGTGGTCACAACCGGCTTTTGCGAGTGAAACGCTTCGAGCGTCACGAGACCGTAATCCTCGTCGAAAGGCGCATAAAAAACCGCGCCGCATCGCGCGTAAAGCCGTTTCAACTCCGCCTCATCGACAAAGCCGAGGAATGCCACGCGATCGGCGACGCCCAGAGCATCCGCCTGGCGTCGTAAATCGCTTTCGAGCGGACCGCGCCCCACGATGACGACCTTGACCGCCGACGGGAGATGCGCGGCGGCGCGAACGAGAAGGTCGGGACGCTTGAGCCGTTCCAGTCGTCCCACGGAAAGCACGAAGTCCTCATAAGCCTCGCAACGCCAGGTCTCGGGTTCGAGAAGCGGCAAGCGCAGAATCTCGGGCGTCAGGCCGTTGTGTTTCAGCATGCGTCCGGCGTTGTTGTTCGATGTCGTGAAGATGCGCCGGCACTCACGCAGAGCGCGAGTGTCGAGCTCGATGAAGTGCCGCCGTAGGTTTTCGCCTTCCGCCGTGCCGGCAAAACCGTCGACGCCCGCGTCGTGCAGGTCGTAAGCCTGGCGGAATTGATGGAAGAGCCACACGACTTTTCGCGGATGACGCGCGACGTATGACGGAAAGCGCGTGGCGATGAGCAAATCGATCGGCTGACCATTGGACTGGGTGAGATCGAGAAACCTCCAGGCCAGCGCCGAATGGAACGCCGCCTCTCGCGGGCTCCACTGAAAAGGCAGTTGAACGAGATCGACGTCGAAACCGCGGGCGGCAAGGCTCTGTCGTAGCGCCTGGGCGTGCCATTCGGCGCCGCCCCAAACAAAGGGCACCTGCACGGCGGCGACGACGATACGGCGCGGTCGCATGCCACCTCCTGAGCGGGCCATGGTGAGCGAGGCCCGGGAACGGCGTTCCAGATTAGTCCTCCTGGCGCCGATCCGCCAACTGTCCTGCAGTCAGGCGCCGTGTGCGGTTACAATGCATTGCTCATGGACCAGGCCGGCGCGATGACGCCGCCTGACGGCGAAAGGCTGACCAAGACTCGAACCGCCCATCATGAAGAAAGTCGTCATCTGCACCGCGCAGGCTCCGTTCATCGTCGGCGGGGCGGAGATTCTGGTGACGGAGCTGCGCCGGAATCTCGAGCGCCGCGGCTTTACGACGGACGTCGTCGCCGTTCCTTTCAAGTGGTATCCGGTCTCGGAAATCGTGCGGCAAGCGCTCGCCTGGCGCCTGCTTGACGTCACGGAGAGCAACGGCGTTCCGGTCGATCTCGTGATTCCAACCAAGTATCCCAGCTACCTGATCAATCATCCGCGCAAGGTGACATGGCTGTTTCATCAACATCGTGAAGCCTACGATCTCTTCGGCACGCCGTACTGCTCGCTCACCGATTCACCCGAGGATCGACTCGTTCGCGAAGCGATAAGGACCATGGATACCCGCTCCCTCTCCGAATGCCGGAAAATCTTCACCATCTCCCGCAACGTCGCTGCACGTCTGGAACGTCACAACGGCCTCGCGGGCGAGACGCTTTATCCGCCGCCGCAACATCTGGGCCGCTATCGCCACGACGAGTTCGGGGATTACCTCTTCTTCGTTGGACGGCTCGATCGCCTGAAGCGTCTGGATCTGGTCGTCGAGGCCTTCCGATCGGTCCGCAGCTCGGCGCGATTGATCATCGCCGGGACTGGTCCGCTTGCCGAGCAACTGAGTCGCCATATCGAGCGTCAGGGTTTGACGGATCGTGTTCGGCTCCTCGGATTCGTCGACGCCGACGATCTTGTCCGGCTCTACGCCGGCTGTCGCGCCGCGTATTACGGTCCGATGAACGAGGACTATGGATACGTGACCGTCGAGGCCTTCCTGTCGGGAAAGCCCGTGATCACGACGGACGACTCCGGGGGACCGTTGGAGTTCGTGACCGACGGAGAGACCGGCCTCGTCACGCCTCCCGATCCCGATCGCATCGCCGCCACGATCGATCGACTGTGGGCGCTTCCCGAGGCCCGCGTGCGGGAAATGGGAGAAAGCGGACGCCGGCGAGTCGAGGGCATCGGCTGGGACGACGTCGTCGATCGTCTCACGGAGACGCTCCGATGAGCCGGCCGCTTCGACTTGCGATCTGGAGCCCGCTGCCGCCGTCCTGCTCCGGCATCGCCGATTACGTCGCCGAGACGCTTCCCGCGCTATCGCGTCATGCACGATTGCGAATCGTCGTCGAAGATGCGCAAACCGTGACGCAGGCCCTGCCCGCGGAGACGGAGTTGTGCCTGCCGGAACACGCGACCGAAAACGACATCGACGTCTATCACCTTGGCAACTCACCCGCCCATCGATACGTCTATCGCGCAGCTCTCACGCGGCCGGGTGTCGTTTTTCTTCACGAATGGAATCTGCATCATCTCACCTTGGCGGAGACCGTCGAGCAAGGGAACACGGCGGCGTACTTGCGTGAGATGCGCCGGACGTACGGCGAGCGCGGCTCGTTCTTGGGCCGTCAAATCTCACGCGCGCTCGGCGGGAGAATGCTGCCCGCGCTCCATCCGCTCTTTTTAAGTCCCCTCTCCTCCGCGCTGGCCGTCGTCGGTCTGACGCATTATGTTTGCGATCGCGTTCGTCAGGCGTATCCGGATCGCCCGGTTCTACATCTGCCGCATCATCTCGCCGTGCCTTTCACGTCGCCTCCCGGACGGCTTCAGGCGCGGCGCGAGCTCGGCCTGCCGGAAGACGCGTGGATCGTGACGGCGCCCGGCCTGGCAACCGCGGCCAAGCGGCTGCACGCGGCCCTGCGATCTTTTACCCGCGTTCGTTCATCGATTGCACGCGCTCTCTTCGTCGTCGCGGGCGCGGAAGCGCCGGACCTGGGACTCGACGAGACGGCGCGCGATCTGGAGCTGGGACCCGCCGTCCGTCGAACGGGACGCCTGTCACTCGAGGACTTCGTGCGCCATCTTGCCGCCGCCGACGTCGTCCTCGCTCTGCGTTTTCCAAGCTATGGCGAGATCTCCGGCGCGCTTGTCCGCGCCCTGGGCGTCGGTCGTCCCGCGCTCGTTACGGCGGGAACGCCCGCCGCGTCCGAGTTTCCCGAGGGCGTCGTTCTGCCGGTGACGCCCGGCGTGCGCGAGGAGACTCATCTTGCCGGGCTACTCTTGCTCCTGGCCGGCGACCCCGCCCTTTGCGAGCGAATCGGACATAGAGCGCGCGCGCACGTCCTGCGGCGACACGATCTCGCCGCGACCGTGGAACGGCTTGTGCGCTTTCTTGACGAAGTTCGCGCGCGGAAGTCGGCGCTCAGCCGGCAGTTGACAACACGCCACGCCCCGGAAGGCAGCCTGTTCGAGTACCTGAGCGACGAGATTCAGTGGCACATGCACGACCTCGGCCTGTCCGGATTCTCGTTTCACCAGATACTCAAGGATATAGCCGGACGGAATGGAAGGTGACATGAGTGAAGCGTCGATTGAGCCATGGACGCATCGAAACCGGATTCTCGTGGCGGCTGGGGCTCTCGCTCTCTTGGCGATCCTCGGCCTCCATTTGAATTTGTATGCAGGGCGGCAATCACAGACCTGGGATGAAGGCGACCATATCTACGCCGGCTATCTGTCGTGGAAAACCGCCGATTTCGGACTGAATCCCGAGCATCCTCCGCTCGTGAAACTGCTCGCGACGGCGCCACTGATCCGCATGCCTCTACGCTTGCCGGAGCTGCAGAATCGCTACTTCAAGACTGAAGCCTTTCTGGGAGGGAAGGAGTTCGTTTTCAGCAATGACGCCGATCGGATCTTGTCCCGCGCGCGCATGGCGTCGTCGATCCTGGCGCTGCTTTTGGGACTTCTTGCTTTCCTGGCAGCGCGCGAGATGTTCGGGACCGGCGCGGCTTTCATCGCTCTGACTCTGCTCGCCTTTGATCCGAATCTGCTCGCCCACGGCGCCTTTGTCACGACCGACGTCGGTTTATCCTGTTTCATGCTTGCGTCGGTATACGCTTTCTATCGCTACGTGAAGGCGCCTTCGGTGAAACACCTGGTCGTCACGGGCCTGGCCGCCGGACTCGCGCTCGCCACGAAGCACACCGGCCTTCTCGTGTTGCCCATGCTCGCCTTGCTCGCCTTGATCGAGATGACGCCGCTCGCCGGCGACGCCGGAAAGAACGTCACGGGAGCGAATCCTGGACGCGCGAAACGGGCGCTGCGTCTGGGCGCGGCGCTGGCGATCGTCACGCTGACGGCCGTTTTCGTGCTGTGGTCGTTCTACGGCTTTCGTTACGCCGCGCGGCCGGACGGTCTTGAACTGAATCCGCCGTTGATCGAGTTCGTGAGGCAACTGCCCAAGCCGGCGTACGCGACGGTCGTCTCCGCTCTCGCCAACTGGCGGGTATTGCCCGAGGCATACCTCCATGGACTCGCCGACGTCCTGATCATGGACGCTTTCTACACCAGCTACGCTCTCGGCAAGGTATACGCGCACGGCGTATGGTTCTATTTCCCAGTCGCCTTTGCGGTGAAGTCCACTCTCGTGTTTCTCGTTCTACCGCTTCTGATTTTCGCGGCCTTCGCCGCCGGACGGCTGCGCGGCCGTCGCGAGATCCTGTTTCTGACCGTTCCTCCAGCGCTCCATCTCATCGTGGCGATGACGTCAAGAATGAACATCGGCGTGCGCCACATTCTTCCGCTCTACGTGTTCATCGCGATTCTCGGCGCGGGAGCGCTCTCAAGTTTCGTCCGACAAGATCGCCGTTGGCGTTATCCGATCGCCTTTCTGTTGCTGCTCCAGGCGGGCGCGAGCGTGTGCGCATTTCCCGCGTACATGGCCTACTCGAATGCGCTCTGGGGCGGACCCCGGCAAACTCACAGGCACTTGACCGACTCGAACAGCGACTGGGCGCAACAACTGAAGTCCCTGAAACGATATCTGGACGACCGCGACATCAACGACTGCTGGTTCGCCTACTTCGCGCAAGGAACCGTGGATATGAGCTACTACGGCATCTCGTGCCGCCCCCTGCCGACTCCCACGGGCTTCTGGCTGGACGACTGGATCGAGATCCCCGCGACCATTGACGGGACGGTCGTAATCAGCGCGGGTATTCTCTCGGGTTACGAATTCGGGCCCGGCGTCCTGAACCCCTATGCGCAGTTTCAAACGCTTCGACCTTCGGCCCAGATCGACGGCGGTATCTTTGTCTATGACGGACGCTTCGACGTCTCCCTTGCCTCGGCGCTCACGCTCGCACGGCGGTCCGGTCAGTTGCTACGCTCAGGACAACTCGACGAGGCGCTATCTCGGGCGCGGAAAGCCGTGGCGCTCGCGCCGGATGACGCCCGCATGCAGATCGCTCGGGGCGACGCTCTTGCGGCGCTCCATCGTGAAGACGAAGCGCGCGCGGCGTATCGGAAAGCGCTCGATCTGGCGAAAACGATCGAACCGGAGTTTCAGGCGCGTCACGTGCCCATGCTTGAACGGAGGCTTGACGCGCCGCCGCGCATGCATTGACGCGCGCCGCCGCATGAGAAAGAAAAAAGCCGAGCCCCGAAGACGCCAGGTCGCAGCGATCATCACCCGACCGAGTGGAATCTCGCTCCCGGCCCGCGGCTTCCGGAGTGATTGCACGGACACCCTTCTATCCGGGAGAATGAGAGTCATGAAGATCAGAAACCCTCTCTATCGTAGGCTCTTCCTGCTCTTGGCCGCCGCCGGCTGCGCTTCGCCGTTATTTGGCGGGGCCTTGACCAATCCGGAAACCGAAAAGCGCATCGATTCACTGCTCGAACGCATGACGCTTCAAGAAAAGGTCGGCCAGCTTGTCCAGTACAGCGACGTCTTCAACACCGGACCGGCGGCCGACAACGACCGGAACCGGCGGCGGAACGAGCGGATTCGAACCGGACAGATCGGCTCGCTGCTCAACGTCACGGGCGCCCAGGCCACTCGAGAGACACAGAAGCTGGCGGTCGAGGGCAGCCGTCTGCGAATCCCGCTGATCTTCGGCCTCGACGTGATCCATGGCTACAAGACGTCATTCCCGATTCCCCTGGCCGAGGCCGCCAGCTTCGACATGGAAACGGTGGCCCTTTCCGCTCGGATTGCCGCCATCGAGGCCGCGGCGGCCGGAATCCACTGGACGTTCGCGCCAATGGTCGACATCGCGCGCGACGCTCGATGGGGACGGATCATGGAAGGCGCCGGCGAGGATCCCTACCTGGGAGCGCAAGTGGCTGCAGCTCGCGTGCGGGGCTTCCAGGGAAACGATCTGGCCGCGGTCGATACGATCGCGGCCTGCGCCAAGCATTACGCGGCCTATGGATTCGCCGAGGGCGGTCGCGACTACAACACCGTGGACGTCTCCGAGCACACTCTCCGGAACGTGGTGCTGCCGCCCTTCAAGGCCGCGTCCGAAGCTGGAGTTGTCACCTTCATGAACGCGTTCAATGAGATCGGCGGAGTTCCAGCCACGGCAAGCGCGTTCTTGCAGCGGACAATCCTCAAGGGCGAATGGGGTTTCGAGGGCTTCATCGTCTCGGACTGGAACTCAATCGGCGAGCTTGTTCAACACGGCGTCGCCAAAGACGGACGCGAGGCCGCCCGACTCGCGATCACGGCGGGCAGCGACATGGACATGGAATCGTCGGTATACGACCGGCACTTGGTGGAACTGGCGGAGTCCGGAGCGGTCGACAAGAGACTAATCGACGACGCGGTGCGGCGGGTGCTGAGAGTCAAGTTCCGGCTCGGACTCTTTGACGATCCTTATCGCTATTCTAATGACGAGAGAGAGCGACGCGCCCTTGCCGATCCCGCCCACTCCGAGGCCGCTCGTGAGGTAGCTCGCCAATCGATCGTACTGCTCAGAAACGAAGGCGGATTGCTGCCCCTCGGCAAGACCGGCGGCATCCTCGCCGTGATCGGACCGCTGGCCGACGACACGGATACGCCCAAGGGCAACTGGCGGGGACGGGCCGCGACCGATCCGGCCGTATCGCTGCTGGAAGGGATCCGCGCCGCGGTCGGCTCCGACGTCAAGGTGCGCCATGCCGCGGGCGCCCGGCTGGACGTTATCGACAGAGGATTCTTCCGACAAGTGCGCTTCGACGAAGAGGATCGTTCAGGTTTCCCCGCCGCGATCGAGGCCGCGCGCGACGCCGATGCAGTGATCCTGGCGATCGGAGAGACCGCCTTTCAGACCGGCGAGGCGCAAAGCCAGGTCGAGATCAGCCTCCAACCGATTCATGTCGATCTGCTTCGCGAAGTCCACGCGGTCAACCGGAACGTGGTTCTGGTGCTGATGAACGGGCGTCCACTGGTCATCGGCGAGATCGCCGAGACCGTTCCCGCGATCGTCGAGGCTTGGCACCTGGGCGCACAGGCGGGTCATGCGATCGCCGACGTCCTTTTCGGCGATTACAATCCCTCCGGCAAGCTGCCCGTCTCCTTTCCTCGGCATGTCGGTCAGGAGCCTCTCTATTACAACGCCAAGAACACGGGCCGCCCCGGCCCGCAGGAGTCTTTCTATTCGTACTACACGGACTGTCCCAACACGCCTCTGTATCCCTTCGGATTCGGCCTCAGCTACACGACTTTCGAGTACTCGGATCTGAAATTGAGCCGCCAGGAGATCGGGCCGGATGACGAGCTGCGCGTCACCGTCACTGTCGCCAACACCGGTCAACGGACCGGCGTCGAGGTGGCGCAGCTCTATATCCGCGACCTCGTGGGAAGCGTGACGCGTCCGGTCAAGGAGCTCAAGGGCTTCCAGAAGGTCGAGCTTGCGCCCGGAGAAGCGAAGGCGATCGCCTTCACGGTGACCAGCAAGGATCTTGCCTTTTACACCGCGGCTGGACGCTGGGAGGCGGAGCCAGGCGCCTTCGATGTTTACGTTGGAGGCAATTCAGACGACTTGCAGAAGGCGGAGTTCACGCTACGTTAGGTTGAGGTCCTATCGCGAAGTGATGACTCCTCGACCGTCCGTCCTTGACGGTCTTGATTGAGGGCGGTACTCTGGCGTCAGAGGGCTGCGTTTTGCCCGAAAAAGGCTATTATTCCGTAACTTGGAGCGAGGTTGCCCTACCTGAAGAAGCCCGTCGAACCGCAACGGCACGATGCCGGCGCGGCCGATGATAACGGCGCGCACCACGCTTTCGGCGACGTCCCTCGCGGACATGCATCAGCGTCGAATCCGCCGGCTCCGGTGCCCGACAGGCGGCTCGTCGACATTCTGTCTTCCGCCATCGCCGAGCATGAGCAGGAGATGATCACGCACGGCGAGATCGAACGATTGCGGTTTTTCCGGCGTACGCTTGGACGGCTGAGCGCGATGCTAGCGCCGGCCACGAGCATCTTCCACCGTCATCCGGAGGCGCGCGGACGCTTGCAGTCGATCATCGACGCCGCTTCCGCCTTACGCGCGCTCTTCACCGAGCGCTGCCCGTTTTTCGCGAACGCGGCGGATGGAGCCTCACAAGATCGAATCGAGAACGAAGGCGAGGCCGCGCCCTCGCTCGCACAGCGACTGGCGGACGATCCCGCGGACGAAAGCGCGACGCTCGACATGGAGCTCGAGGGCGTGCTCTTCGAGGTCGCGGGCATGCGGGACGTCCTTTCGCGAGATCATGCCCTGGCCACGCTTTTCCGCATGGAGACGGGATCGATCTGCGAGGCGGTCCGTCAGGAGCTGCGCGGAATCAACGTCGCGCTGGCCGCCTTGCTGCAAACGCTGACCGAATCGATCGGACTGCCCTCATCACCGGCGGCGCAACCTGCGGCGACCATGCGAACCCCGCACATTCCGGTTGCTCCGCAAACGGCGCGTCCTCCGGCGTCGGCCCCGCCTTGGGCGTCACAAACGACGCCCCCCCCGAGCACGCCCGTCGCTTCCGAGGCGACGGGGCTCGCGCTCTCCATGTCGGACGAAAACCTTTCCAACAGTTCCTCCGTCGCCTACCGCTCGGAGGAGGAAGGCATCAAGGCCTTGCAGGCTTTCTTCGAGAGCAACAGTCCCGAGGGCGTGCTTTTGAAGACGAGCGAAGGGGAATTCGCAGATCTGGTCGGCCGTCTGTTGCATTATATATGTCCCGAGATCGCCTTCTCGCAAAACGACATGACGATTCGTCTGCGCCAGCTCAAGGACACCCTTGCGCTACGCAAGAAGCTGCACAACAACTTGACGCTGGCTGAGTTCAAGGCATACTTCCGAAAGACCCGTTGATGAGAGGATTCCCATGGCCAAAAAGAAAATTCTGATCGTCGACGACTCGGCGACCGTCGTGTTGATGGAGAAGACGATCCTGGCGAACGGCAATTTCGACGTGTCTGTCGCGAACGACGGCGTGCAAGCGCTCGACTCCATCGCCACGAACCGACCCGACCTCGTGCTGATGGACGTCGTGATGCCTAATATGGACGGATATGAAACCGTCAAGCGGTTGCGCGCGGATCCTGCTACGCGGGACATGCCCATCATCATGGTGACGACCAAGGGCGAGACCGAGCATCGGGACAAGGGCCTGAAGATCGGATGCAACGATTACATCACGAAACCCATCAATGCGAGCGAGCTTCTCGCCAAGATACGAGCGCTGGTCAGCGCTTGACTCGATTCACGAGGATGACGTCGAATCCAGACGCGCGGATCGCGTGTCCCTTGCGACGAGCGCCGCGGTGCGCGATATACTGCCTGGCATGGTGCGTCTTGAACAACACCGGACTTGGATCAACCGGTTTTGGTGCTGCATCAGACTTGCGGGTGGAAGTCCCGCCGCGGTA
>JAFGSN010000179.1 GCA_016934575.1 Vicinamibacteria bacterium
ATCAGGTTCTCGCATAAGAGTATTAACCCGAGCAGGCCACACCTTGCCAGCCGCGCTTCGTGGTCTAGAATATGGGGTCCACCTCACGGCGATCCGTAGAGGCGGAGCTTGTCTCGCCCATTTGCGGCTAAACAAGCCGTCATTCGCTCCGCTATCTAGCGCGCTATAATTCGTATCAAACGGGTGTCGCACGAGTGCCCGTTCCGATGGAGCGCTTTGTCGGAGAAGAACTACTACGTGATCCTCGGAATCGCGCGAAACGCCCGCCCCGAGGAGATTCGCTCAGCGTATCGCGCGCTCGCCAAGAGACTCCATCCCGACCACGCCGGTAATGACGGGAAGGAGTTGTTTCAGGATCTGAACGAGGCGTATGAGACGCTCTCCGATCCGGAAAGGCGTCGCGACCATGACCTCGCCCTGAACGCCGAAGCGGCGTCGTGGCGACCCATCCGCGTTTCCGATGGAGGTCTCGTCGCGGACCTCATGTCGCCATTCCACGAAGAAGCGCGTTGCCAGCCGTCCATCGATGAGACGCGAGCGCGATTCTTACGCAACCTCACAGGCCTCGGTATCTCCAAGGGCAAGGTCGTCGCGGGACTGAACATCGAGGTCGTCCTCAGCTCCGAAGAGGCGACTCGGGGCATCGTCGTTCCCTTGGAGGCGCCGATTTGTCAAGTCTGCCCATTCTGCGAGGGGAGCGGTCGAGAGTGGCTGTTCGCGTGCGCATACTGTGGCGGGGAGGGCGTTGTGGAGCACGGTGAGCGCATTCATCTGTGTATACCCCCGATGACGCTGAACCGTAGCGTCCACGAGATCCCGCTGAACCGCGTGGGCGCGCATGACTTCTATCTGCGGGTCCAAGTCATTATCGACGACTAGCTTGTCGCTTGAAGCTCGTCCGGCGGACATCCACATCGGACCACTCACGACTTCCAGTCATCGATGGATGGTTTTTCGTCTAAGGATTCATGAACCCCAGATCTCGATAAGCCGGATGTCGACGAGGGATCAGTCGAAGATCGACGTCAAGTCACTCATCGTCCTCGACGTTCGTCTCGTCAGGCTCGCCGCGCCTTTCCTCGAGCAACAGCCGCCGTAGCGTCCGGAGATCGTTGAGCAATCGACGGCTCGCGAACAGGTGGTCCTCGAGCCGATCGAGCTTGTAGGTGACGAGTTTCAGAGCGTCCAGGCGGCGCGTCGCGCCGATTTCATGCGCTTTCGCGATGTCTTCTTGGACCGACGTCCTCGACTCTTCGAGCGCCTGGCAGAGGAGACTCACGTACTCGTAGGCTCCCTCGATGCTGTCGAACGGCGTTTCGGGCTTGTCGGGCATCACGCTCACCTCGCTCATCGGGGACCGGTGCGTCTGGAATCGCCCGCGAGCGTCCTATCGCGTCTCACTCCATTATCGGGCTGGAGGGCGGAATATCAACGTTCTCGTGTTCGAATCGTCGAACAGGACCGTTTGTTTCTCGGCGGCTTTGCGACTCTGTATTCCTTGTCGGGCAAGGCTCGACATGAAATTACGGCCTGGAACGCGGAGATCCGGCGTCGTGGAGTCGCATGGAGACGGGAAACACGCATTGAGTCGTTGAGTCGGCGACGCGCGGGCGAAGGAACACCTGATCGGATAAAATGTCGCTCTTGGGCGAGGATGTTCATGACGCGGCATCAATCACTGTTTTTCTTGGCCGCGACCATGGCCGCGGCAAGTCTCATGTCCTGTATCGCCGAGTGGGGCGGACTCACGTTCACGATCGTCTTCAAGGACGCGAGAGGTCTGGTATCCGGCGATCCGGTCGTCTATCGCGGCGTCAAGATCGGCGCCGTGCGCTCGGTGGACGTCGCGAACGATGGCCCGGCGCGCGTGAGCGTGCTGATCCAGAACATGCATCGCGAGGCGGTCTATCGCGAAGCGCGCTTCGTCATCGAGGAAGCCGGCGAGCGTGGCGTGCGCGAGAACGGCCGGCAGATCACGATCAAGGATCGGCGTGGTGAGAGGACTCGCGTCGAGGACGGCGACGTGATCGAAGGAAGCGAGGCCGGGCTTTCTGAGATCCTGCGATCTCTCGAGGATGCGGGCAAGAACGCGCTGGATGCGGCCAAGCGTCTTGCCGAAAAGCTGACCGATTGCGTCGAAGACGCCTGTGAGACGCCCGAAGCCGAGCGACTTCGCGAGGACGTGGATGAGTTCATGCGCGACGCCGACAAGGCGGCGCGCGAGGAATGGGGCAAGTTCAAACAGAAGCGCTTGCCGGCCTTGCGCGAGAAAGCCGAACGCCTGCGGGAGAAGTGGCGGCGGGAAGGAAAGCTCGAACAAGCGGAAAAGTTTTGGGACGATTTCACCCGCTGGCTCGAGGAGATCGACTCGAGCGCGCAACGCGACGATTGACGGGTCGGATCATTACCTCGTGCCCGCCCTCCGAAACGATCTCGTGGGGTCGGGCCGGTCCTGGAGGATGTCATGAGTTTCGAAGCGCAATCGTTCCTTTCGAGCGTCGCTCACCGCCTGCGGGCCTCCGAGATCCGCGAGTTGCTCAAATTGCTTGATCACCCCGAGATGATCAGCTTTGCCGGCGGGCTTCCCAACCCGGCGGCTTTTCCAAGGGATGCGATTCAGGAAGTGGTCGGTCACGTGATGACGTCGCATGCAGCGGAGGCGCTTCAATACGGGCCGACCGAGGGTCATCATCGACTACGCCGCGCGATCGCGGGGGGGATGGGCGCCCGCTACGGCGCGCCGCAGGAAGTCGACAATATCCTGATCACGACCGGTTCTCAGCAGGCGCTGAGCTTGCTCGCCCAGATCGTGCTCGATCCCGGAGACAGCGTGTTCACGGCCAATCCGACGTACCTCGGAGCGTTGCTGACGTTCAACGCCGCCTCGAGCCGCGTCGAGGGGATCGCCTGCGACGAGCAGGGTCTGATTCCCGAAGCGCTCGAGCGGCGCATCGACGAGTTGGCCGCGGCCGGCGCGCGGGCCAAGCTTTTGTATCTCGTCCCCACTTTCGACAATCCGACGGGCGTCACGATGCCCGAGGATCGGCGGCGGCGCGTTTACGAGATCGCTTGCGAGCGCGAGCTTCTGATCGCTGAAGACGATCCCTATGGTCTTCTCCGCTACGACGGGAAAAACGTGCCGCTTCTGAAGAGCATCGATACCGAGGGCCGGGTGGCGTACCTCGGCACGTTCTCGAAGATCCTGGCACCGGGCTTTCGGGTCGGGTGGCTCGCGGCGGATCCGTTGTTGATCCGCAAGGCGGTTCTGGCCAAACAGGCGCAGGATCTGTGCACCACGACGTTCAGCCAGTATTGCATCTTCGAAATCATCCATGACAACGCGCTCTTCCCTCATATTGAGCGGATCAAGTCGATCTACCGGGCCAAACGCGACCTGATGTTGCGCGCCGCCGAGCGAATGCTGCCGCGCGAGGTCCGTTTCTCCCGGCCCGAAGGCGGACTCTTTCTTTGGGTCGAGTTGCCTCCGGAGCTGGACGCCCTCGCCCTGTTGCCGAAGGCCATGGATCGTGGCGTCGCTTACGTGATCGGTCGTCCATTCTTCACGGACGATTCTGGCCGCAACACGTTCCGGATGAACTTTTCCTATGCCTCGGATGACAGGATCGAGGAAGGCGTCCGGCGCCTGGCCGAAGTGATCGCCGCCGCCCTCGAAGATTCCCGCGCGATCGAACGCCCGGACCGGATCGGGATTTTCTAGCCTAGAGGACCAAAGCCAGCGTGATCTCGCCGAGCGCCACCGGGTGATCCAGGCCGAAGCCGACGACGACTTCGGGATGCAGCTCACCGAGCACGCCCGTGAATCGACCGGCCTTGAACGTGGCAGCGCGACCCATCGTGAAGGATGGGTGCGCGACAGGCTTGTACACGGCCTCCGCGCCCAGCTCCCGCAGGAGCGCGTCCATGACGGCGCGCGCGCTGGCGTATCCCGCCTCGCGGCCGGCATGGACGAAGCACAGCCGGCGCTCCTCGTGCGCGCCGGTTTCGGCTTTCTCGTCGAGCGCCACGACGTTATCCATCTCGAACAAGCGCAGCGGCATGGGGCGCCGCCGATTTTCGCGCAGCGCCTCCATGACGCCGGTCATGAGATGCGTGCGCACGACGGTCATGGCCTTGAGCTTGGGATTGGCGACGCGCGGATAACGGGCGGGAACAGGCAGCCGGAGCTTCGCGAAGTGGTCTTCCTCCGTTGCGAGCGGCAGGCTCATGATCTCGCTGAAACCGAGACCAACGAGGATCGTACGGACCTGTTCGCCGAGAACCTCTTCGGCGCGCGGTCCGCCGACGGTCATGGTCGGCACGTGCGCGGCCACAATGTTCTGATAGCCGTATCCGATGGCCAGGTCCTCGAGCACGTCGACCATGTGGCGGATGTCGCTGCGGAACGCGGGATAGCGCACCTCGAATTCCGAGCGTCCTTCGTCGAGCGGACGGACGTCGAGGCGCATGCGGCGCAGGCTCGCCATGAGATTGTCGGCGTCGAGCGGAAGTCCCAACCAGCGCCGCGCGCCTTCGAGCGTGATGCGTTGGGTTCCCGGCGTGAGATCCGGCGTGAGGAGCTTCCGTCCCGCATCGCGCACCTCGACCGTCGCGACGCGCCCGCCCAGCTCGGCGAGCGAGCAGACAAGCGTCTTGAGGGCGCTCTCGACCGCGGCTTCCGAAATGCCCGTGACGTCGATGAAAAGCCGCTTCGTTCCGGACTCGACCTTGGTGCCCTCGCTGTTGACGATGGGCGGCATGGAGAGTACGAGACCGGCGGAATCGATCAGCACGGGATAGCGCGCGTGATGGGCGAGCAAATGCGCATAAGCGACGCCCTTGGGATGCTCCTCGAGGATCCGCCGTCCGCTCATGCGAGTCCCCGGCAATCCCAAAGGCTCGAAGCTTTCCTTCTCGGGATCAAGGGTGCGGTAAGTTATCGGCGGGCGCACGCGGTCGAGATCGTAGACGCCGATCGAGGCCAGCTTGCGGTCCCGGCCCACGCCCCAGTGCAGGTTCTCCTGGAGTTTCATGACCGCGACCAGCAGGCGGTCGTCGAGCGGCGGCATGTGAACGACGGCGCAGCGAATGAAGGGGCGAAAGCTCTTCTCGTCCTTGACGTCGGGCGCGACCTCGACGGTGACGCCGGAAGCCTCGACCGGGACGTCGGGCAAACCCTCGACGTGGCCGAGATATCCGCGGAGCGCGCGCGCCAGACCTCCGATGTCGAAGAGATCGGGCCGCGCGGCAAGCAGATCGATGCGCACGACGTTGATCGTATCGACGAACGGCAGCGGCGTGTCCTGCGCATAGCTGCACACGGAGCAGTTGGTGACCGCGTCGGCGCCAACCCCCGCCTCGACAAGCGCGTGGCACCGCGGGCAACGGTGCCGGCCGACGTCGACCACCTCCTCGACGTCACAGCCGATTTGCTCGAGCGCCTCTCCGAGCGCGTCGGTTTCGATTGGCTTTCCGATCAGCTCGTTCAACCAGGCGGCGTCGATGCTGACTATCGGCATTGCGGCACCTCCTCCACTGTATCGAGGCCGCCCTGGTACAACTGCCGGATGTCGTTGAAGCCGAGGCGCAGCATCGCGAGCCGCTCGATGCCGAGACCCCAGGCGAGGACCGGATGGCGGCAGCCGAGAGGCTGCGTCACCTCGGGCCGGAAGACGCCGCTGCCCCCCATCTCGAGCCACTTGCCGCGGTCCTCCATGTAGACAAGAACGTCGACGCTCGGCTCCGTATAGGGATAGAAGGCCGGCTTGAAGCGCACTTTGGCGAAGCCCATTTTCGTGTAAAAGGCGGAGAGCGTGCCGAGCAGCGTGGCCAGATTGGCGCTTTCGTCGATGACGATGCCGTCGACTTGGTGGAAGACGGGCAGGTGCTTGAAGCTGATCGTCTCGTTGCGATAGGTCCAACCGACGCAGAAGCATTTATAAGGCGGTTCGGGATGTTTCGCGAGGGCGCGCACCGTGGCGGCCGTGGCGTGCGTGCGCAGGACGAGCTTGCGCGCTTCCTCGAGCTCCCAGCGATATCCCCAGCCTCTCGATCCGGTTTCACCGCCGTCCTCGTGGACGCGGCTCACGGCTTCGACCACGGCGCGGTCGGGAAGGACCGCGCGCGAGGGCTCGGCCATGTAGAACGTGTCCTGCATGTCGCGCGCGGGATGGTCCTGTGGCTGAAACAGAGCGTCGAAGTTCCAGAAGGCGACCTCGATCATGGGCGAGACGACCTCGGTGAAGCCCAGTTCGAGAAAGGCGCGTCGCGTCTGATCCATGATCCGGCGCATCGGATGAGTCTTGGCCGGGTAGATTAACTGGGCCGGAAGCGTCACGTCATAGGGACGGAGCGTGATCTCGCGCCATGCGCCGGAGCGCAGATCTTCGGGCGTGAGCGCGTTCTGCTCGCGCTTGACGCGCGCGTTCGCGTAAGCCGCGCGTCCGGCTTCCGTCAGCGACAGGAACCGCTGCGTGCGCTCGCGCAGCCTGGCCAGCTCGGAGCGATTGGCCAGCAGGCGCGTGACGGCTTCGATCGCGACGCCTTGCGCGGCCTGCTCGTCGAGAAAACGCGTGCCTGACGCGGCGAGGCGCAGCGCCTTCTCGTCGGGAGCCTCGACGTCGAGCGCCGCGCGCCCAACGTCGGTCAGCTCGACCACGGGGGGCTTCTGGAAACGGCGCACCCAGTTGCGCGCGGCGCCCCAGCGGAAGGCCTCGTTCACCGGAACGTTCTCCCTTTTTGCCCAGGCGATAAAGTCGGGCAGCGGCGCCTTGCCTCCCGACTCGGCCAGACGGCGGATTGCGCGCCGCTCGGGAAGCCCGCGATCAAGAGCCGCGACGACGTCTGCGACCGGATCGACCTCGATGCGTGGGCGGTCTTCGATGGCGATGAAGCCCTGTTTCACGCCTTCCGTGGCGGCGACCATCACGTGACTCTGGTCGAAACCGGTGGCCTTGGTGATTTCGGCCAGATCCGCGCGGCCCTGGTTCAAGACATTCCATACCTGGCGCGCCGTTTCATTCAGCACGATCGATGTCGACATCGTCTCTTTGGTCTCCTCGATGCGGTCCGGACCGCTGTTGGATCGTTGCGTTCGCTCGTTCTCGATTCGGTTCGTGACGACGTCCTGGGCGGGCGCGGCTTCAATGGCTTGCCCGTTCCGACGACAACGAAGGCGTCCATCGCCAACCCGAGCCGGAGGGCGCGAACGACGGAGCGAACGGCTCGAAAACGGCATCAGGCTATGCTGCGCGCCCGTCTCTGTCAACGCAGGCGACGACACGTTCCAAGCGACACCATCGTGTTCGCGTCCGTGACACAAAAACGCGAAGCGCCG
>JAFGSN010000180.1 GCA_016934575.1 Vicinamibacteria bacterium
ACAGTTTATCGAGCAGGCTGCGTCTCTGCCTTGTGCTTCCGGACTACAGCGCGACGAGCGTTGTTTTTCGGCAGGATGTGGGCGAGAAAACGGCCGGTGTACGAGCCGGGGATGAGCGCGATTTCCTCCGGCGTTCCCGCGGCGACGACTCGTCCGCCGGAGTCGCCGCCTTCTGGACCGAGGTCGATGACGTAATCAGAGGTCTTGATGACGTCCAGATTGTGTTCGATGACGATCACGGTGTTGCCTCCCTGCACCAGCCGGTCGAGCACGCGCAACAGCTTCTGGATGTCGTCGAAGTGCAGGCCAGTCGTCGGCTCGTCGAGGATGTAAAGCGTACGGCCCGTGGCGCGCTTGGACAGCTCGCGACTAAGCTTGACGCGTTGCGCCTCACCGCCGGAAAGCGTGGGCGAGGGCTGGCCGAGAGCGAGGTATCCGAGACCGACGTCGACCAGCGTCTCGAGTCCGCGTCGTATAAGCGGGTGGTTCTTGAAGAGTTGAAGAGCTTCGTCGACGGTCCGATCGAGCACGTCGGCGATCGACAGGCCTTTGTATTCCACCGCCAGCGTCGCATCGTTGAAACGCCGGCCATGGCACACCTCGCAGGGCACGAAGACGTCGGGCAGGAAGTGCATTTCGACGCGCCTGACGCCGTCGCCGTCGCAGGCGTCGCACCGTCCGCCCTTGACGTTGAATGAAAAGCGCCCGGGATTGTATCCGTGCATGCGAGCTTCAGGCAGCAAGGCGTAAAAGTCTCGGATGAGGTCGAAGATCTTGGTGTAGGTGGCGGGATTCGATCGCGGCGTTCGGCCGATGGGGCTCTGGTCGATGTCGATGACCTTGTCGATCTCGGTCAGTCCTTCGATCGCATCGTGGGCGCCGACCGTGACGTCGCTGCGATAGAGCGCTCGAGCGGCGGCGGGGTAAAGGATCTGGTTGACGAGCGTGCTTTTGCCGGCGCCGCTGACCCCCGTGACGCAGATGAACACGCCGAGCGGGAACTCGATTGTGACGTTCTTGAGATTGTGCTCTCTAGCGCCTTTGACGCGCAGGACGCGACCGTCGTTCCTGCGACGCGCGACGGGAACGCCGATCTCGAGGTCACCGCAAAGATAACGTCCGGTCAGGCTTCGCTTGTCGCCGGCGATTTCGCGCGGAGTGCCCGCGGCGACGACCTTCCCGCCGTTCCGACCGGCGCCCGGGCCGAAATCGATGATCCAGTCGGCCTCCTCCATGGCCTCGCGGTCGTGCTCGACGACCACAACGGTATTGCCGATGTCGCGCAGATGCTGGAGCGCCGCGAGGAGCTTCTTGTTGTCACGCTGGTGGAGTCCGATCGACGGCTCGTCGAGAACGTAGATCACGCCCGTCAGCTCGCTGCCGATCTGGCTGGCCAGACGTATTCGCTGGCCCTCGCCTCCGGAAAGCGACGGCGCCGGCCGATCGAGCGTGAGGTACGCGAGGCCGACGTCGAGCAGGAAGCGCAATCTCGAGCGGATCTCCTTGAGCAGCTCGACGGCGATCTTGGCGTCATTGCCTTTGAGATTCAGCTCGTCGAAGAAAGCATAGGCCTTTTCGACCGACAGCGCCGCAACGTCGGCGATGCTCCGGCCGCCCAGGCTGACGCCCAGCGCTTCGGGCCGGAGTCTTTTCCCGCCGCAGGCGGAGCAGGGTCGATTCGAGAGGAAGCGCTGATAGTATTGACGCATCTCCTCCGATTTCGTTTCCCGCATGCGCCGCATGAGCTGGTTGATGGCGCCTTCGTAACGCATGCGGAAGGAGCCCGCGCCCCAGGCGCCGCGCATCGCCACGTGCACGCGCGCTTCGCCCGTGCCGTGCAGGATGATGCGCTGCTGTTCTTCGGAGAGCTGTTTCCAGGGGCGGTTGAGATCGATGCCGCGCTCGCGCGCCACGGCCCGCACGATGTCCGCTCCCCAGGTCGTGCCCTCGGCCAGCGCGCCGAGCGGCTTGACCGCGCCCTCGTTGAGCGTGAGGTCGGGATTGGGCACGACCAGCGCCGGATCCATCTCGAGCCGTGAACCCAGTCCGGAGCAATCCGGGCACATGCCCAGAGGCGAGTTGAACGAGAAAAGCTGCGGCGTCGGCTCGGGGAAGGACAATCCGCAGTAATGACAGGCGCGATGCTCGGAGAGCACCATTTCCGGCCGGCGCTCGGGCGCGATGACGACGACGCCCTGACCGTGACGCAGCGCCAGTTCGACGGAGTCGTGCAATCGACGGCCGAGGTCGGGGCGAACGATCAAGCGGTCCACGACGACGTCGATCGTGTGTTTCTTTCTCTTGTCGAGCCGTATTTCATCGTTCAGGGAGACGACCACGCCGTCGACGCGTAAACGCGTGAAGCCGGATTTACGCGCCTGCTCGATGACGTCGCGGTGCTCGCCTTTCCGCTCCTTGACGAGCGGAGCGAGGAGCAAAAACCTCGTCCCCGCGGACAGCTCGGAGATCTCATGAACGATCTGCTGGGACGATTGCTGCGAGACGGCTCGGCCGCAGCGATGACAAGCGAGGCGGCCGACGCGCGCCCAGAGCACGCGCAGGTAGTCGTGGATCTCGGTGATCGTGCCGACCGTCGAGCGCGGATTGCCGGAGGCCGCTTTCTGTTCGATCGAGATCGTCGGCGCCAGGCCGCGGATCGAGTCGTAGGGCGGCTTGTCCATCTGTCCCAGAAACTGGCGCGCGTAGGCCGACAGGCTTTCGATGTACCGGCGCTGCCCCTCGGCGTAAAGCGTGTCGAACGCCAGGCTCGATTTGCCGGAGCCCGACGGGCCGGTGATGACCACCAACTTTTTCTTGGGGATCTCGACCGAGACGTTCTTGAGGTTGTGCTGCCGCGCTCCGGTGATGATGATACGATCCAGCTCCATGAATTCCTTTCCTCGTCGTTCCGCTGATTCCATCGGCCTGATCGCCGAAGGCAATAAGAAAGGGACGAACCCTTTATTTTACTCGCTTTATACGCTGCAATCTTCTCGATATCTCGCGTTGAAGAACGAACCGCCGGCATGCTGGCGGCGCCATGATCGCTTACCGTTGGGTCGCACGGCCCATGACGCGCGGATGCCTTTCGTATGCGTTCTTCCGACCGACCGCGTCGCGCTCGGTGAAAACTCGTATCTCCGCGATCGACCAGGGCAGTTCGTAAGCATCCGTCTTCGTCGTCCGGACGAGCACCTCCCGGAGCCAGGGC
>JAFGSN010000181.1 GCA_016934575.1 Vicinamibacteria bacterium
GCGAGAACGTTCGGACTGCCGATGAGCGAGACATACGAAGCCCAGGGCGTCGGGCAGCGGAAGGCAGAGTACCGGGCGCCGGTGCCGCCGTCGGAGCCTCCAGTGAGGCTGATCCGGTTCTCGTCGACGTTGTATGCGCGCTTGACCTCCCTCAGGATCTCCGTGACGTTCTCGACCTGGCTCTGCTGCCACCATTTCGACTCGTCCCAGCCGGCGGGCAGGATCGTGATCCGATCCTCGCTCAGGAACCGCTCCGGGTTCTTCACCCAGGAAGCCGCGCCCTCCCACGCCGGCCTGGCCACGCCGCCGTGCAGATGGACGCGCACCGGGTAGCGCCGCGCGGGAGAGTAGCTCCGCGGCACGGCGAGCAGGTAGCGATGCGCCACTACGCTGCGGTTGCGTCGGGTTCGCTCGACCAACCCGATCTTCACGTCCGCCGCGTAACGCCGGCCGTCGCGCAGCTCTTTGTACGCCTCGTCGAACTTATTCAAAAAGATCGACGCCTTTGCGACGGCCACGTCCAGCGGGAACCCGGCGGCGGCCGTGCACCTCGAATCCTTTGACAGCATCACAGAATCCGAGATGCAGCGCGTCGCGCGCGAGCTCAAGGGCTTCGTGAGCGAGGTCGGTTTCGTCGCCCGCGTGTCGGGAGACGCCTTCAAGCTCCGGTACTTCTCGTCGGAGAAGGAGGTAGAGTTCTGCGGTCACGCCACGATCGCCATCGCGCACGATCTCGTCACCCACGACCGCGCCCTGGCGCGATGCCCGCGCGTCTTCCTGCACACGAACAAGGGCATCCTTCCCGTGGAGAACCGCATCGAGAGCGAGGACGCGGTCTATGTTCACGCCCCAGTCCCGGTCTTCTCGGGGTGCAATATCGAGCCCCGCGAGATCTGTCAGGTCTTGAACATCGCCGAGCGCACGCTCGACCCGTCCATCGAGATCGGCGTCGTCAACGCGGGCCTGGAGACGCTGTGTCTCCCGCTCAAGGGGCTGGACGACGTCGTCGGCGCGTCGCCTGATCTCAAGACTCTTGCCGCGTTCTGCGATCGGCATAAGCTCGATATCGTCGTCGTGTTCAGCACCCAAGTCGCCGATGCCGCCCATTGGCTTCGCAGTCGCGTGTTCGCGGCGCCCTTCGGCTACCTGGAGGATCCCGCCACGGTCTCCGGCAATGCCGCCCGGGGCTATCACCTGCATCGTGTCGGCGGCTGGAACGGACGTCCCGTTCAGATCGAGCAGAACGCGGACTTCGCGAACCCGAACATCGTCAGGCTGGCGGGCGTCCCCGATCCGGAGTGCGAGTTCCGCGTGACGTTTGGCGGAGGCGCTGTTCTCAGAATCGACGGGCGCTACTGGCTCTAGCGTTCGGCGCTCAGCGCGCAGGGATACTCGGAGTTCTGACGAGCAGGGACGATCCGGCATAGGAAGCCAAGGATCTCCCGCGCGTCATCGACCTTACGTATGTCGGTTGCGCACAGGCCAGCCGAGAACGGGACTATTGATCGAAGGGCGCTGGTATTCCGTAGAGGTCAAGGAAACCCCATGTGCTTCACGGTCCGAAGCCGAGCACGCGCGTGAGGTCCATGTGGACCGGAGGCGCCTCTTCGTCAACATGCTGACGTTTGCGTAACGAGCGCGCTTCAACGTGCCTTCGCCGCAGGCTATCGCAGCCAGTAGATCCCAAATCCCAGCGTCAGCAGAGTCAACGGAATTCCGACTTTCAGGTATTCGACGAAGCCGATCGGACAGGCGCGCCTCGCGCCCTCGGCCACGATCAGGTTGGCGATCGAACCGACCAGCGTCATGTTTCCCGCCAGCGTCGACGACATGGCGAGCGAAAGCCACGTTCCTTCGGGATTGGGGAAGCGCGGCACGAACGGGATGAAGAGCATGATCGCCGGCACGTTCGAAACGGCATTCGAAAGCGCGGCGCACGTGATCGAGATCAAAGGCAGGCTGTGCGCATTGCGCGCGCCGAGTGCGTCGAACGCCAGGTCGGCCAGTCCCGCCGAACGGGCCGCGCCGACCACGACGAAGAGTCCGGCGAACAGCGTGAGCAGGCTCCAGTGAATCTCGATGAAGACCTTTTCGGGCTTGACGCGTCGCGTCAGAAGCAGCGTCGCGCCCGTCGTGATCGCCACGATCGAGAGATCGGCTCCGGCGAAGAAGAAGAAGAGCATCACGGCCGAGGCCGCCAGCCCCTTGACGATCAGGAATCCATGAATGCGCGCCCGCGGATGAGCCGCGCCCGTAAAGGACAGCGCCATGTCCCGCCTGTAGATCCAGTTGATGACGAGGAAATCCATGACAAGGCCGGCGGCCGCCACGACGACGAGCTTCTTGAAGAAGAAAGCGTAGGAAAATCCCGAAGCGACGCCGATCAGCATGTTCTGGGGATTGCCGGTGAGCGTCGCGACGCTGCCGATGTTGCTCGCGGTCGCGAGCGCGAGCAGATAGGGCGTGGCGCGCACGCCGAGCACGCCGGACACCTCTATGACGAGCGGAGTGAGCGCCAGGCAGATCGTGTCGTTGACGAAGAGCGCGGAGAGGACGCCGGCGACGCCGATGATTCCCGCCAAAAGCCGGCGCGGCGTCGCCGCGTGGCGGGCCACGGAAGCGCCCGCCCAGCGGAAAAAGCCCGCCAGGCGCAGATGGCCGACGATCACCATCATCCCGAAGAGTAAAACCAGCGTGCCCATGTCGATCAGGGCGTACGACTGCTCGGGAGTGATCACGCGGAAGGCGACCATGAAAGCGGCGCCCACGACGGCCGCGCCGGTGCGATCCAATCGCAGGCCCGGAAAGTACCCCAGGGCCACGACGACATAGGTGGCGACAAAGATGACGGCCGCGGTCAGCATGCCGCTCAGAGTATACGGCCAACCGGAGATCGCAACGGCCGGAATGCCGGCGTGCATCCCCCGAGATCCAATGGAGACGACATCAGAATCCTTCGGCGATTTCCCGCGCGATGATGTGGATTAATCCGTGAAACGGCACGACAAAGGGCGCCGATTTCTGCGCAACATGATGGCTCTACCTATAGGGTTTTCCTTCCGCGGGCTGCGCGGCAAGGTGGGTTATCCCAGA
>JAFGSN010000032.1 GCA_016934575.1 Vicinamibacteria bacterium
CGCCTCCAGCGCGCATGGAGCGTCCGGATTATCAAACCGAGCCTCCCTCCATTGGAGTGAGCCGCCCTCGCCCACCCGCGCGGCGCCCCGCGCCTCCCGCGCAACGCCGGCCGGCCCCGCCGATCCGCCGCCGGCGTTCGGTTGTCTCGATGCTGAGACTCGTCGTTCTTGTCGGCGCGGCCGCCGTCGCCATCGCCGCCGCCGCATGGTTTTTCTCGCGGAAGGGCGCGCCCGAGCTGTCGTCCTTGACGCCGCCGAAAGCGGAGCCTGGGCAGACCGTGACCATCAATGGCCGGGGTTTCGCGACGACGACGGGCGACAACATCGTGCATGTCGGGGGAAAAAGCGCTCAGGTCCTGTCCGCTTCCGCCGAACAGATTCAGTGTCAAGTGCCTTTGGATTCGAGCGGCGCTCTCAAGGTGACGGTCACGGTGAACGGTCGGACCTCCGGAGCGATGGATCTCGTGATCGCCGCGGTTCCGGTCATCACGGGAGTCGATCCCGAAGTGGCCATGACCGGCGAAGAGGTCACGATCACCGGCACGAATCTCACCGGCGATCCGACGACGGTTCTCGTCAATGAAATCATCGCGGACGTTCGTGAAAAGCAATCCACGCGACTGCGTTTCGTCGTTCCGCCGATGAACGTCACGCTCGGCGACTCCGCGATCGTCACCGTTCGTGTCGGGCGGGAGACCAGCCGTCCGATGACGATGATCATCGGACGCTTGCCGCTTCTCTCGGGCATCGATCCGAAACGCGGGGCGCCGGGCACGCGCGTCGTGCTGCAGGGGAGGGGATTCTCCGCCGAACCGAAGGGAAACGTCGTCGCATTCGGCAGCCAACCGGCGCTCGTCCTGACCTCGACGGCGACCTCGATCACGGCGCTCGCGCCCGCTCCCATCGTGACCCAGGTCCAGGCCGACGTTCCCGTCACGGTGAAGAGTCAGGGGAACGTCTCGAATCCGTTCTACTTCACGTCGCTCGGACCTTCCGCCGGCGTCTATCGGCCGTTCTTCTTTCCCGCGCCGACCGATCAAGCGGAGAACGATCATGCCTTCGTTTCCACGGAACTGGGGCCGGTTCTTCTGTTGACCGGCAAGGCCGATGCGGCGTCGACGCCCGAAAGAGCGCTTCTCGTCTGCCAGATGCTCAATCGGTTGGTCGATTCGGAGCCCCGGCAGACTCCTCTCTTCCAGGCGCAACAGGGCCGCCCGCCGCGCGTGGTCTCCGGCGCCGTGTCCCTGGTCGTGACCGACGCGGATGTCGCCGGATACTCCAAGCGCTGGCTCAGCTCGCGATCGGCTTCTCGCCCGTCGGCTCGCGCGGTTGCATCCTACTGGGCTGCTTTGCTCAACGACTATTTCGCTCTCTTTCTCCAAAAACTTCGGCCCGTCGAAGTGGTTCAGCTCGCGCCCAGCGCCCGCGCTTTGCTCGAGATCTATGCCGAGGCGCATCGGCGGGGCGGCGCGGAAACCGGCGTGCCGACAGCGCTCATCAGGCCACTGCCGTCGCATCTCGCCGCGGGGCTCCGGGACATGGCGTTCATGATTCCTTCCGACGGCGGCGCCGCGCAAGCCGGCACGGCGGTGATCGGCCTCTGGAAAGGGACGATGCAGGAGAGCGACCGGACGCGGCCGTTCCAGGTCACTCTGAGCGGCGAGGGGAGCCGGCTTGCGGGATCCCTGACAATACAGAAGGGCAAGCTTGCGCTGCAGAGCCCGCTCAAGAACGTCACCTTCGCCGGGGGAACGCTCCAGTTCACGGTGGTCGTCGGCGCTTCGCCGCTTTTTTTCCGCGGCGAGCTGCGGGGCGAGACCATCGAGGGTTCCATTCATGAGCAATCGGCGTCGGGAAAGACCGCCGGCCGATTCTCACTGAAGTTCATCGAGTGATCACTTGAGCCGCGTTCGCACGGGCCTGGAGGAATTGCTGGCGCGACCCGACGGATTGCGCGGAATGCGCGTCGGCCTTGTCGCCAACCAGACCGCGGTGACGCCGGGACTGGCGCATGCCGTCAAGCTCTTCAAGGAATCGAGCGCGTTCGAGCTGACCGCGCTGTTCGGTCCGGAGCACGGGCTGTGGGCCGACGCTCAGGATCTGGTCGAGGTCGCCGACAGCCGTGATCCGTTCACGGGCTGTCCGATCTACAGCCTTTACGGCCCCAAACGCCAGCCGACAGTCGAACAGCTCGCGAACGTCGACGCCCTGGTCTTCGACGTTCAAGACGTGGGAGCGCGGTACTACACTTTCATCCACACGATGCTTCACGTCATGGAGGCGTGCGCCGCGCACCACAAGGCGTTTTTCGTGCTCGACCGCCCGAACCCCATCGGCGGCCAAGCCGTCGAAGGCAACACCCTCGATCCGGCGTTTACTTCCTTTGTCGGCCGCCATCCTTTGCCGATACGCCATGGGATGACCGTCGGAGAGCTGGCGCGGCTCTTTCGCGAAGAGCGCGCTCTCGACGTCGATCTACGTGTCGTTCGAATGAGGGGCTGGCGACGGAAAATGTCGTTCGAGGAGACCGGATTGCCGTGGGTCCCGCCCTCTCCCAACATGCCGACCGTCGACACCGCTTACGTTTATCCCGGCGGCTGCCTTGTCGAGGGCACGAATCTCTCGGAAGGCCGAGGAACGACGCGCCCGTTCGAGTTCGTCGGCGCGCCATGGCTTGATCCATGGCGACTCGCGGACGAGCTCACGCGCGAGCGTCTTCCCGGAGTCCTTTTCCGTCCGGTCTTCTTCACTCCCACCTTCCAGAAGCATGCTCGACGGAGTTGCGGCGGCGTGCAAGTGCACGTTATCGATCGCGCGAGGTTCCGTCCCCATCGCGCATATCTATGGATCATCATCCTGGCGCGCGCTCAGAATCCCGCCGCCTTTGCCTGGCGAAAGCCGCCCTACGAATATGAGCGCGTCAAGCTTCCGATCGACATCCTGTGCGGCACGGATCGCGTGCGGCGTTCGATCGAGAAGGGCGTCGCGCCGAACGATTGGCTGGAGGATTGGAAGCGCGACGAGTCGGCTTTTCGAAAACGCCGGGTGAAGCACCTCCTGTATCCGGAATCGTGAATCGCGCTTTCATGGGTGAAGACGCAACCGATCGCGCCATCTGGAATGCCGATGTGACCCGCATGCTCGGCGTTTCGAATCCGAACGTCATGCCGGCGGCCGTCGGTCCATGATCGGGGGCTGCGTTCGGCGGTCGTCGTGAGCGGCCGCCAAGGCGCCGCCAAGGGCGTTCAGCGTGCCGGCGATCAGCGCTCGCGATTCCGAAATGGATGGAGATGGTCCACCGGTCCGTGGCCCCGGCCGACGCTATATGAGCGGCGGATCGCCTCGGTCAAGTAGTCCTTCGCTCCCCGAACCGCATCGAGGAGATCGGATCCCAACGCCAGACGGGCGGCCACGGCGGCGGAATACGTGCAACCCGTTCCGTGCGTGTTTTTGGTGGCGATGCGCGGAGAGGTCAGATCGATCAGGCGTTGGCCGTCGAAGAAGACGTCGGCGGCGTCGCCGTCGAGATGGCCGCCCTTGACGACCACCGCGCGCGGTCCAAGGTCGAGCAGGGCGCGCGCCGCTTCGCGCATGGCCGTGAGCGATCGGACGACGCGGCCAAGGAGCGCTTCCGCTTCCGCCAGGTTGGGCATGATGAGGGACGCGCGGGGGAAGAGCAGCTCGCGATATGCATGCTCCGCGTCGGGATCCAGCAGCCGATCGCCGCTCTTGGCGACCATCACGGGATCGACGACGAGATTGGGAATCGAAAGACGCCGCGCCGCATCGGCGACGGCGGAGACGATGGCGGCGTTGGCGAGCATGCCGGTCTTGGCCGCCGACACCGGCATGTCGTTCATGACGGCCTCGATTTGAGCGATCACCATGCGCGGTTCGAGAGCGACATAGTCGATCACGGAAACGGAGTTCTGAGCCGTGACGGCCGTGACGGCCGACGTTCCGTGAACGTCATGAGCCGCGAACGTGCGCAGGTCCGCCTGAATGCCGGCGCCGCCGCCGGAATCCGATCCGGCGATCGTCAGCACGACTTTCATGAAGCGACCTCCTCCCCCGAGGCGGATTCGGGAATCCCCGTCGCCGCGACCATGCTCTCGAGATCGCGGTACATGCGGTAGGTTAATCCCCAGATCACGCGACCGTCCACGCGGAGACTCGGGCACCACAAGCGGCGACCCGCGAACGTACGCGCGATGACCGCGCGATTCGCCTCGGCGCCGAGTTTCAAGAGCGCGATCCAGCAGGCGGCGCGAACCTCGGGGCCGGGAACGGGAAGAACGGGCTCATTGAGCCGATAAACATAGGGCGCGACGACCAGCTCGCGGCCGCGCGGTCGCGTGATGGTCGTAAGCTCATTCAGCCCGCCGAGGAAGACGCCGGCTCGGTTGAGATCGAGGCGCAGCTCCTCGGCCGTCTCGCGAACCGCCGTTGCTCGCAAATCGACGTCATCCGGATCATGACGCCCGCCCGGAAAAGCCATGTGACCCGACCAGGGATCCCGCGGGCTCTCGGCGCGCTCGATGAAAAGCAGCTCGATGCCCAGGCTTCCGTCGCGGAGCATCATTGCCACCGCCGCGCGTTCCGCCCCTTCGCTCTCGATGCGCCGCGGGCGATGCTCCTTGAGCGCCATTACGATCCGCGCCCAGCTCCACGAGGTCATTGGCTCATGATTTCGTCCACGAGCGGCGCGACGGCGTTCGTGAACCTGACATAGCCTTCGGGAGTCGGGTGAAGGAAGTCCGCCATCGTGGACGCCGCGATCGAACCGTCGGGCTCGATCAGAGCGGCGCCCGCGTCCAGCAACGCGACGCGTGCCGGATCCTCGAGCGTCCGAAGCTTTTGATTCGCCCGCATGATCCCTTGTCGCAACGGATCGTCCGCCTTCTCTCCCGCGGGCAGAATAGAGAGCAACAAGATCTTCGCGCTTGGCAGGCGTGTTCGCGCCGCGGCGATCACGGCGCCGACGCCGGTCGCGGTTTCCTCCGGCGAATGATCGTTGGCGAGATTGTTGACGCCGATGAGAACGACGAGCATCCGCGGCTTCAAGCCGTCGAGCGCGCCGCGCTCGATACGCCAGAGCAGGTGCTGGGTTTGGTCTCCGCCGATGCCCAGACTCAACGGCGTATAGCGATCGAACGCCGCTCGAAACGGCTCGCTTTCGCCCCAGGCCTGTGTGATGGAATCGCCGAGAAACGCGATCCGCGCGTCCGCCCGGCATGGATCGGCGAGCTGTCGCGCGTGTCGCTCGCGCCATTCCGCGAGACTCATCCATGGTTGTTCGACCGTGCGCGGCGCGGGCGCGTCCGGACGCTCGCGCCGCGATTCTTCCGTCACGCTTGGCGCCTTTGAGAAGGACTTGCGTTGATGGCGGCCGTCATCGCGCACGTCCTCATCGAACGCCGCCAAAGAGGTCGCCTGAGCGACGACGACACAGGCGAGCGCGGTCCGGAAAAAGGCGGGCGGGAATCTCTGTGCTTGAAAAGAAAAGGCCTCCGCCAAGATATCGCTCCCCCATGATTGTATATGGAACCCGACTGCATGCGGAACCAAAACGATTCAAGCGGCGATCGGATCGTACGATTGTTAATCAGGGCGGGGTCGGCGGCCCCGCCCTTGCCGCCTTACGGGACACCTCAGTGGAAGGTCACGCCGACGCCGAACTCGATGACGTTGAACTTGTAACCCTTGAGGTCGTCTCCCAGATCGGATTCCAGATCGGAGGGTCCGCCCATGTAGAAGTTGACGACGGGAGTGATCGAGGTGTTCACGCCGATTCGATAGTCGTAACCCAGGCCGGCCAGCAGGCCCCAGCTCTGGCTTCTCCCGTACTCGTATCCGAACATCTCAAGGGATGTGAATGAAAAGCCCAAGCCCCCCTTGACGAACAGGCCCGAATCGGGCATCGGATAGTAATAGAGAGCGGCCGTTCCGGCGCCTAACGTCATGGTCGTTCCCTCCTCCGATTTGGTCCAACCGTTGAGCTCTCCGCCGAGAAGGGTGTTTTTCCCGAGAGTGCCGCCCGCCTTGAGATGCACCGTTATTCCGCCGTCACGCCCGTCGCCCTCGAGCTCCGTCGCCGAAGCTCCCGCGGAACCGAATCCTAATCCGCCTCCAAACCAGAAGCCGTCGCGCACCTGCTCATGCTGGCCCGCGTCGGCCAATCCCTGAGTGAAGAGAAGCGCGGCGGCTGCAATCAACATATGTAAGAAACATTTGTGCATAGCCATTCTCCTTTCGCGGTCATGTCCGCCCGCTTTGGCGGTCCCGCCGCCTTGAGCGGAATTCCAGCGCCAAGTGTGCAACGGCGCGTCTTTCGGAGTCTTCAGAGAACTCTAGGATTTCTCTAAGTCGACTGAGGACGATTGATGCGGCGTGATTCAAAACATCGGGGCGGCGACGTGTGGGGGCCGCCGCCCCGGATTACGACGGCGGGAGAATGCAACCAATATTGCGCGCGTTTCGTGACCTTTGGCGAAGCGTATCGCCGCCGGTCAGGTTACGGGCATATCGGGCACTGCGGTCCGAAATTGATTTGACACTGTATGGGAGCCGTCCTGAGATTGCCCGCGCTCGTTAAGACGTTGTATACCCTGTTGAAGCGGCAAGAAGCCGAGGACGAGCAGCCGGGCGCGACGCAACAGCCGGTGACTTTGCTCTCATCATGCACAACGACCGCCGAGGCCGCCGGAACGACGCTCTGTGTCGCCGAGTGTTGCTCAACGCTCGCCTCGCAGGGGCCTTCAAGGACGGTTTGAATGACCGTCAACCCGGTGACGGACACCTCCTCGCAGGAGTTATTGACGACTTCGACGCGCCAGGTCGAGTTGGCCGTGCAGTCCACGGCCTGGCCGGCGATGTTGCTGGTCGCCGTGGCCGTCACGGCGCCGTTTGGATTGACCTCGGCGTTATTGTCGTCGCAATCGCCCTGGTCCGGCGTGAAGCCGTCCTCATCCTTGTCCTTTTTCGAATCGTCTCCGCCCGATAGAAGCAACAGAGCTCCGATGCCGGCAGCGGCGACGCCGCCGCCGATCAACAGCGTTTTTTTGGACGGGCCGCGCCGGGACGAATCGACGCCGGCGGCCGGCTTGGAGGCCCGAGCTTCCGACAGCCGGGATGTTTTAGCGGTTTTGGTCACCAGAACGGGCGTGACGAGGGCGGAGTATATGTATCCCTGCCGGCCTTTCGAATCGGAGATCTTGTGCCACTTGCCGCTCTGACCGAGCGATTGCAGGATGTCGCCCTCGTTTACCTGGTAGACCACACGAGCCGTCGTGGATGGCTCGGATCTCACGTTGACTTTTGTGCCCGTGACGCGGAGTTGATTCGGCTCATCAGACGCTCCGGCCCACGACGTCGGGCCGATCGTCAGGGATGCTGATAGCAGAAACACCAGGCTGCGAGTCATGGATCACCTCTCTGTAAACATGTGTATTGGAGAACATGAGCGCTATAAATACACCGATTGAGTCCTGGAATTCGGTGATACGTCTCACTTTCAAGGGTTTCCGTTCCGGGCCGCATGATAAACGGCCGGCGAACCATCTTGCCGCTTGCGCCGGAGTCGCGAAGCGCGGCCTTGACGACGGCGCGTCCTGGTGGAACCGCCGAGTTCGATCAGGACGTAGCCCCGCGAGCCCTCCTCGGGGCGGATGCACGTGGCGTCGCTTGTCTCCAGCATGGCGCGGCGGTCGGATCGACGGGGCGTCGGCGGCTTATAATCCGAGCGCGGACGGCGGGTTGCTCGCTCCGCCCGTGGACGTGACAGGCGCATCAGCCGGTCAAGGGAACCCAGATTGGCGGAGTGGGGTATGCTGAGCCTATGGCGGATCGGAGGATCATGGATGATCGGGACGAGTCTTTATGTGTGGATTTCATGAGCTGGAACAGGAAAAAGAAATGCCGTTCCGACGCATTCCAGGAAGACTCGGGAGACGGCCAAAAGGATGAATGACGAAGATGCGGCACGTGCCGCCGCCGCGGATCAAGGATCGCCGAGGGATGACGAAAACGCCCAGGCGCGACAACCGCCGCCGCGCTGTCATCGTCGCGGGATTCGTCCGCCCTCCGAATGGGAGAACTGGAAAGACGAGCAGCTCCTCGAACTGAAGCTTTGCCGTCTCGATCTGCGGATAGCAAACAGCGATCTCGATCAACGTGTCGCGCAGCTTCTTCGAGAGCTGGACGAGCGTGGCCTGGTCTTCCGGCCTCATTTTTGGCTTTCGGACGAATGGTTTTGCCCGGACGGAGTGCCGGGCGTTGCCATTCCGTTCTATCTTGCGCACCCGCGGCTGGCGCGACTTGAGCAAACGCAGATGTTGGAAGTCGAGGGCGGCACGCCTGAGTGGTGCATGCGTATCCTGCGTCACGAGACCGGGCACGCGATTGAAAACGCCTACCGCCTGCGCCGCCGCCGCAAGCGGCGCGAGATCTTCGGCAGCACGCGTCAACCCTACCCGGAGTATTACGCGCCGCGGCCTTACAGCAAGAATTTCGTCTCTCACATCGAGTCCTGGTATGCGCAGAGCCATCCGGACGAGGATTTCGCCGAAACCTTCGCGGTGTGGCTGACTCCGGGGGCCGATTGGCGGAATCGTTACGCCGGCTGGCCTGTCTTGAGAAAGCTCGAGTACATGGACGCGCTCATGCGCGAGTTGTCCGGCAAGGCCCCGCCCGTGACGTCGAGAGAAGAACATGAGCCGCTTCTCGAAATCCGCAAGACGCTGCGCGAGCACTATCGCCGCAAGCGCGAGCGGTATGGCGTCAATCGGCCGCAGATCTACGACCGCGAGCTGCGGAGGCTGTTTTCGGACGCCCCGGAGCATGCCGGCCGCCCGACGGCCGCGAGCTATCTCTCCCGCATTCGCATCGAAGTTCGCCGCCGCACCCGCCGCTGGACCGGCGTCTATCAATACACCATCGATCAGGTGCTCAAGGACATCATCCAGCGCTGTCGCGAGCTGAACCTGCGTCTCACGCTGTCGGAAGAGGAGACCAAGCTGGAGTTCACCGGCTTGCTCACGATGCAGACAATGCATCACCTGCACGCCGGCCGCCATCGGGTGGCGTTGTGAAGAAGATGCGCGTGCTCGCTCTGCTGCACAAGCACCTCGTTCCGCCCGACGAGGCGGAAATCGAGGAGTGCGCAAAGGCGCCGTGGAAGATGGAATACGACGTGGTTCGCGCTCTCCGCGACATGGGCCACGAGGTCCTGTGCATCGGCGTTGACGCCGAGCTGGCGCCGATCCGTAATGCCATGGCCGAGTTCCATCCCCACATCGCCTTCAATCTCCTGGAGGCGTTCAACAACGTCGCAACGTGGGATCAGAACGTCGTCGCCTATCTCGAGCTGTGCCGGATGGCCTACACCGGATGCAACTCGCGCGGCCTGCTTCTGGCGCGCGACAAGGCCATCACCAAGCAGCTTCTCACATATCATCGCATCGCGATCGCGGATTTCGCCGTATTTCCCGTCGGCCGCGTCGTTCGCCGGCCTAAAAGGCTGCGCTTTCCGTTGATCGTCAAGTCGGCGACCCTGGACGCCTCCATCGGCATTTCGCAGGCGTCGGTCGTCGACGACGAAGCCAGGCTTCAGGAGCGCGTCCTCTTCATTCATGACAGCATCGGCACTGACGCCATCGTGGAACGTTACATCGAGGGCCGCGAGCTTTACGTCGGCATTCTGGGTAACCAGCGCCTGCAAGCGCTGCCAACATGGGAGCTTTCCTTCCACAATCTGTCCGAAGAGTCGCGCAAGATCGCCACCGAGCGAGTCAAGTGGAGCCTGACCTATCAGAAAAAGCACGGCATCGAGAGCGACGAGGCGACGGATCTCGATCCGGCCACGTCGCAACGTATTCGAGATGTCTGCAAGCGCGTCTATCGCAGCCTGCTTCTCAACGGTTATGCGCGGATCGACCTGCGGCTCACCGCAAGCGGACAGATCTTCGTCATGGAGGCCAATCCGAACCCGCAGCTTTCTCGGGACGAGGATTTCGCCAAGTCCGCGGCTCGCACGGGAATCGGATATGACGCGTTGCTTCAGCGAATACTGAATCTTGGGTTTCGCTGGCGGCCGGAACGGTTTGGGTGACGATCGCCGGTCGACGGATTGGCCGAAATTTGTAGCTGCAAGTTCCCTTTTCATGGCCGGCGAGTCGAGCAACCGCCGGAAGGATCACGGCGCGTGATGAGGAAGATCGAACGATCAAGGAATCGTGCGGCGCAAGGGCCGTCGCTTGCAACGGCGGCGCGGGTGTTCAGCGATAGATTCCGATCTCGGCGATACGCCACTCGTCGAGCGTCGGATCGGCGCGCCGGACGACGAGACGAACGCCGTTGGCGACGACCGTGGAAGGAAAGTCGATGCTGTACCAGACGTCGGCGCCCCTGGTGAGCAGCACGTCGAGCAGCTCACGATCAGCGACGTCTTGATCGAAACGAACGAGCCGCCACTTGCCTTCGGGGCGTCGGATCGAGACGTCGAGCGCTCCCGGGTATCCCGTATGCGGATAGACGAGTTGCATCCTGACGCCGCGGATCTCGAGATCCGCGGCAAAGCGCAACTCGATGAACTGCCCGGCGGTCGATTCCGTCCCCGTACGCCATTGCGTCGCCGGATCTCCGTCCAGGAGAGAGCGCACGCACGCGCCGTGCGAGGCGGTGATTGTCCAGTCGTTCCGGGGCTGGATAGCCGATCGCGCCGGAGCGTATGACGGCGCGCGCCGCCCGTGTCGCAGGACACGATAGACGGTTTCTCCGCCATACTCCCATGCGGGTCCGTCGCGGAACGGAGCGCTCGGAAACGATTGCACGCGTCGCAGGCGATCCGGGCAGGCGTCGAGGAAGGCGCGCCAGCGCGCCCGGTTCTCCGGCTGCCATAGAAGCGGACGCACGACGATGTGATCGAGATCGAGACGCTCTATGATATCGAGAACGAAAGCCCCTGGTTCCGAAGAGAGCTTGTGTCTCAGAAACGCATACGCCGGAGGATAGAAGCCGGTGTATCCGTTCACGATCGCGCGCGGCGCGCCGGTCGCGAAGTACATCGGGAGCGAGTCGAGACGATTCAGCCAGGGGCCGTAAAACGGGATCTCGGCGACCCGCCCCGCGGGGAATCGCGCCAGCCACTTGTAGACGTCGGGTATGTCTCGTCCGGAGGGCATCGGAACGTTCGGCGCGGGTATCGAGAGATGCTCCATGAACACGCATGCGGCCAGGACGACGCCTGTAACCACGCGGCGCCATCCCCGCATCCGGCGCAAGACGACGTGGACCCCGAGCCCGACGAGAATCGCGAGCCAGAGCGCCGCCAGTATGCCGAGCCGTTCGGGGATCCGCATGAGGCCAAAGCCAGGCAGTCCGTAAAGAAGGCGATAAGGTCCCGGCGCGAGCTGTCGGCCGCAAACCACGACCTCGCGTCCCGCCGAGAGAAGGACGAAGAAAGCGAATCCCGTAGCGCTCATGAACGCCCAGCGCCGGGATGCGTGGCCGCGCAGAGCCGCAACGCAGGCGACGAGCGCCAGAAGCAGCGCCAGGAATCCGACGAAATGCGCGGCCTGGATTTGTAGACGCACGCCTTCGACCGTCGCGCCATAGATCCAGTTCTCCGGGCGTGTCGCGAGATAGTGATTGAGCGGGATTCCCGCCGGCAGATCACGCACGAAGCCGAAACGCTGCGCCACGTCGAGGTAGGTGCGGGCCATATATATAAAGATAGCCAGAACGGGGACGAGGGGCGCGGCCAACAGCGCGAGGGTGCGCATCCACGCGCGGCGCGGCGCGCCGGCGATGAGCCACGGCAGCGCGAAGCCGAAGAGCAACGGCATGTAGACCTGGAAGTAGTTGTTCGACAGACCGCACGCCAGCACGATTCCGGCGAAGGCGAATCCCGTCAGCCAGTGCGGCGTCGCGACGTGCCGGACGAGGACGAGCAGACCGAGGGGAAAGAGCCACTGCGCCTGGATCTGGAGCCGCGGCGCCTCGTTGACGATGAATGTGTTGAAGCCAAAGAGCGCGCCGGCGGCGACGGCCGCCGCCGCGTCGCGCGTGACGCGCTTCACGAGCAGATACATGCAGAACGCCGAGAGCACGAGAAACGCGATAACGAGGACGTTATGGGCCAGAAGCGGGTTGCCGGACGCGGCTCGGATCGGCCAGGATAGAAGAGACGGGAAAAGAAGATGCTCCGAGAACGCGAGCGCGCGCTCATAGGGCACGAAGGCCGGAAGCTTCCAGAATCGCGCCGGATCGGTGAAGAGAGCCGGCGCGCTGTGCGCGAGGATGAAGGTGTTGAGCAGCGCGTCGCCCTCATAGCTCACGCTCGATCCCGGGCGGCACGAAAGCGGATAAACGGCGACGAGCGACAGCGCCGTAAAAAGCGCGAGGGCGAGAGGCGTTCTCACGCGTTCAGGCATCGGCTGGATTGTGTTGCAATGCTCCGCTTGTCGCAACCGACAGCCAACGTCGGCCGCGATGGCCCGCCGCGTCATCGGCTTGATCGCCGGGGCGTGCGTCATCAGGCGCATCCGACATGCGCGACTTGGTTTACGATGTGTTGAACGATCGCCGGGCGGAGCCGCCGTGCGCGCGCTCGACCCCGGCGGCGCGAGGTGACACGCCGATGAGACGCCATGCTCGCCGGGCCATCATCCTCATTCCGCTGATCGTCGGCCTTCAAGTCGTTCTCGATGCGGCGGAGGCGCGCGATGCAGCGCCGGATGCGCTGAAGCTGAACGATCTCGAATACCTCGAGATGCCCGGCCTCAACGTGATGCTCGCTCACGACTACTACCCCGAAGGCCACCAAAGCGGAGTCGTCATCGTCCAGAACGGCAGGCGCGTGGCGGCGAACGGCGACATGCGGCTCGATCGCACGCCCGGCCAGTGGCAGCCCGTGCCGAAGGTCGGCAAGCGCGTCGTCGACAGCGCCAGCGGCGAGATGAGCGTGCGCGCCGAGTTCCCGGACGAGTCCAAGAACCGCAAGGGCTTCAATCCCGTCGAGTATCCCGACTTGCGTATCGCTTACACTATGCGCGTGCGTCCCGAGGGACGGGCGTTTCGCATTCTCGTGGATCTCGATCAGCCGTTGCCGGACGAATGGATCGGCAAGGTCGCGTTCAACATGGAGCTGTTCCCCGGGCTGCTTTTCGGCAAGTCTTTTGCCACCGAGACGACATCCGGGATCTTTCCCCGCCAGGCGAACGGACCGGGCACGCTCGATGAGTCGGGCCATTACCAGATCGCGGCGCTCGCAACGGGCAAGCGCCTGGTGATCGCGCCGGAGTCCGACGCCCAGCGGATGACGATCGAGGACGAAACCGGCGGAGGTCTCGAGCTCGTCGACGGCCGCGGCGAGCACAACAACGGCTGGTACGTCGTACGTTCGCTTGTCGCGAAGGGCGCCACGAAAGCGGCGGTCGCCTGGCTCGTTTCGCCGCACGCGATCCCGGGCTTCCTGGCCGAGCCCGTGGTGCAGGTTTCGCAGGTCGGCTATCACCCGCGGCAGCGGAAGTGGGCCATCGTCGAGCTTGACGCCCGTGACGAGGCGCGCCGGCCGATCGTCGTCTCGCGCCTCACCGAGACGGGCGCGTTCGAAACGGCGCTCAGCGCGAAAGCCCAGGAGTGGGGACGCTTCCTGCGCTTCCGGTACCTGCGGCTCGACTTCAGCGCGGTCCGGAAGCCGGGCATGTACGTCGTCGGGTACGGCAACCGGCGCTCGCACCCGTTCCGGATTGGGCCGGACGTCTACGCTCGGCACGTCTGGCAACCCACGCTTGAGCAGTTCCTGCCGATCCAAATGTGCCACATGCGGGTGAACGAGGGCTATCGCGTCTGGCACGACGCCTGTCACCTCGACGACGCGCGCATGGCGCCGGTTGACCTGAACCACTTCGACGGCTATCGGCAGGGGCCCTCGACGTTGACGAAGTTCGCGCCCGGCGACCCAGTACCCGGGTTGAACCGGGGCGGGTGGCACGATGCTGGCGACGACGACCTGCGGATCGAGTCGCAGGCGGAGACGATGCACGGCCTGGCTCTTGCCTACGAGACGTTTCGAGTCGACTACGACGGCACGACAATCGATCAAGCGAACCGGGTGGTCGAGATCCGCCGGCCCGATGGCAAGCCGGACATCCTGCAGCAGATCGAGCACGGCGCGCTGACCGTGGTCGGGGGTTATCGTGCGCTCGGACGGTTCTACCGCGGCATCATCGTTCCCACGCTGCGGCAGTACACGCACCTGGGCGAGTTCTCGTCCCAAACCGACGGGATCGTCTTCGACCCGAAGATCGCTTCCGCGAGGCCGCTGGCGATCGGCGGCGGCGTGCCGGGCTCGCCGGACGATCGCTGGGTGTTCACCGAGCGGAACCCGCGGAGGGAGCTCTCGGCGGCCGCCGCGTTGGCGGCTTCCGCGCGTGCGCTTCACGAGCACGACCAGGCGCTCGCGAACGAGTGTCTGGCGATCGCGCGGGAGATCTGGAACACGACACGCGAGGACGCGGTCGCGCCCGCCCCCTGGGAGCGGAACCGGCCGAGCGCGCGCATCGGCCTGGCGGTGGAACTGCTGCTCGCGACCGGGGATTCTCGCTACGCGGTTTACCTCAAGGAGCAGCGTGACGCGATCGTCAAGCATGTCGGTCACGTCGGTTGGATCGTCGGCCGCGCGCTGGCGGCGATCGGCGATCCCGATTTCACCGCCGCCGTGACCGATGCGGTGAAGAGCCACCGGATCGAGGAGCAGCGGCTCGAGAGCAGGACGCCTTATGGCGTGCCGTACGAGCCGGACATCTGGGGCGCGGGCTGGAACATCCAGCGATTCGGGATGGAGCAGTACTTTCTACACACGGCCTTTCCGGCGGTGTTTACCGAGGAGGGCATGCTGCACGCGCTTGACTTCGTGCTCGGCGTTCACCCGGGCTCGAACACAGCCTCGTTCGTCTCCGGCGTGGGCTCGAACTCAACGACCGCCGGTTACGGTTTCAACCGCGCGGACTGGGGCTACCTGCCCGGAGGCAGCGTGTCGGGCACGGCGCTCATCCGCCCCGACTTTCCCGAACTGCTTGAGTGGCCGTTTCTCTGGCAGCAGACGGAATACGTGCTCGGCGGCGGGACGACCGACTTTCTGTTCCTGGCCCTGGCGGCCGATCACTTGCTGAATCGGGACCACTAGACGAGACATGCGTCCAGGGACCAGTCCGACAACGTAATGCGCGTTCGGCGATCAGGCGGTCGTGCGCTTCTCCTTGACATCGCCAAAAGCGGCGGGTAGTGTCGTGCGCACGAAACCCGTCAGTCAAGAAGCGGAGGGAAGCTCATGATGCCCGCATTGTTCGGTGTCCTGTTCGGAATATTCGGATGGTTGTTCCTGCGCTGGATTCTCCTCGGCCTCTTCACCGTGCAGCAGGACGAGCGCGCGGTGAAGACCTCTTTCGGCCGGGCCAAGCGCATGGGCCAACTGACGGTGCTCGAATCGCCGATCGGCGTTGAGATGCGGCAGAGCGAGCGCGAGCGCTACGCCTGGCCGCAGCTCCAGGTCTATCCGCCGGGAGGTCCGTACTTCAAGTGGCCGTGGGAGAAGGTCTACAAGGTCTCGGTGGCGACCCAGACGCACAGTCTGGCGGTCGATCCCGAGGATCGCCATGCCAACCACAACGGGACGATTCTCGACGCCGTCACCAAGGACGAGCTCAACACCGGCTTGCGCGGGCAGATCCGATATCGCGTCTGCGAGCAGAATCTCTATGCGTTTATTTTCGGCGTCAAGAATCCGATCGTGCACGTGCTCGGATATTTCATATCGGTGCTGCGCGAGCGGATCGCCAACTTCGAGGCGCCCAGACGCGATTCTTTGGCCTCCGGCCACCCGGATGCCGGCGCCATCTCGGGCGTTTCGATCAACGACTTGCGCAAGAATCTCAAGGACATCAACGATCACATGGACGACGAATGCCGTTGTTCCGCGGCGCGATACGGCATCGCGCTCGACGCCTCGCTCATCACCGAGATCGATCCGCCCGCCGAAGTCGACGCCGCCCTGGCGGCGATCAACACGGCGCACAATCACGTTTCTTCCGAGATCAGCCTGGCCCAGGCCGCGGCCGACCAGAAGATCGTGCAATCCAAGAAAGCCGTCGAGATCGAGACCCTGAACGCCCAGGCCGAGGTCGAGCCCTTGCTGGCCCTGGCCGAACAGGTCCGCACGCTCAAGGCGAACGGCCGGGGCTCGCTCGATGCGTATCTACGCAATCTCAAGCTGGGTCTTTTCGAAAAAGCCAAACGCGCTTTCGTGGAGGTGCAGTGATGGGCTTCGGGACGTTTCTCTTCATGGCGATTCTGACGTTTTTCTGCCTGTTGATCGGCTTTCCGATCCTGCTCTTCGTGATGCGTCTTTTCGGCGTGTATGACGTCGTGCAAGAGCGCACCTGCCATGTCTACGTGCTCTTCGGCAACGTCCTCGGCGTGCTGGACGATCCGGGCCTGTATTTTCTCCCGTTTCGTCTGGGCCTGGCGGCGTTTGTCGTGCGCTGGTTCGGCCGGTGCCACGTCGTCGATCTCCGGCTCGATCAGGAGTATCTGCGCAGTCAGGCGGTCAACTCGGAGGAGGGGGCGCCGATGGGCATCGGCGTCTGGTACGAGATGTTCGTTTCGGATCCCGTGGCTTATCTTTTCCGCAACATCGATCCGCGCGGCTCTCTGCGCGCCAACGTCGCGAGCGCCGCGGTGCGCAGCTTATCGAACATGCCTCTCGAACAGATGCTCGAGAACCGCCATCCGATGAGCCGGAGCGTGCGCGAGGAGGTCTCCCCGAAGTCGCACGAATGGGGCTATGCGCTGGGCTCGATCTACATCCGCAAGGTGCATTTCCGGGACGCCGGCATGCTGCGTCAGATCGAGGAGAAAGTGGTGAACCGGCTGCGGCAGGTGACTTCCGCGATACGACAGGACGGCGCCAATCAGGTTTCGATCATCAAGAGCAACGCCGATCGCGTGGCGTCGGTCGAGTTCGCCAAGGCGGCCGCCATGCGGCCGCGGATCGTGGGCGACGCCTTGAGACAAATCACATCCGACCCGGAGGTGGGAGGGGCCATGTTCGAGATCCTTGAGACCGAGAGGCTCCTGGCCGGCGCCGGCGAGATCACGCTGCTTCCCAAAGGCGCGGGAGGGCTGGCGCCGCTGCTCCTGGCGGGCGAGGCTGGACGACAGATCGGGTGAGACGCCAAGCGATCGTCGACGGGAATGTGATCCAGTCACGACCGAACCGCAAGGCGTCAGGTTCCAGGCGGGAGAATCCTTACGTCAAGATCACGTCGGGATGAACCCGGCGGGCCGGCGGCTCCAGGATCCTTCGTAGAGATACTTCAGGACATGCCATGACGCGCAGGCGATCGTCGCAAGTCGTTTGTGAGCTGGGAGCATCATAGCTTTCGCCCGTTCGGCCTCTTGACCGAATCCATTCGCAGGGCGTAGCCTGAGAATGAGCGCGCTTGGGCGTGCATGAGGGACAAGCCCGTCTCAATGACGGCATCCCGTCGCGCTGCTATCATTGGAATCGAACGGTGAGATCGGAATTCCGAGCAAAAAAGAACCGCGCCGCGACGATTGAAGCGCTCAAGAAAAAACTTCTTGAAAGCCCGGCTCCATCGGCGCGCACACGGCTCCAACTGGCGGACATGCTGGTCATGGCCGGCAAGGACGTCGAAGCGATTCCCCTGCTCCTCGGAATCGCCGACGATTTCGCCGCCGACGGCTTCGTGGCCAAGGCCGTCGCGATCCTCAAGCGCGTGGAGAAGATCCAGCCCGGACGGGAGGACGTCGCCTCCAAGCTCTCGATCCTCGTCGGCGAGCAGGTGCGGCTTGCGCCCAGCGTGACCGTTCCCGCGCAGGGGCTGCCGGAGACGGGCTTCGAGGACGTGCTGAAGGAGATCGAACGCGACGTCGCCGCTCTCGAATCCGATGACGAGAGCGCGGCTCCCTTTCTGAGCGTCGCTTTTCTGGACGATGATTCGCGGCCGTCTTGTCCCGCCGAAACGACTCCCACGCGGACGATGTCGCCCCTCCAACTGGAGCCTCGGGACTCGATCGAAGCCGACGAGTTGGTCGCGCCTTTGGGCGTGTCGCCGCCTTTCGAGGAGGACACGCTGCCGTATGTGGAACCGACGCCTGCGCCATCCTCGCTCCATGAAATGCTCGATGTCGAACGCGCCGACGATCGGTTCGCCGCGCCGGTCGATGAGGCGCAGGACGTCGATCGGCCCGAAGACGAGAAGGAGCCCCCGGCGACACACGCGGGGGATGAAACGGATCGAGGCGGTCCGAGCGTCGGACGCCGCATTCGCGCCGTCCTTCGAAGGTTCCTATCCTCTCTACCATTGGGCGCGCATGTCGCGGACAAGCCCGCGCCAGCGCACGAGGCGCTCGCGGTCGAGCCGCCCATGGCGCTTTCGCTGGAAGCGGAGGAGGCCGATCTGCGCGAAGCGTTCGGCGCCGCCGAGGGCGAGACGCTTTCCGACGAGGAGTTCCATAGCCGGGTCATTGATCTCGTCGAGGACGTGTTGCGCCGCCCGTCCGATGCACGGCCGTCCGATGAAAAATCACGCAAGAGCAACCTCGGCGCTCGTTTGGTGGCCACGCCTCTGTTCAGCGAGTTGTCCGAGGATGAGTTGCGGGCGGTCATGGCCGGACTCGAGCTGAAGACGTTCGAGCCGGGGGACGTGCTCGTGACCGAAGGCGAGCCGGGGCAAGCCCTGTGGATTCTCACGTCCGGTCAGGCCAAGGTTTTCGTGCGCAATCCCGCGGGACGCGACGTGGAGGTCGCGCGGCTCGAAGAGGGGGATTTCTTCGGAGAGCTTTCGGCCCTGTCAGGACGGAGAAGAAGCGCCACGATCACGGCGGCCTGCGCGTGCGAAGTGCTGGAGCTCGACAAGTCGACGTTGGACGATATCGCGCGCCGGCACCGTCGCGTTCGAGAGACGCTGGAGGCGGTTTACGTCAAGCGGGCGAGCAGTCCCGAGGCGGCGGCCGTGCGCGCCGTCAATCTGCCGGATCGACATACGAAGCGCAAGGCGATCGAGATGCTCGAGGCCTATTTCGGCGAGAGCCGGTGGCGGCCGCGCATGCGGCTGCGACTGGCCGACGTGCTCCTGAAGGCCGGCAAGGACGACGCCGCCGTGCCGATTCTCGTCGGATTGGCGGAGGATCTCGCCAGAGCCGGTTATCCCGAGAAAGCGATCGCTCTCCTCAAGAAGATCGAGCGTATCCAGCATCGCAGCATCGTGGAGATTCGCCTGGCGCCGAAAAAGTGCGCGGCCGAGGGCGGCTCTCTGGACGAGGATGCCGGAAATTTCGAAAACACGGAGGACCGCGCGGCCGCGGCACGAGAAGCGGCGCCGGCGGAATCGGGACAGGACTCCGTGTTCCACCAGTGGCTCTTGCGATTGGCGATTGACGGGATGCCCGAGCAAGAGACGCAGGAGACGCAGTTGCCGATAGACGAGGATTCCGCGCGCATGGTATTGCGCCATTATGGTCCGGGCCTGAGCGCCAGCCCGCTGTTCGAGGGCTTGTCCGAAGACGAGCTGCTCGCCGTGGTTCGCGGCGTACGGCTGCTTTCTTACGAGCCGGGCGACATCATCCTGACCGAGGGCGAGGCGGGACAGAGCCTCTTCATCCTCGCCGTCGGTTCCGTGCAAGTGATGGTCAGGGATCCGTCCGGACACAACGTGAAGCTTTGCCGGCTTGCCGCGGGCGCGTTCTTCGGCGAGATCGCGACGCTCTCGGGCCGGCCGCGCTGCGCCACGGTGACCGCGGCCGAACTTTGCGAGCTTCTGGAGCTGGACAAAGCCGCCCTGGACGAGATCATCGCGAAATATCCGCGAGTGTTCCAGGTGCTCGACGAGCGCTATGTGGCGCGCATGGGCGACGCCGGCGCGTCCAGGGCGCGCGCCGGTTGTCGGAATAGTTGACGAGTAAGGACCCGGATCGATCATGCGCCAAGAATAGGATTCGGACCGGTTCGGTTCGTCCGTCTCCGTCGTTTTCTCTCCCAGTTTCAATAAGAACCGTATCTTGCGCCGAATCGTGAGCAATATCCCTTAACAGACACCTCGAAGCGTGGAAGATCGGGCCGGAGCGCGCGGAGGGACGATCTGTCGCCCGAACGAACGCGCTCCGGGGAGAGGTCGTCAAGGACCATGAACGCTCCGGGGCTTTCTGGAGATGCGCCAAGCGCGAGCGAGACAAGCCGGACATGCCATGAGTCGCTCCGGATCAATGGACGATCGTTGAGAGTCTGGCGCCGGAGGCGTTGAGATGACGCGTTTTTTCCTATGCGTTCTGTTGATCGCCGGCATTGCGCGCCACGCCGCGCCGCAGGAAACCACGTCCCGGCGACTGCCGCGTTTCGAGGCCGGCGTCGATGTGACGCAGCTCAACGTCTCGGTCATGCGCGGACGCCGTTTCATCACTGGTCTCTCGCGGGATGATTTCGCCATTTTCGAGGACGGAGCGCGACAGCAGATCTCGCTCTTCATACCCGAAGAATTGCCGATCTCGCTGGTCCTCATGCTCGACGCTTCGTCCTCGATGAAGGAAAAGCTCGCATCGGCCCGCGCCGCGGCCAAGCGATTCGTGAAAACCCTGCGTGAGGAGGACTTGGCCGAAGTCGTCCAGTTCAACGAACGCGCCACAACGCTGCAAGGCTACACATCGGAACAGGCCGCGCTTGAAGGCGCCATCGATAAAACGGAGGCCAGCGGCGCCACTGCCCTGCACGACGCCCTTTACGTGGCGCTCAAGGATCTCGCGCGGCAGAAGAAATCGGGAGAACTGAGGCGCTGGGCCATTATGATAATCTCGGACGGCGAAGACACGAACTCGCTCATCACCGAAGAGCAGGTGATCGCGCTGGCGCGCCAGACGGAGATCCATGTCTATGCCGTCAGTCTCGGCTTGCACCGTCCAGGGGAGCCGTCCAAACAGTCCGCGTATCTCCTGTCCACTCTGGCCGAAGATACAGGCGGCCGCATCTATTTCGCCAATTCGGTCTCAGAGCTCGATCATCTTTACGAGATCTTCGCCGAAGAGCTGCGCACGCAGTACAGCATGGGATATATATCGAACAACTCAAGACGCGATGGCGAGTGGCGCAGCGTCGTCGTGCGTCTCCCCGGTCGTGACGCGGTCGAGTTGCGGCATCGAATCGGCTACTACGCGCCGGCAAGGTGAAAGGACCGGCGCTCCGGCCTCGTCGGCGGAGCGTATGGTGGATTGTCCCGGCGGTCATACCTGTATTGTTCCCGAGGACAGTCCGAAAAGCGTCACACGGAATCATGCCGACGCGATGAAAGCGGTCAGGATCGAGAACGCGATCCGCCTCCGGCGATGGTCAATCGTGGCGCGTGAGCTGACGACGGAACGATTCAAGGAGAGCTTATGGAGGCACTGGTTGTTGTGATGGCGCTCGGACTCCTGGCCTGGATGATCGTCATGACGACTCTGGCGATCATCGCGTTGATTCGAGCGGGAACCCTGGCCGAGGAATCGGCGCGCTTGCGACATGACCTGTCCGCTCTTGACGCGCGGCTCAACGCGCTCGCCGAAATGGGACTCATGGGGAGCGGCGCCGTGGCGGCCTCGCCGACGCCGGGCGATCAAGATCCACGGTCGCCTATCGCGCCGCCCGCGCCGTCTCGGCCTGAGACCGTGCCTACGGCCGGCGACAGAGCCCTGCATTCGCCCTTGGCGGCATGTACGGCCTATACGACCACCGCCAAGGATTCGGGCGCGGAACCACATTCGATGATTGCGGTTGAAGAGGCCATTCGGCCCGTGCCGCAGCCCGCGGAGAAAGCGCCTCAGGCACCGCCGGATCGAACCGTCACGCCGTCTCGGGCTCCCGCGCCGTCGCGAGAACCATCGCGCTCCTTTGACTGGGAGAGCTTGCTTGGACTACGGGGCGCGGCCTGGCTGGGCGCCATCGCCCTGGTCATCGGCGGAGCGCTGCTGGCCAAGTGGGCTTTTGATGAGAATTTCATCACGCCAGCGATGAGAATCGGACTGTTGATCCTCATGGGCACGGGCGCGCTCGTGGGCGCCGAGCTGAGCTTGCGACGCGGTTTCGCCACGACCGCGAACGCCGTCTCGGGCGCCGGCGTCGCCTTGCTCTACATCGCGTTTTTCGCCGGTCGCGCCGTCTACGATCTTTTCACGATGCCCCTCGCCTTTGGGCTGATGTCGCTTGTCACGATCGTGGCGTGCGTTCTGGCCGTCCGATACGACGCGATCTTCACCGTGGTCCTCGGTCTGCTGGGCGGATTCGCGACGCCGATGCTGCTCTCGACCGGAGTGGATCGGCCCATCGGCCTGTTCTCCTACATACTGCTGCTCAACGTCGGCCTGCTGTCGCTCGCGTTGCGCAAGCGCTGGCATGGCCTGGTTCCGCTGGCGCTTGGCGGCACGTTCGTCATCGAGATGGGTTGGTTCGGCCGCTTCATGAGCCCCGACAAGGCGCTCATCGGGCTTGGCGTGTTTCTGCTCTTCGGCTTGCTCTACATTTTCTTGCCGATCCTGAGTCGCACCGAAGCGGCCATGGTCATGCGTACGGGAGTCGTGGGCGGTGTCGTTCCTTACGTCTTCGCTGCGGCCGTGGCCGGGCGAAGCGCCTATGCTCACGAGTGGCCGTTGCTCTTCGCCTTTATCGGACTGCTCGATCTGGCGCTCTTGATCGTGGCTCTCCTTCGCCGGCGCATCGAGCTGTTGATCAGCGCCGCTCTGGCGACGGCCATCTTCCTTCCGCTCTGGGCGTCTGGGAACCTGCGGGAGTCATCCGTGCTCTGGGGACCGACGCTCGCGGCAATAGTCCTGATCGCCATTCTCAATATTTCTCGTTCCGTGGCGTGCCGGTGGGCCCCGGCATGGGGGTCGCGGCGGTCGAAGCTGCTTGACGCGGCCGGTCTCGTGGGCGGCGCTGGGCTCGGTTCATACGCTCTGATTCTCGTTTCTCATGGTCTGGGCGATCCGCCTTGGGCCTTCCTGACGCTCGTCGCGGCGCTTGTCGCCGTTCTCATCGTTCGAACAGGGAAGGCGCGGATACCCGGAGTTCTCACGGCCGGCGCCCTTGCCGTGGCGCTCTTGATCCAGGCCTGGTTTTTCTCGACGACCCGAGAGGCGTCGCTCGTACGCAATCTCAGCCTGCCGTTGCTTCTGCCGCTGTCGCTCTCGCTGCTTGCCGTGTGGCGCGCACGCGAAGAAAGGAGCGCATCGTGCCGCGTTGAAAACGAGGTCGCCACGGTTGTGACCGTGGGCACGGCGCTTCTGGGACTCTTTGGCTGCCTGGCTTTGCCGGCGCTGGGATCCGACCCGCTGCCGCTTTTCGCGGCGCTTGCGGCGCTGACGGCGTTGATTCTGGTCTCGAGTCTGCGCCGGCGGTGGGACCTTCTCGTGCCCGGGGCGCTTGCGGCGAGCGCCCTCTTTATCACGCTGTGGCAGGCGGCGTATTTCCAGCCGATCGACCTGCCGGTCGTTCTCGCTGGATACGTCGGCTTTTATCTTGTCTTTCTCGGCTTGCCGTTCATACTACCCGCGTCTCTGACGGCGCCCAACACTCCAAGCGCCGGACTCTGGTTTGGTTCGGCCATGGCCGGACCGCTCTACTTCTTCGCCGTGTATGAAGCCGTGACCGCGGTCTGGGGCAAGGCATTTATCGGTATCCTGCCCGTCTTGCTCGCGGCGCTCTCGGTGTCTGCGCTCGCGGGCGTCGATCGACGCATGCCCCTGACGCTCGATGCTCCGGCGGCGAGACTGCGCTTGCGATACCTGGCGCTCTTCGCCGCCGTCGCATTGGGCTTCATCGCCCTGGCCATTCCGATCCAGCTCGACCGGCAGTGGATCACGGTGGGTTGGGCGCTCGAGGCCATGGCGGTCTACTGGCTGCTCGGGCGCTTGCCGCATCCCGGTCTCCGACTCTTCGGGACGGCGCTTTACCTGGCCGTGGGACTGCGGTTGCTCGTCAATCCGGAAGTGCTGCTCTATGAGACGCGCGCTCTGCCCATTCTCAACTGGTTTCTCTACACGTACGGAGTGTCCGCGGCATGCTGTTTTCTGGGCGCTCGCTTTCTTGCGCGTGTCCAGGAGCGGCGCGCCATCGCCAGCGGAGCTTTCTTCCGTCGCCTTGTGGACGCCGTGCGCTTGCTGGGGATCCTCATCGTGTTCGCGCTGATCAACATCGAGATCGCCGACTACTTCTCCGCGGGACCCTACCTAGACGTGAGCTGGGAGAGGCGCTACGCCCGTGATCTCGCCACATCGGCGGCGTGGGGGCTTTACGCCGTTGTTTTGCTCATCATCGGCGTCTGGCGCCGCAGTCGAGCGCTGCGCTACGTCGGCCTTGGATTTCTGCTTCTCACCGTGGGCAAGGTCTTCCTCTACGATCTTGCTCAACTCACGGGCCTTTACCGGATCCTTTCCTTCTTCGGACTGGGCGCGGCGCTCGTGCTTGTTTCGCTCATCTATCAGCGTTTCGTCGTCACGCGGGAGGAGGTTGCGTCATGAAGACGCGGCGGACATGGATTCGTAACGTCGCGATCGTCGGCCTGTTGCTTTCGCGGGATGCTTTGGCCGGCGAGATCGTCGATCATGACGAGATTCGCTCGGCGTGGCGCTTCAGGCGCCAGGCGACGCTCGTCGCCGCTCCCGACGCGTCCTTTGCGTCGCTTGTCGTGCCTCTTGATCTGGCGGCGCGTTCTCGTCCCGATCTGAGCGATCTGCGATTGCTGCGCGCGGACGGAACCGAGGTCCCGTATGTCGTCGACCGGCTCATCGAGCGGGCTTCTCCGGCGGAGTGGAGCGGCCGCCTCGTCGACACCCGTCGTGAGCTGCGACGCTTCAGTCGATGGACCGTGGACTGCGGCGAGTCCCGAGTCTTTGACACGCTCTCGCTCGACGTCCCTGAGCGGGACTTCGCCAAGAGCCTGCGTATCGAATCCTCCGCGGACGGCCGTTCGTGGCGCGTCGTGGTCGAGGACGTTGGAGTGTTCGATCGGCAGTGGGGTGAGCGCATCCATCATGCCCGTGTCGTTCTTGCCGATGCCGTCGAGGCGCGATATCTGCGGATCACGGCCGACGATCGACGCTCGCGTCCCGTGATGCTGGCCGGCGTGCGAATCTCGCGTAGCGGCATTCGTGAGGAAGAGCGTTGGAGCCTCGATGTCGCCGCCGCGGCGTTGCCCGCCGAACGGGGCGTCAGCCGGTATCGACTGGACGCGCCGCCCGGTCTCCCTTTCGAGCGCATCAGCCTCGATGCGGAAGAGCGCGCATTCCATCGACGAGTGGTGTTGCGCGCGCAGGGTGAGCTGAACGGGCGGGGCGGGGGGCGCGTGCTCGCCGACGGCCGTGTTTATCGATTGCATGTTCCCGAGGAAAGTCTCGCCGGAGAACAGGTCGACGTCGCCGTGGGCGCCAGAAGAGGCGGAGAGCTTTTGCTGCTAGAGATCCATGACGACGACAGTCCTCCGCTTTCCGGAGTTCGGGTTACGCTTTCCGGAGTGGTGCGTCGTCTGATCTTCCCGGCCGCGCCGGGGCGGCTCGTGCTGTACTACGACAATCCGCGCGCGCGAGCCGCGCATTACGACATCCAGATCCTCAGGGACCGCATGATTTCCGCGGGATCCTTCGCCGAAGCGCGGCTCGGCGATGAAGTCGAGAATCCGCGCTATCGTCCCGCGCCGCCGCTTCCCTTCGTCGCGACGCGCGGCGCAGCCCTCGACGCATCGGCCTGGAGAAGGATGCGACGTGTCACGCTCACGGAGGGCGACGATCTTTACTCCGTGACGATCGATCCTTCCGATCTCAATGATCTCCGCGCCGATCTCGCCGATCTTCGCCTTGTCGATGACGCAGGGCTCCAGGTCCCGTTCATTCTCGACTCCGAGTCGCCGCAAGCGCGCATGACGCTGGCAGTCAGGCGTCTCCCCGTGTCGCGTAAAAGCGGCGGACGCACGCACAGTCTTTATCGGCTGAGCGCCGGCGCGGTTGATCGGGGAAAGCCGTCCGGCATGCCGATTCGCGCCGTCGAGCTCGAGTTCGCCGAGTCTTTCTTCGATCGTTGGGCCCGACTCGCCACGGCGTCCGAGCGGCGTAACGCGCGCGTTTTGTACGACGGGACTCTGGCGCGCCGATCGGAGCAAGCGGGCGCGCTCGTGATCGCTCTCGATGAAGGCCGTGTGCGTGAGTTGACGCTCGAGATCGACGAAGGCGACAACGCGCCGCTGACGCTCAAAAGCGCGAGCGCGGTTGTGCGTGTTCCTCGGATCGTTTTCAAGGCCGCGTTGGGATCCTATCGTCTGTTATTGGGAAATCCACGAGCGGAAACGCCCCGTTATGATATCGCCACGTTGCGTAACGAAGTGCTCTGTTACTCGTCGCGCGTTGCCGGAGCGGCGCCAAGCGAGCCCAATCCCGGCTATCGCCGCGGGTTTGCGGACTCCTTCAGCCGAACGCCTCCGACGTTAGCCCTATGGCTCGTGCTCGGCATATCAGTGCTCGCGCTGCTCTTCCTCACGGTGCATGTCCTGCGAAAGGCGGACGCTCCGCGCGATCAGGTGTCCTGATCGTGCGTATCGATGTCCAACTCGCCGTGGATGTGCTCGGTGGCGCCTGGCGTGCGGATCACGCGGTGGATGGTCCAGGCGAGCAATCCGGTCACGGAGCCTACTGACAGGATCATGACGAGCCAGCCTCCGAAAGTCATGAAATCGCCCCGTGTTCGCCTTTTTCGGCGGCGTTCCAGCGCCGCACGGACTGGGCGATGAGCAGCAGGAAGAAGATTAGAACGAGCGCGATCATACCGACCGATAGCCGCGACACCGTGTCCCGCGCGATGGCCGCAAAATAGTTGTTCTTCTCCGCGCTCGCTTGCTGAAAAATCCAGACGCCGAAGATCGCGAGCAAGTACGCGGGCGAAACGTACTTGATAACGTACATGACGAAACGGGGAACGTGGATCTCGGCGCCCCGCATCAGCTCATGATATCCGCGTTCGATGCCGAGCACCCATCCGAAGAGCAAGACCTGGATCGTCGCCAGGACGTAGATGCAGAACGTGCCGACCCAGAAATCAACCGTATCGAGCGCCCTGGCGTCCCGTGAGTGGTACACGATGAAGCCCGAGCCGACCGCGGTCACGAAACCGAGCAGCGTCACCGAGGCCCGGCGTCCTAGCCCTAGGCCTTCCTCGATCAGGGCGATCGCGGGCTGCAACATCGACAGCGAGCTGGTCACCGCGGCCAGGAAGAGCAAGAAGAAGAAGACCGCTCCGACGAACTGACCGAGCGGCATCGAGGCGAAGACCATCGGCAGCGTCATGAAGCCGAGGTTGAACGTCGACCGGCAGGCCTCGGCGGTTCCGGCCGCGCCGAGGAAGACGAAGGCGGCCGGGATCGTGATCAGGCCTCCCAGAGCGACTTCGCAGAACTCGTTGCCGGAAGACGCGGTGAGCGCGCCGAGCGCGACGTCGTCGTCCTTGCGCAGGTAACTGGCGTAACAGAGAACGATGCCGAAGCCGACGGAGAGCGAGAAGAAGATCTGCCCCGTCGCTTCGAGCCACATCTGCGCGTTGCCGAGCGACGTCCAGAACGACCGGCCCTCGACGCCGGGATTCCACATGAAGCCGAGACCGTTCGACAGGCTTTGCTCGGGCAAGGCCGGATTGGGAGTGCCGAGCGTCAGCACGCGCACCAGCACGACGATGGCGCAGATCATGAGGGCGGGCATGGCCCAGCGACAGAACCACTCGATGCCCTTGTTGAGGCCGCGATATATGAGAACGAAGTTGAGGACGTAGCAGACGACGAGGAAAAAGACCGCGGAGCTCAGGAGACCGTTCGAGAGGTCCAGGGCCGCGCCGTCGGCGTTCAGGCCGACGAAGCGGGCGAAGAAGTCGACGTAAGGTCCTTTCTCGCCGCCCATCGCCATCTGGCCCGTGGCAAACTTGACGGCGTATCCGAGGCACCAGGCCTCGATGTATACGTAGTACATGTAAATCGCGACGGGGATGAGCATGCCCAATGCGCCGAGATAAGGCGCGGCGCGCCGGCGCCAGACAACGCGAAAAATGCCCGGCGCCGAATTGAAGCCGCGGGCGCCGCCGTAACGTCCCAGCGACCATTCCGCCCACGCGATCGGCAGGCCGAGAAGAAGGAAAGCGATGAAGTAGGGGATCATGAACGCCCCGCCCTCATATTGGGCCGCCTTGCCCGGAAAGCGCAGGAAGTTGCCCAGGCCGACGGCGCTGCCGGTCACGGCGAGGATCACGCCGACCCGGGATGTCCATGCTTCGCGTGTCGTCGCCAAGGCCATGCTCCTCGCTCCTTCGGGCGCCTTTCAGCCTTTCAGCGGGGGCAGGCTATCGCCCGAAGGCGTCTTCGTCAAGCGTGGGCGCCGCTGGAGCGCGCGGCCGTTGTCAACCGCGGCTCTGTCGCGCTTTCCGCGTTAGAATCGAGAACCCCGAGGGATGGGCGCCTGTCTCGACCCGCCGCGCCTTGGTCGTCCCTTTCGCGGATGTTTTGTTTGATCTCACGCCGGCGTCACTGCGGATGAAGCAGGCGGGCGAGCCGGCTCTTGATCCTTGTACTGGAGCTGATACAGCCGCCAGTAGAGGCCGCGCAGCGCGAGAAGTACGCCGTGCGTCCCGCGCTCGCGGATGCGTCCCTTGTGCATGACCACGATCTCGTCGACGTGCTGCACGGTTGAAAGACGGTGGGCGATGACGATTGACGTGCGACCGCGCAACAGCACGCGTAGAGCGTCCTGAATGAGCGCCTCGGTCTCGGTGTCGACCGAAGAGGTGGCCTCGTCGAGAACGAGAATACGCGGATCATGAGCCAGGGCGCGGGCGAACGAGAGAAGCTGCTTCTGGCCCACCGAGAGCGTCGCGCCACGCTCGCGCACCTCGGCATCATAGCCGCCCGGCAGGGAATCGATGAACCGATGGGCATGAACCGCGCGAGCCGCCGCTTGCACGCGTTCGTCGGAAATGGGAGATCCCAGGCGGATGTTCGAGGCGATCGTTCCGCTTACGAGGTGCACGTCCTGCAGGACGAGCGCCAGCGAAGAGCGAAGCTGCGCGAGATCCAGCTCGCGGATGTCGACGCCGTCGAGCGTGACGCGTCCGGACTGCGGGTCGTAGAAACGGGTGAGCAGGCTGACGATCGACGTCTTGCCCGCGCCTGTCGCTCCGACGAGCGCCAGGCTGCGCCCCGGCTCGACGGCGAGATCGATGTCCTGGAGAACGGGGACTCCAGTCCGATAGGCGAAGCTCACTCCTTCGAAGCTCAGGCGTCCCTCGACGCGCGGCAAGATTATGGGGCGCTCGGGCGGGATCACCTCGGGCGGCGCATCCAGCAGGTCGAAGATGCGCTCGGACGCGGCCATGGCAGCCTGCAACACGTTGAATTTCTCCGACAGGTCCGAGATCGGGCGCCAGAAACGCTCCGTGTACTGGATGAACGCCACGAGCGCTCCGAGCGTCAGGACGCCATCGAGGATACGACCGCCGCCATGGACCAGGATCAACGCGATGGCCAGCGCCGCCAGCAGCTCGATCGCCGGATAAAAGACGGCGTAGTAGAAGATCGACCGCAGGTTGGCGTCCGCGTGGCCGCGATTGACGGCGGCGAACTCGCGCCGCCGACGCTCCTCCTGCCTGAAGATCTGCACCACGCTCATTCCCGACAGATTTTCCTGGAGAAAGGCGTTGATGCGCGCCAGCCAGGCGCGAACTTCCCGAAACGAGCGGCGCGCTCCGCGCCGAAACCAGTACGTGACGATGAAGAACAGGGGCAGGACCGAGAAGGTCACGAGCGCCAGGCGGACGTTCATCATGAGCATCACGCCCATGATGCCGAAAAGCGATACGAGATCTCCAAAGACGGTCACCAGGCCGGAAGTGAACAGCTCGTTGATCGCGTCGACGTCGTTGGTCACGCGGGTCATGAGACGTCCGACGGGGTTGCGATCGAAGAAGCCGACGTGCAGGCGTTGCAGGTGTCCGAACAACTGGCGCCGCATGTCGCGCATCACGCGCTGGCCCGTCATGTGCATGACATAGGTCTGGGCGAAGCGCACGCCGAACGCCCCCACGAGCGCCGCCAGGTAGAGAGCCGCGATGCGCGCGAGGCCGTCGGCGTCGCCTATGACGATGTGTCGGTCGATCGCGATCTTGGTGAGGTAGGGTCCGGCGAGCTCGATGAGCGCCGCGGCCACGATCAACAGCAAAGAAGCCGCCACGGCCGTCCGGTAGGGACGAAGATAGCGGAGAAGGCGCAGCAACAGGCGCAGATCATGCCAGCGCGCGGTTCGTTCTTCCGTGGCTGCGCGCGACGACATCGGTCAGGCGTCCTCCATCTCTTGCTCGAGACGCTGACGGCGATACAGATCGGCGTAGAATCCGCCCGCCAAAATCAGATCGTCGTGAGTGCCGCGTTCGGAGACGCGACCTTCGCGCAGAACGACGATGAGGTCGGCGTCCTTCACGGTGGAGACGCGATGCGAGACGATGAGCGTCGTGCGCGAGCGCATGACTCCGCGCAATCCGGCGAGGATTTCCTCCTCGGTGTGCGTGTCGACCGAGGACAAGGCGTCGTCCAGGATCAGGATGCGCGGATCCGGCGCCAGGGCCCGCGCCAAAGCCGCGCGCTGCTTCTGCCCTCCGGAGAGGGTGATCCCGCGCTCTCCCACGAGCGTCTCGTAACGTTCCGGAAATTCGCGCACGTCGCGCTCGAGCTGGGCGATCGCCGAGGCCCAGACGACGCTGTCGCGATTGTCGTGCGGCACGGCGAATCCCACGTTCGCGCCGACCGTGTCCGAGAAGAGAAACGTTTCCTGCGGCACGAGACCGACGCCGCCGCGCAGCGTCGCGAGCGGGATGCGGCGGATGTCATGGCCGTCGACGAACAGAGTGCCCTCCGGGGCGTCGAAGATGCGAGGAATGAGGCTGACCAGGGTGCTTTTGCCCGAGCCCGTGGGCCCGACGATGGCCACGGTCGTGCCCGCCTTGACGTGCAGATCAATGGCCGAAAGGACAGGATGACCATCATAGGCGAAGCTCAGATTGCGGAACTCGATCTCGCCCTTCACGGCTGGAACCTCGTCGACCTCCTCGTCGCGGATCTCCGCTGGCGCGTCGAGAATCCGGCCGATACGGCCCATCGAGGCCGCCCCGCGCTCGACGATGTTGACCACCCATCCCACCGCGATTGTCGGCCAGACAAGCATCATCAGGTATGAGCCAAACGCGACGAACTGACCGAGCGTCATGTCGCCGGCGACGACCAGGCGTCCGCCGATCCAGAGCACGGCGATGGCGCTGAGCCCCATCATCACTTGCACGGATGGAAAGAGGCCGCCGATCAGAAGGATCAGACGCCGGTTGCGGCGCAGGTACTCCGCGTTCTCACGCTCGAACCGCTGCGCTTCGTGCGCCTCCTGTACGAATGCGCGCACCATGCGCGCGCCCGTCAGATTCTCCTGCACCAAGGCGCTCAGCTCGGAAAGCTGTGCTTGCGTCTCCTCCGACCGATCGTGGATGACGCGGCCAAGCCGGCTCACGACGAGCGCCACCGCGGTGAGCGGCAGAAGCGCCACAAGCAAGAGATGGACGCTGATCGTGCTCATGAGGGTCACCGCGCCGCAGAACGTCGCCAGGGTATTGGCCGAGTACATGATTCCGGGCCCGAGCACCTGGCGCACGGCCGACAGGTCGTTCGTGGCGCGGCTCATCAGGTCGCCTACCCGATTCGCCTGGTAGAAGCGGGCGGACAAGCGCGTCATGTGCGCGAAAAGGTCGTTGGCGATCTCGTATTCGATCTCGCGGCTGGCGCCGATCAAGATCCGCCGCATGGCGAAACGGAAAACGCCTTCCACGGCCACAGCGAGCAGCAGCAGCAGCGCATAGAAGTAGAGCTTGCGGCGCGTCAGCTCCGCCGTCAGATCGTCCACGGCGTGGCGCAGGATCCAGGGAGTGACGAGCGAGAGTCCGACGGTGAGCAGAAGGCACAGGAGACCCCAGGCCAGGGCGGCACGATGACGGGAGAGATAGGGAATAAGACGTCGGAGCTCGCGCATTATGAATCGACGGTGATGTTAACCGCTTTGGCGGGGGAATAGAAACGGCGATGCTCTGCTCTTGCGATATCATGCCCTCCAGTATCTGCGCCTGTCGCGCAGACGTATTGGCGCGCGGCTGTCCCGACCGCATCACAGAGATGCATACGGGCTGGCGTCGACTGTTGGACCGCGGATCATGTCAGCGCGGCGGGGCGGCCGGGAAAGCCGCGCCGGCATGGCCTGACGACGGATTCACAAGGGCGGGGATGATGAACGACGATCTGAAGCGGCTTCTGGAATCGCTGGGCGTCAACTGGGTGTGGTGGCAATGGCGCTGGATCAGATTCAAGGAGCGAGTCGCACGCGTGTTCTCGTCGGAGGGCGGCTTCTACCGGCGCCTTTCGACCAAGCAGAAGATCTGTCGCTGCGGTTCTCTTGCCGCAAGCCATCAGAATCGGTGCGAGGTCTGCGGGCGCTCCCTGCCCTCTGCGAGCGCCGTTTTCATCTATCGTCTCTTCGGTCTCATCGCGCCGCGGATCGCGCCGGCCACGGTGCTGCTGTCGGCGCTGATATTCGGGGCGTTTGGGCTCACGATCATGCGCGGCGGCTGGGAGAGCCTGCTCAATCCGACGGGGAAGGCGCTCTTCGAAATGGGCGCGCTGTACTCTCCGGCGGTCATCGGCGGCCAATGGTGGCGCCTCGTGACTTACATGTTTCTACACATCGGCGTCATCCATCTCGTATTCAACACGATGGTACTCCTGAATATCTCGACCTTTCTCGAGGAAGAGATCGGCTCGTCGCGGTATTTCTGCGTTTATTTGCTATCCGGAATCGGCGGAGGGCTGGCAACGGCGTTTCTGCGCTCGAGTCCGGTGTTGTCGGCTGGCGCGTCCGGCGCGC
>JAFGSN010000182.1 GCA_016934575.1 Vicinamibacteria bacterium
AACCTGGATTCCGGCTTGCGCCGGAATGACGTTTAGATATTCACGAGTCGACGTGCGGTGTCTCAGAAACGCGGCGGGCTGACGAACTCGTCGCGCGGGAAGAGGTCGTGATTGAAGCCAATGTCCGCTTTCCGGACCATGGCGGCGGGACGCGCTTTGGCGAGAAGCGAGTGTATGTGCTGAATCGCCGCAGGTCCGCCGAGGTAGCGCGTGACGTCCGGAGCATTGAGACGCGCGCTCCAGGTCTCGACGTCGATGGAAATGGGCGCGAGGCTTCCGATGAGGATGCCGCGGTCGTGTATTCGAATGGAATATGGAAAGACCGAACGGAAGGTCTTGCCCACGCGTTGGGTGGGCACCCAGGTGCAGGCGAGACCGCCCGGCTTGAGCCGCCGAGCGCAGAGCGTGAAAAACTCACGAGAATAGACGTTGCCGCTGTATGAGAACTCCGGCCAAAGAGCGTCCGCTTCGATGACGTCAAAGAGCCGCGCGTCGCTTTCCAAAGCGCTGCGGCCGTCGGCAACGCGCAGGTCGACCCGCGGATCGCGCAAGAAAGAACGCAGGTGATCGAAGCGAGCGTCCATGCCTCGTTCGTTCAGCGTCTCGGCGGCGATTCGCGTCAGGAGGCGATGTTGTGGCGCGCAGATCTCGTAGACGATGAGTCGCCGCGTTTCGTTACGGCAACCCGCCGCCCATGCCGTGTTCGCCGAGCCCAGTCCGATGATGACGACTTCCTGAGGATCGGGATGGATGACCAGCGGGATGACGCCGAGATAGGTGTGGGTGCCGCCAAAGGGGAATTGGCTCTGCGCCTTGCCATCGGTATAGATCGCATGGTGATTCGTCAAACGCACGATCGCTCCGACTCCAGTCGCATCCTCGTCGACGATTGCCGCGGTGCTCGTCGTGCCGTGCAGCCGAAGCCAGAAGTCTTCGTTGGACGGCGCCATCGCCAGGGTCATCAGTTGCATTGCCCCCATGGCGCCGAAGAGCGGACGTAAAGAGCGCCGTCTGAATCCGACGAAGGCGAACAACAGACCGATCAGCAACAACGCGCGCAAGGATCCCGTCGTCCCGAGCCAGTGAAGGCCGGCGAGGCCGGTCAGCAAGCTTCCAAGGACGCAGCCGGAGATGTTGGCGGTTTGAAGCCACCCTACCTTGCGGCTGCAAGCGTCGGCGTCGTCATGAACGGCGCGTTGAAGAATCGGAAACGACATGCCCATGAGGATCGCCGCCGGTCCGTAGAGCACGGCGGGGAAGACAATGAACAGACGCGCGATAATCACCGCGTCCGCCGTGACGCGATTACCGCCTTGCCAGAAGGCGACGAGCAAACGATATCCCGGAGCGTCCAGCGGCAGGACGACCAGCAACAGCGCGCCGGCGGACGCATACAGCAGGATCCCGATCTGACAGAGGAGGAAGGCGCGCAAGGGACGTTTCACGCGATGCACGAACAAGGCGCCCCCCAGGCTGCCGGCGGCGCAACCGAATAGATAGACGAAAAGCACGGCGCCGAAGGTGAACGAGTTGGATTTGACGGCCACGCTCACGATGCGAAACCAGAGGATTTCGAGCGACAGGGCCAGGAAACCGCTGAATGCGTAAAGCGCAAGCCATAAAGCGAACGGTTGTTTCTCTTCGAGAGTGTCGCGCTCCGCGGCCGGTTGACTACGCATGCTGGACGTACGGGCCGCGATCCACGACCAACCGATCACGAGAGCGAGCAGGGCGACGATCACGTTGCCCGCCGCCGCCAGACGCAGCGCCCCCGAAATGCCGAAAAAACGTATCAGCAGCCAGGGAGCGGCCAGGGCGCCGAGACTGGCGCCGAGAACGTTGATGCCGTAAAGCAGTCCCACGACACGACCGGCCGTGGCCGCGTCGCCCACCGCGGCGCGCACGAGAAACGGAAGCGACATGCCCATGAGCGTGGTGGGCACGATCAGACTCGCGAAGTGCAGCAACCCGGCGCGCCACAATGAACCGTACAACCATGCCGCTCGCAGGTAGAGCAGATCGTAGAAAACGACTGGGCTGAGCACGCCGAAGGCGGCGATCGCAAGCTCGATCACGGCGAACAGCAACAACGCCTGGCGAGGCGAGAAGCGCGCGCTCGCGACGCCGCCCAGGGAACTGCCCAGGCCCATGCCGGCCATGAATGCGCTGACGATGATGGCAATGGAGTAAATGCCGACGCCGCTGTGCAGCGCCAGGATACGCTGCCAACCGACTTGATAGACGAGCGCCGAGGCGCCGCTCAGGAAGAATCCAACGCCCACCAGGACAAGCGCCCATGTCGGCGGAGTGGAGCTGTCGCGGCGCGTTCTATGTGGCATGACGGCGTCATGAGTCATGATGAACCGGCCGCGGTCCGGTCGCGGCGGCATGAGATCGCGAAGTCCGTGCAGTCATTCGTAAGACAGCTCCTTTCTCGAATACGGCGTATCGGCGTTTGGCGCCGCGCCGGTCGTTTTTTCATGCTCGGAATCATTGCGCGCCGGCCGCCGGCGGACTCGCGGATTCATCCTTGTAGGGCAGCCAGAAAATCATCAGCATGGCCGGAAGCGTCGCGGCGAAAGCGATGGAGAAGAAGCTGACCCAGCCGACACTTTCGACGATACGGCCTCCGAAGCCTCCGAGCACGTTCGCCGGAATGGACATGAGCGCGGTGCCAATGGCGAAGTGCGCCGCCTTGAACTCGGGGCGGCAAGTGCGTAGTAGAAACACGATCAATGCCGTGTTGCCAAGCCCGGCCGCGACGTGCTCGTAGCCGTAAACGGCGGCGATGATGAGCAGGTCGGACGCGACTCGTCCGTCCGGTTTCACGTACGCGAGCCAGACATAGGCCCAGATGCTCAGGTTCATCAGCAGCGTCAAAGGCCAGATGGATTTTCGGAATCCATGGCGCTTGATCCACCACGCGGCGAGCATCGCCCCGAAAACGGTCGTCGCCGCTCCGACGATCCCGGCCAGCCAAGCGAGCTGACTCTTGGTGACGTTCAGCTCCCGCATCAGGAAGGGAGTGTTCATCGAAAACAACAGCTCGTCCGCCTTGTAAGTGACGATGAAGACGAGCACGACTCCCACGCGCGGCTGCTTGAGATATGTCGTGAACGCGCGGATGAATCCGCGCAGGATCTCCGCAACGGGAGGTCGCGTCTTGGCGATCTCGTAGCGGGGCAGCAGCAGAGCGTGACCGGAAGCCAGCGCCAGCATCGTGAGCGCGGCCGCGCCGAAGGAGATCGTCCATCCCACGGCCTTGTCCGAAAACAACGCCGCCAGGGCGACGAGGAAAAAGTTGGCGTATACGATGGCGACGCGGTAGGCCATCACGCGATGCCCGGAATATCCCGCCTGTTCGCGTGGATCCTTGATGCCCTCCATGAAGTAGGCGTCGATGGCGACGTCGTTCGTGGCCGAGACGAAAGCCATGACGAGAAAAACCAGCGCGAGCGAGACCACGAGGCGTTCAAGGCCGAAGCTCGTCTGATATGCGGAAAGCCGCATCGCGCCGAACATGACGATCAGCGTGAGAAGGCCGACCAGGGTCTGCATCGCGATCAGCCAACGCCTCTTCGTGCCGACGATATCGAGAAGCGGGGCCCAGAGAAACTTGAGATTCCAGGCATTGCCGAGGAAATTCAGGTAGCCGATCGTTCTCAGGTCCACGCCGATATCGGTGAAGAAGACCGTCGACAACTTGCGCACGATCATGAGCGGCAACCCCTCTGCGAAATAGGTCGATGAAACCCATGTGAGGGGCGATTTTTTGCCGGTCGGGGCGTGCGTCGGCGTTTGTTTTGGCGTCACTTTTACCTTGGAGATCAACGACCTGCGCCTGATCGGGCGTCGTTCCGCATGAGTCGACGTCTCGTGGGATTATAGGCGACAAGCGGTTGATTCACATCGGCCGACGTCGTCTTATGCGTTCGGAGCCAACATGACGCGCCGGGAGTAAAATACCCATGGTGTCGTGCGTGATGCAGGGATCCGCAGAGAGGTCTCCGGTGTCCAAGTCAGAGGAAGCCGTGAGGTCGGATATGACCATGGCCGTCGCCGAAATGGCGCTTGTCGACTGTGGCCGCTCGAGCGCGGAAGCCGGCCTCGTCGAATCCTGCCGCCTGGGAGACGCGCAGGCGTTCTCCCGGCTGGTCTCTCTTCACGAGGGCATGGTCTTTAACCTGGCCGCGCGGCTTCTTGGCGACGCGGAGGAGGCGCGAGACGTCTCGCAGGAGGTGTTCCTCCAAGTCTATCGCACGCTCGATCGATTCCAGGGCCGAAGCAGCCTGCGGACCTGGATCTATCGCATCGTCGTCAATCAGTGCCATAACCGCCGGCGTTTCTGGCGCCGGCGACATCGAGGGCGTTCGTGCGCCCTGGAGGACCTGACGGGGACGGACGAGGTGCGCCTGAGCAGCTCTGGATCCGCGGCGCCGAGCCCGCTCGAGTGCTGCGAAAGGCACGAGAAGGAGAGACTGGTACGGTCGGCGCTGGAAAGGCTGTCGTTCGAGCATCGAGTCGTTCTCCTGCTCCGGGAAATCGAGGAGTTGTCATGCGAGGAAATCGCCCGGACGCTGCGCCTGCCGCGGGGCACCGTGAAAAGCCGGCTTGCGCGGGCGCGCGAATGCCTGCGTCGCGAGTTGCTGCCTTATCCGCGTGAAGGAGACGGAAGATGAAATGCCGGACGGCGCAAGCGCGTTTGTCGGATTACATGGACGGGGGGACGTCGCCAAGCGAGACGCAAGCGGTGCGTTCCCACCTTGAGGCCTGCGCGGACTGCGCGCGCAGGCATCGCGACTTGCAGGAGGCTCTCGCCGCGCTGCGCGCCGCGCCTCGTCTCGTCTCCCGGGAAAGCATCGCGGCCGCGGTGCTCAACCGACTTGAAGTGGAGAACCGCGGGCCCGGACTAGCGCTGTTGTTTCGTCCGGCCTGGAAGGCTCGACCGCTGATCTATCCCAGCCTGGTGCCCGCGGCGCTGATCCTTTTGTCGATTCTCGCGGGAGTGCTGGCGCTCGACGGAGAGCCGCGGCAAGCGGTCATGATGGCGGGACCATCGACGCCCTGGGTCGTCGCGCCGTCGGGCACCGAGGCAAATCCGCTGTTTATGTCGAAAAGCGTCACATCGCCCCGCTTGCGTAAGAGCGTGGATCTCGACGGCGATCTGTGGGCCGCGAAAGACGAAGAATCGCTGTTTCTAGAGACCGTCGTCGCCCGGGACGGCTCGGTGTCGAACGTGACCGTGTTGAGCGGCGATTCGATACGCACCGCTGCGCTTGTGAAGATCCTGCGCCAGGAGCGGTTCGAGCCGGCCCGGTTCCGAGGACGGCCGGTCGCCGTCAGCCTTTACCGACTGATCAGTCGAGTGGAAGTTCGCGCGTCGCTGACCTGACCCGTCCGCGGTTTTTTACTCCGGCGCGCGTGAATCGTCGCTGTGATCACGACGGACGGATCGAGCCTGCGCATGTCGTTTTCCGGCGCGTTCACGACGGTCACGTTCTCGCCGACAGGGGCGAACATGGCGGAGTCCGTGGGACCGAAGAGCGCCACCGTCGTCGCGCCCCAGGCCGCCGCGAGGTGTGTCACGCCCGAATCGTTGCCGACGTAAACGCCCGATTCCCCGAGGAGCGCGCCGAGAACGCGCAACGGCAGCTCGTTCGCGATGATGACGTTGGATTCCGCGGACAACGCGGAAAACCGGCCGTGTTCCGCGGGGCCTTCGACGAGAAGCCAAGGCCGGCCGTTGCCGGCCGATGCGGCGAGTCGCGCGAACCGCTCGACGGGCCAGTTCTTGCGTTCCGAGCCGCTGCCGGGGTGCATGGCAAGGAAACCGGCCGGCAGGCGCCGCGTGAAAGCACGGATCAGCGCGCGCTCGCGGCGATTTGCCAGACAGGATTTCGGAACGACAGGCGACAGGCCGAGACAACGCACGACTTCAGCATACCAATCGAACGCGCGCCGTCCCGGCGGTGGACTCGGGTCGCGCGCAAGAACACGCGGCACGCGCTTTTCGATCACGCTGATCAGCGAAGCTTGCCGGCTGTAGACGAGGGCGCAGTCGCAGCTCGACAGACAGGCTCCAAGCCCGTCCGCTGGCGCCTCGTTTCGCGCGAGCAGGCTGGCCGTCTCGGCCCCCTCCCAGTCGAGAACCTGGTCGACGTCCCCATCGCCGTCTCCGGCGAGCGCTTGCGCGTGCCGGGCGGGAGCGAGCAAGGAAACGGAATAGCCCGCGCGCTTGAGGGAAGCGATCGCTCCGCGCAGCATGAGCAGATCGCCGAGAGCGCCGGCACGGACGACGAGCGCGCGCCAGCGGGGCGTCTCTCTCATCGGCCGCGGGGAGTCACTCGGCGAGCGGCATGTCGACTCGCGCCGACGAAGCGTTGCCGAGCAGGTCGGTGACGCGCACGACGATCACGTTCGGCGTGTCGTTCGCCAGCCCGGTCGGAGCGAAATCGTAGGTCTCCTCGCGCTCGTCGTTGATGTTGTCGCTCGGATAGATCTCGCGCCACTCGCCGCCGTTCACGGAGTATTCCGCTTTCGCGAGCACGCTGTCCTCGTCGCGCGCCACGATACGGATCCGATTTTGCGGTCGTTGGGCGACGATCGCCTTGACGTGCGGCGGCTCGTTGTCGACGATGAACGAGACGCTCTCCATCTTGCAGCTCAGGGCAAAGGATTCAGGATTGCTTGGCCAATCATGAGCGATGACGCGCAGGACGTAGCGCCCGTTGGGCGCCGAGGACGTGTCCCAGGTCCAGACAGGCTCGGTGAGACCCTGGCGGAGCGTGCGATATCGCGATTCACCGACGGGACGATACTCCACGTCATAGGTCAGCGCGTCTCCATTGGGATCCGTCGCTTGCCACGTGAACGTTCGCAGCCCGCGGCGGAAGAATCGGCGGCTGAAGACGCCGGCCTGCGCCATCGTCATCGGTGCGTCCGCAAGCGGACTCTCATTGTAAGAGGGCAAAGAATCCAGGCCGAGGATCTCGATATCGTCCGTCACCGAGAGCATTTTTTGGAAAACGACGCCGGGCGGATGCGCTTCCAGATTGAAGATCTCCGGCCGGTGATTGCGCGGCAGATATGCGACGCTCAGGCCGTGGAGACGGGGCCGAGCGGATTCAGAACCGGTCAGCCTGGCCCGAATCTGGAGATACCGGCCGGCGGGGCTCGTGATCTTGTCTCCTTCGGAACGGGCGTATGGCGACGACCATGCCGACCATGTGCCATCGGGCTGAGAGGTGTTGCCGCTGCGTGTCGTGATCGCGACGGCCGTGTTCATCGGAAGCGCATCGTCCCAGGAGATATGGCCCCAGAGCGCGGGCGTCTGGGCGTCCTGCACCTGTGAGACAAAGGATCCTTCCGTCGATGATTCGCGCGTTATCGAGAAGATCCTGGATGGATTCGACGTGGCGGCGATCAGCCGGCGTCCATTTGCTAGCGACAGCAGGCCGGTGACGTGTTCCGCGGGAAGACGGCCGATCATCGACCAGGATCGATCGTCGCCGATGCGATAGAGACGCCCTTTCGGCCCCGTGCCGGCCACGAGGCCGTCTTCGATCATGGCGAGGGCTTGAGGCGTTTCTTCGGCGGATCTCCAGAGCGTATCGACGTCGCCCGACACGTTGATCTTCAACACGGCGCCCTTGAACGCCGGCGCGCCCGGAGTCACGGCCGGCGCGCCCTGAGCCGCGCCCGATGCGGGAGTGACGATCGTGAAGGACTCGGTGACGATCACCTGTCCCTCGGGGCTCGCGCTCGGCTGTGGCGTCGCGGGCGGGGTTGGTTTGACGGCGGCGGCTTCTTTTTGCGATTGATGAACGACCGCGGCGTACACGTCGGCGCCGTGCGGCTGGAGCGCTTTGATCTCCTCGTAGTCCGAGTCGTACAAAACCGAGACGCGTTCATCGGCATCGAGACGATAGACGACGCCGTCCGGCGCGGTGCCGGCGTAAACCGAGCCGTCAGCGGCGCATGCCAGGGCGGTCACGTGCGCGGCCGGGGAGGTAAAAGCCACGACGCCTTTGCCGTCGCCATCCACGCGGTGCAGCCGGCCGGGCAGCCCGGTCGCGATCCATAACCGGCCGCGGGCGTCGAAGCAGAGCGCCCAGATGTATCGATCCTCGGGATCGTAGAAAACCTCGCTCTTGCCGTCGTCATTGAATCGATAAACCTTGCCATCCGGCGAGGCGCCCGCATGGATCCGGTTGTCGCGATCGACGGCGAGCGCGTAGGTTTCGATCTCCGAGGCGTCGAAAAACGTGCTCAGCTCTCCGCCGCGAACGCGGAAAACCCTGCCGTCGTCCCCGCTTCCGACGAACAGGTCGTCGCTCGATCCCGCCACGGCCCAGAGGTGCGCCGCGTCAAGCGCGGCCAGCGGTCGAACCGACGGCCCGAGCTCCAGGAAGCCGCGTGAGTCGATCGCCAGGGAAGCGGTTTCTCCATCGAGAAGATCCCGCGCTTTTTCGATGCGCCAGAATTGGGGCGGCCCCGCATCAAGGACGGAACAAGTGAGAAACACGAATGCGGTCAACGGACTGATCGGTTTCATGCGCTTCCTTATTGCTCGATGGTGAGCCACAGCGTTTGCGAGCCGCGGGTGACGTAGGACGTCGGAAGGTCGTGAGACCAGACGGCGGCGCTTCGTAAAGGTACGACGTCGCTTCCGTTCGTCGGACCGCGCAGCACCTCGATGATGGATGGAGGCAGGGACGGCATCGGTTCGCCCGCGATGACGGCGCCCGCAGAAGAATGAATCAGACGAACATGAAGCCGGTTGTTGCGGCGGATGCCGTTGATGGCGCGGATGATCTGCTCCAGGCTGCGGGGAACGAAAGCGCGGCGCAGCTCCGCCCGCTCGTAGCGCGTGAGGGATTCGGCGTCCATCACGTGAAGCGCGTGGAGGCCGGGACGCAGACTCGGAGGCAGATCGAGAGGAACGGTTTCGACGATGGCGTCTCCGCGAAAGGCGCGAAGGCGGATCCGAAGCGTGCGCCGTTCGCCGGCCCGTATAGGACCGCCGGAGTCGAGCCAGACGCGCTCGATATGCGCCGTTCGCAGAGTCTCCTCGGCTTCCGCCTGGACGTCGATCCGCGCGGCTCGCGCGCGCTCGAATTCATTGGAAAGGATGTAAGCCATGGGGGTGGCCACGAGCGCCGCCGCCTCTTCCGCCGCTCCATTGGCGGCGATCATGTCGTCGACGAAGACCTTGCGGTCGTCGTCGAGCGTGAGACGGGCGGTGACGCGCATGGTGGAGACGCCGAGAGATCGCTCGTTTGCCTGCAGCACCGAGCGCAGCGACACGTAAGCGAGCAGCGGGCTGAGCAGATCGTCCTCGACGATGCGAAAAGAATAGAGGCGATCCTGGCCGCCGCTGGTCTTGAAACGGACGTCGATGGGGATCATGCGCGGAGTTTTACCGAGCCTGCCGACGACGACGGCCGACCGATCTTGCTCGAAAGTGCCCACGAGATCGCCGACCGCGCTGATTTTCCAGGATTGCTGGAAACTCGGAACGACGGAATATACGTACGCCTTCTTCATGGGGAACTGCGTCGGACCGAGGTTGTAGAACGAGTGGCCGAACGCATACAGATTTTCGCCGTCGATATGAGTGATCGTTCCCGTCACCGTGAGGTCGAGATCGCCTTCCACCAGCGAGAAGCCGACGGCGCCGCCGGGTTCGAGGTTAGGCAGCGTCTCGCCGGCGGACGCGCCGCTGCCCAGGACGGGAAGAAACCCGAGCCCGGAGAAGACCATTCGCGCCCAGTCGTAAGCACGGGCATCGAAACCCGTAAAGACGAGGGGCGGAGACAGGGACTTGAATCCGCGTGCATCTGGAATCAACGCGCCTGAAAGGTCGAGAGCGGAGGCGTGGGACGGCGCGCGCCGCGTCAGCTCCAGGGACAGTTTCGTGAAGTCCAGAGCTCGCAGAGGACCATCGGGACCATAAGGAAGCGAAGCGCGCGCCGGGGTTCCGCTCGGAACGTTTCCGCGCGCGGGATCGATCATTTCCTCGATCGGCGTGATGCCGGCGATCGTGTCTTTCGCGAAAGGAAAACTGTAGGCCACGGCGCCGACGAGCCTGCCGCTCACGAGAACCGGGCTGCCGCTCATGCCCGAGATCACGCCAGTGTGCGCCAGCGGCCCGCCCTCGAGTCTGGCGAGGATTACGCTCTGTTTCGGTCCGACGTTGGGCAGAACTCCCAGAATATGGACCTGGAACTCGTCGACGCGGCTGCCTTCGAAGACGGTTCGCCCGACGCCGATCATGCCGGGACGGACGCTTTCCAGCGGCATCAGATCGGTCGCCTGCAATCTCGCGGCGGCGGCGAGCGACGCCAGGAGCGACGCCAGGAGGAGGAAGAGCGCCGGCGAGTGCGAGCGTCGAATCATCGAGCGGGAATCGCGCAAAGAGATAAGAGGAATCGTTTCAATCACGTTTTCATTCTGACCTGAAACATCATACTGCGCCAGTCCGCGGGACGAGTTTGTATCCGAGGTTTCTGGACGCTTTGCTTCTTGGGCATGGTTATATGCTTACCGCACGGCGACGGCTCCGGCCCGAGGTGGCGTCAGGGCTCGCGCAAAACGATTTCCCGATTACATTTCAAGATCATCAAGGAGCTCCGACGCAGGGTCCGCTGCCGTGATGAGCAAGAAGTCCCGCGCTCGCGTGCAGGCTACGTAAAGAAGATGCCGTTCGGTGCCATAGACTTCCTCGAGGTCCGAGTCGTCCGTGACCGACTCGATGCGTGCCTTCAGGGGGATGACCTCGTCGTCGCACCCCATGACGGCAACCGCGCGGAACTCGATGCCTTTGGCGAGATGCATTGTGGCGATGGACACGTGTCCGCTCTCTCGTAGAGTTCCTTGTAGGCCAGCCCGGCCTCCGTGACCGCGGCTCGAGCCCGCGCCATCTCAGATTGAGAGCGCACGAAGATCGCCAGCTCGTGTGGCGCAACACCGTCGGATACACGATCTGTGAGCCAATGCGCGACCGTTTCGCGTTCGGACCTCTCGTGCTTGTGGAACTGCATCCCCGGCGTCGCCGGATTCATCCGAAGATCGAAGGCCGTGGTCTTCACGACCTTCTGCTCTTCATTTGTCAGGCGAGTCAGGCTGTCCGTAAATGTGTCGGAGATGCGGAAGTCCATTCGTTATGTCCGCTAGCCTGATTTTCCACGGACCGGAATTCCACTAACACTGCCACGGTTGGCTCACGTGACGAGGCGGAGGCGAGCATCGCGCCACCA
>JAFGSN010000033.1 GCA_016934575.1 Vicinamibacteria bacterium
GAATACGTCTCCTTCGGCGATTACGCGCGCCGTGTGCCGAAGACGATTCCCGCGGCCGTCCAGCAGGCGACGCGCCGTTTCCAGGAGAGCCGCGAGTTGCGCGTTGCCGAGATGCCGCGATGGGAAGAGCTGCGGCAGGCCGCGTCCGAAATCCGCCTTCACACGCTCACGCATCTGGACGTCTATCTCGAACGGCTGGAACAGAGAATCCTGGAAGCAGGCGGTCACGTGCACTGGGCGCGTGACGCCGCATCGGCGCGCGCCGTCGTTCTCGACCTCGCCCGCCGTCACGGCGTCACGTCCGCCGTCAAGGTCAAATCGATGGCGACCGAGGAGATCGGGCTGAATCACGCGCTCGAGCAAGCGGGCATTCGGACATACGAAACCGATCTGGGCGAATTCATCATTCAACTCGCGGGAACCGGCCCGTCGCACATCATCGTTCCCGCCGTGCACCTGAAGAAGGAAGAAATCGCCGATCTGTTCCGCGACCATCTGGGAGCGGAAGCGCCCGCCGATCCCGTTCAGTTGACAGCCGTCGCCCGTGCGGCCTTACGCGAACGTTTTCTCACGGCCGGAATGGGCGTTTCTGGCGCCAACTTCCTCGTCGCCGAGACCGGGACGCTCGTCATCGTCACAAATGAGGGCAACGGCCGGATGTGCGCCACGTTGCCCGATCTCCACGTGGCCGTCGCCGGCATCGACAAGGTCGTTCCCGACTGGGAAAGCTTGACGGTGATGCTCAAGCTGCTGGCGCGATCCGCCACGGGCCAGAAGCTCTCCACCTACGCCTCGTTCATCACCGGACCGCGGCGCTCGGAAAGCGAGGGCGGACCCAAGGAGCTGCACCTGGTGCTGCTCGACAACGGCCGCAGTCGCATTCTCCAGGATCCGGCCGCGCGCGAGACGCTCAAGTGCATCCGCTGCGGTTGTTGCCTGAACGTCTGCCCCGTGTACAAACATGTCGGGGGCTTCGCCTACGGCTGGTTCATCTCCGGTCCGATCGGCGCGATCTTCACGCCACAGATTTTGGGAACGGCCGCCGCGCGCGAGCTGCCTTATGCTTCGTCGCTGTGCGGCGCCTGCGACGACGTCTGCCCGGTCAAGGTCCCCGTCACGAAGATCCTGCTCCATCTACGCCGGCGCGTCGCGGAGGGAGACGCGTCCACAAAGCCGAGCGCGCCGCGTCTCTTGAGATGGAGCGCCAAGCTCGGGCGCGTGTCTCTGGGAGTTGGATGGATCTATCGTTTGGCGGCGCGGATCATGCCGAATCTCGCCGCGCCCATCGTGCGAGACGGATGGATTCGGGCGCTGCCCCCGCCGCTCGACCGTTGGACCCGCGTTCGTCCCTTCCCTGCGTTCCTGGGCGGCTTTCGCCAGTGGTGGGCTTCGCGCCTGAAAAAGCGAGCGCGACGATGAGCGAGTCCGTCAATCCCTTCATCGACGCCGTCCGCCGCGCGCTGGGCCGTGACGCTCGCTCGCCCCTCGCGATCCGCCCGCCGATCGTTGCGCCGCGAACCGCCGGAGACCACGCGGCGGAGATGGATCGCCTGCTCACGGAGATCGACGCCCTTTGCGGCGTCGCCGAACGCCTCGACGCTTACGCGATCGGCGGCGCGCTCAAGCGGCTCGTCGCGGAACAGGGCGTTCGCCGCGCTTCGCTCTGGCCAACGCCAAGATTACAGGCGCTGCGTATCGAGGATCGCCTGCGCCAGCACGGCGTCGAAATCGTCTCTCCGCGCGCCGACAAGAATGATCTGGCCGGGTGCGACCTGGGCGTGACCGAGGTCGATTTCGCGCTGCCCGAGACCGGGACTCTGTGCCTGCTCTCCTCTCCGGACAAGCCCCGCGCCGTCTCTCTGCTTCCGCGCATCCACCTCGCGATCCTGGACGGCGGCGCGTTGCGAGCCGATCTCCACCAGGTTTTCGCCGAAGCAAAGAATCATTCTTGCTTGATTCTGATCAGCGGCCCCAGCCGCACCGCCGACATCGAGCTGACCGTGACGCTGGGCGTGCACGGACCGAGCGCGCTGCACGTCTGGGCGCTTTCGTAGAACGCCGGCATTAAAGTCATGAATCGCCGGATCAGGCCCGGGTGATTGCAGAGAGTGAATGGCGTGTTTTCGACGACTTGCGCCATTGTTGACTCGAGACCTGGCTGTTCGATGCAAGCGCCCGCATGATGAAGCGTTCCAGTGCGCGGCAACCAGGGCAACGCGGCCGGCTTTGCGTCGGATCAGGGCTTCTTTGCCGCCTGGAGTCGCGCGAGCAGCCGTCCCAGGTCGAACGAAAGAGCCTTCACGTCTTCGGCTGAATGCGCCGCGCTCGTCAAGCCTTGCGCGTCGAGCTTGCCTTTGATGTCGCCGATTCGTCTGGCGAGCCTGCTCAAGACGGTTGACGCGTTCTCGGCGTCCGATCCGATGTCCGGAATGAAAGCTTCCGGAGTCTCGATCTTGAAGCGCGCGATGGCCTGGGTCAGCGCCTCGGAAAGCGCGACGAGGTCCTGAACGGCCTTGTTCGTCTCCGCGGCCGCGGCCGTCGACTCCTCCGTGACGTTCATGATCGCCTGCATCGCGTCGGACACGGTCTGGCTCGAGGTCGTCTGCTCGCTCGCCGCGTTCGAGATCTGGCCGGCAAGCGAGGCGGCACGCTCCACTAGGACCGAGATCTCGTGCAGCCCCAGCCGCGCATGCTCCGAAAGACTCAGGCCCTTCTTCACCAGCAGCAGGCTGTTTTCCATGGCCGCGAGCACGTTGCTCGTCTCCGAGTTCATGCCCTTGACGATATCCGTCACCCGCTTCGTCGCCTCCTTCGAACGTTCCGCCAGATGGCGCATCTCTTCCGCGACCACGGCGAAGCCGCGGCCCAGGTCCCCCGCATGCGCCGCCTCGATCGACGCGTTCAGCGACAGAAGCTCCGACCGTCCGGCGATGTCCTCGATCAGGTCGATGATCGCGAAGATTTCCTGACTCCGCTCGCCGAAGAGCCGCATCTTCTCGGCCGTGCCCAGCACCGCCGTGTCGATCTCCCGCATCCCCTGCACCGCCACGTCGACGTCCATGTCGCTCGCCGTCAGACGTTCCATGACCTGGTGCGCCGCGTCGGCCGACGACTCGGCGCTCGTTGCGATCTGGCGCATCGAAGCGGCCATCTCCTCGACCGCGCTCGTCGTGCTGTACACCTGGTCCCGGCCGTGCTGAGCCGCTTTCGAGATTTGAGACGACGTCGCGAGAATCTCGGAGGACGCGGTCGAGACCGAGAAGGCGGCGTCGCGAACCTCCGTAAGCATCGCCTTGAAGCTTTCCAACATCCGATTCACCAGTTGGGCGATCTGGGCCAACGTCTCGTCGCCGGCATGGCCGCGCCGCGTCAGGTCGCCCGCCGCCACTTCGGTTACGAACGTCCGGAATGTCTCCAGGTCTTCCCGGAGACGTTCCTCGGCTTCGCGGCGTTCGGTGATGTCCTTCGAGATGCCCACGATACCGGTCACGACGCCCGAGAAGTCGCGGATCGGGACCTTCGTGGCCAGATACCACCTGCCGTTGCGCTCGTCGCGCTCCGTCTTGCCGACGAGCGGCGCGGCCGACTGTATGATCCGTTCCTCGTCGTCGCGTGACGCTTCGGCGAACGCTCCGGCATGAAGGTCGGCGTCGGTCTTGCCGATGGCGTCTTGGGGGCGCGCAAGGCCCAGACCCTCGGCGCACGCCTTGTTGATGCGTATATAGCGCCTTTCCCCGTCCTTGAAGTAGATGTGGTCCGGAATATTGTCCATGAGAGAGCCGAGCAGATCCCGCTCCGTCTGGAGGTCCTTCGTTCGCTCCTCCACCTTGAACGCCAGCTCCCGCTCACGCGCTTCACTGGTGCGAGCACGCCGGCGAATGAACCAAACGACCGCTACGATCAGGGCCAAGGCGCCAAGGACGTGGAACCACGTCGCTTGCAGGAAATGCGGCGTGACTCGGATTCCGAGCGTCGCCTCCTTGTCGCTCAAGACGCCGTCATTGTTCCAGGCGCGCACCCTGAACTTGTAGCGACCTTTCGACAGGTTGGTGTACGTGGCGGTGCGCTGCGAACCCACGTCGTTCCAATTTTCCTCGAAACCTTCCAGACGATATGCATACCGATTTTTCTGTGGAAGGATGAAATTGAGCGCCGCGAACTCGAACGTGATCACGGAGTGCTTGTAAGAAAGCTTCATCTCCTCCATCTGCGTGATAACCTTCGTCAACGGCGAGTCCGGCGCGCCGATCTCCACGGGTTTGTTGAAAATCCTGAAATCGGTCAGGACGACTGGCGGCTTGTATGCGTTTTGCCGGATGCGCGCGGGATCGAACCGGCTCAAACCACGCGACCCGCCGAAGAACAGTTCGCCGGTTCTGCCGCGACATGCGGCGTTGCGCGCAAACTCATAACCTTGCAGGCCGTCGTGGACGTCGAAATTGACGAACGTGGGTTTGTCGGGAATACGAACGGCGTTCTCGAACTTGCTGAGACCATAATTCGTCCCCAGCCAAAGGTTGCCCGAGGCATCCTCGGCAATGCTCATGATCGTGTTGTTCGGCAGGCCGTCCTTCGTCGTATAGCGCCGCATTTCTCTCGTGCCGGCGGCAATGCAGGTCAATCCTCCTTCGGCTCCGAGCCACGCGTTCCCGGCGCTGTCGACTCGTACTGCCTGAACCCAGCCGGATCCCAGGCTGCTCGGATTCTCGGGCTTATGACGATAGCGGACGACCTCCCCCGTTCCGCGACGGACCTGTCCAGCGAAGACGTTGCCCACGAGCCAGATGTTTCCCTGCCCGTCTTCGGCCGCGCTGAAAAGCGAACCCTCGCCGGCCCCCGGATAAAGATCCGTGAGACGCGTGAAGACCCGCGTTCCGCGATCGAAGAGGTCGGCGCCGGCGTGCGTCACGATCAGCAACTCGCCCGTGCGCAGCTCCAGAATGCGCCAGACGTTGTCGTTCACCAGGGATTTTGGATTCTTCGGGTCGTGACGAAACCGAGTGATCCGGCCCGTGACCTTGTCCAGCAGGCCAAGCCCGCCGCCCCAGCCGCCGACCCAGATGTTATGCCGGCCGTCTTCCAGCAAGGCGCCCACCGCATTCGAGCCAATCGTCGTCGTGTCACTGGGATCGTGGCGGAAGCGGGCGTACTTCCCGGTTCTGCGATCCAGCTTGTTCAAGCCTCCGCCGTCCGTGCCGATCCACAAGTCGCCGGCATGATCTTCCAGAACGGCGATGACGTGCGAATCGCTCAGCCCGTCTCGGCGCGCCTTGATGTGTTGAAACCTCTGGCTCAGCGGCGAGACGAAGTTCACGCCGCCGTTGTATGTGCCGATCCAGAGAATGCCTTGGTCGTCGAGGTGCATGCTCCAGATCGAAGCGGAGTTGAGGCTCGTCTCGTCCTCGGGATCGACGCTTTCGTGAGAGAACTTGCGCGTTCGCAGGTCGAGGATGTCGAGTCCGCCGTTCTCCGTTCCGATGTAGAGTCTGTCCTTTCCCTCCGGCACGATGCGGCGCACGCGTTCGGTGCCAATGCTCGCCGGATCGCGCGCGTCAGGCATGAAGCGCGTCACGCGTCCGGCGCTCGCAACCACGCGAAAAAGGCCGCCGTCCAAGGTCGCCACCCAAAGCGCGCCGTCCTCGTCCTCATGGAAATCCTCGATTTGCAGACGATCCAGTCCGATCGTGTTGTCGCTCGACGCCGGCCATCGCGAATACTCGCCGCGCCTGCGATCAAACTGCAATAGCCCGGCGTTGCTGCCGGCCCACAGACGATTCTGACGGTCTTCGAACAAGGCGAGGATCCACGCGTCGGAGGTTGCGTTGTCGTCGCCGACCAGCGGAAAACGCTCGACGGCGCCCGTATCCGGATCGAGGCGCGCGATGCCGTTATCCGTCCCGAGCCAAAGCATGCCTTGACGGTCCTCGATCACGGCCCGCACTTCATTGCCCGACGGCTTGTCGGGATTCGGCAGGAACGTCTTGAAGCGGTCGTACTCGCGATCGTAGAGAGCCACGCCTCCCTTTCCCCACCCTGATCCGATCCAGAGTCGTTTCTTGCTGTCCTCGAAGAGCACCGCGGCGGTCTTGGAAGGCAGGCCGTCCGGATTCAGCGGATCATGCCGGTAGACTCTCATGCCGCCGCCGTCGTAGCGGTTCAAACCGTCTTGTGTTCCGAACCAGAGGAATCCGTGACTGTCTTTCAAGACGGCCTGGACCCAGACGTGGGAGAGGCCATGGTCGACGCTCAGATGATCGAATCGCAGGCGGCGGCTCTGCGCCTGACAAGGAAGCGGCGTTGCCAGCAGGCATGAGGCAACGAGAACGGCGGCGAATCCATGGCACGGTTTCATCTCCACCCTCATTTCCCTCGCCTGTCGATGACGAACAAAGCATGAAGCGAGAACGGCGCTCGACTTGAGACGCTGGCGTCGATTGACGGCGCGGCAATGAGCGCACACCCCGCCGACAATAGGTCCGCGGGCACTCGGAACTGGCTCATGGCCGACCGCGCGTCATGTGATGTCACCCGGCTTTTGTTAAAAGATACAGTAACGCCCGTTCGTGGATGCCGTCAACTGCCGTTCGCCCGCGACTTCTCGATCACGAAACACGTACGAAAATCACCGCAGGCGCCGGCCCTCACAGCGCCCTGCTCATGACGACGGGTTGTTGCGTGACGCCGGCGAATCGTCTGCAAGCGCCTGACGGAGCGTTCGAGACGCCGACATGAGATCAATGCGACGAAAAACGCCCGGACGACATGCAATCGTCCGGGCGTGATGTGACGCGTACCGCTATGTCCGCGCGACTCAGATGTAACTGTTGAACAGATTCTCGAGAAGCTCCTGCTGGCCGCTCTGCAGCTTCGGCTCGCCGTTCTTGAGAGTGTGGGCTTCCAGCTCGTCGAAACCGACCTGCTTGCTTTCGATCTTCTTGCCGAGGTCCCCGCTCCAGCCCTTGTAGCGATTCTCGACGACCTTTTCGAACTTCTTGTCCTCGATCATCTTGGCCGCGATCTTCAGGCCTCTGGCGAAGACGTCCATGGCGCCGATATGCGCATGGAACAGATCCTCGGGATCGATCGACTGGCGCCTGACGTGCGCGTCGAAATTCAAGCCTCCAGTGGTGAATCCGCCGGCTTTGAGAATGATGTACATCGCCTCCGCGGTCTCATAGATGTTGTTGGGGAACTGGTCGGTATCCCATCCGAGCAGCAGGTCGCCGCGATTGGCGTCGACGGAGCCGAGCATGCCGTTGGCTGCGGACAGGGCGAGCTCGTGGCAGAAGTCGTGGCTCGCCAGCGTGGCATGGTTGGCCTCGATGTTCAGCTTGAAGCTCTGGGCCAGATTGTACTTCTGCAGGAACGCGATGCAGTTGCCGGCGTCAAAGTCGTACTGATGCTTGGTCGGCTCTTTCGGCTTGGGCTCGATGTAGAACTGGCCCTTGAAGCCGATCTTCTTCTTGTAGTCGACGGCCATCTGCAGAAGCAAGGCCAGGTGGTCGAGCTCGCGTCCCATGTCGGTGTTGAGCAACGTGTCGTAGCCTTCACGGCCGCCCCAGAAGACGTAGCCCTGCCCGCCCAGCTCATTCGTGATTTCCATCGCCTTCTTGATCTGGCTGGCCGCGTATGCAAAGACGTCCGGCGAAGGATTCGTGCCGGCGCCGGCCATGAAACGGCGATGCGAGAAAGCGTTGGTCGTGCCCCAGAGCAGTTTGACGCCGGTGTCGGCCTGGAATTTCTTGGCCTTGGCGACGATTGCGTCCAGGCGCTTGTTCGTCTCCGCGAGGTTGTCCGCTTCGGGCGCGATGTCCCTGTCGTGGAAGCACCAGAAGCCCACGCCCAGTTTGGTGAAGAACTCAAAAGCCGCCTGAAGCGTCATGTCGGCGACCTTCATCGGGTCGGAGGAGTCGTTATAGTTGCGGATGATGGTGCCCACGCCGAACTGGTCGCTGCCCAGGCCTTTGAACGTGTGCCAGTAGCAGACCGCGAATCTCAAGTGCTCGGCCATGGTCTTGCCGAGCACGACCTGCTTCGGGTCGTAATGCTTGAATGCAAACGGATTCTTCGAGTCAGGACCTTCGTATTTGATCGGTTTTACATTTGGAAAGTACTCTGTCATCTTGGATTCTCCTTTGAGTTCATGATCGGGCCGTCGTTCGGAAGAGTCGCGCGCATCTCGGACCGAGTCGGCTTGCGAAGGAAAGACGGCGCCTCCCGGTTATTTACGCGCCGGTTGACGTGAAGGGACGGGAGGTTTTCTTGTCGTGAAGACGGTTGACGTTCTCCCGAGCGTTGCTGCCATTCATGGAAAGGACCGATAACGATCAACAGGGCGCCTCTTACGGCTCTTTATAGCCGCGCACCGCCGGCTCCGGCGGCACGGGGTGCGCGCCTCATCGCCGTATCGGCCGTCCTCAGTCCCGGAGAGACCCCTCCTTGTCGCGCATCCCGCACAAGTTAATGAATATAGCCCAGCTTTTGCCGGATCTCAACAGCGCGCGTCACGCCCCCCGCGATCCGACTGAAGACGAGGCCCGTTCTGGCCGGGAGCGTCTTGACGGAGCCGGCATGCATGGACGCTTCACGTCTTGAAGCTTCCCAAGACTCGCACTATTATCACGTGTCTTGGGAGGAATCATGAGCGCTGACAAGAAACAAGGAATCGTTAAAAGCTCCTTCGGGAGGACAGCGGACGGAACGGAAGTCGACCTCTATACGATGACGAACGGCAACGGCATGGTCGCCAAGATCACGACATATGGCGGCATCGTTGTCGCGCTGGAGACGCCCGATCGCAATGGCAACTACGGCGATGTGGTTCTGGGATACCCAGACCTCAAAGGCTATATTGAGAATAATCCCTTTTTCGGCTGCATCGTCGGGCGTTACGGCAACCGTATCGCCAGAGGCAAGTTCTCCCTAGGCGATCGGAAATACACCCTGGCGTGCAACTTCGGAGAAAACCATCTCCATGGAGGCATCAAGGGCTTCGACAAAGTCGTGTGGTCCGGCAGGCCCGTGAGCGGCGGCGTCGCCCTCGAGCTGAGCTACATGAGTCGAGATGGAGAAGAGGGATACCCCGGCAACCTGTCGGCCAAGGTCGTCTATTCGCTCACTGAAAAGAACGAGATGACGATCGACTATCAGGCCACGACCGACAAAACGACGATCGTCAATCTGACGCACCACGGATATTTCAACCTTGACGGCGCCGGCGCTGGCGACGTTCTCGATCACGAGCTCGTTCTCCACGCCGATCGTTTCACTCCGGTGGACAAGACTCTGATCCCTACGGGCGAGCTGCGCAGCGTCCAGGGCACGCCGATGGATTTTACGAAGCCGACGAAAGTCGGCGCGCGCATCCAGAGCAAGGACGAACAGATCGAATTCGGGATGGGCTACGATCATAACTGGGTGCTCAACGGCGAGCCTGGGAGACTGTCTCCAGCCGCGAAAGTCACGAGTCACAAGACCGGCCGCGTGATGGAGGTTCTGACGACCGAGCCCGGCGTTCAGTTCTATTCGGGGAATTTCCTGGACGGCACGATCACCGGCAAGAACGGCAAGGTCTACAAGCAACGATACGGCCTGTGCCTCGAAACACAACGCTTCCCCGACTCGCCCAATCAGCCGAGCTTCCCGTCGACCGTGCTTGAGCCGGGCGAGACGTACAAGACGGCGACCGTGTTCAAGTTTTCGATCGCGAAATAGATCGATAAAGGTTCCATCTCAATGGCGACAGGCGTCGCCCGCCGTCTCACTCGATGCGGACGATGCCTCGCTTGATCGCGACCGCGACGGCCTCGGTGCGCTGCGTGACGCCGAGCTTCTCGAAGATGTTTGAGATATGGCTCTTGACCGTACTGTCGGCGATCCCCAGCTTGCGGGCGATGTTCGCGTTGCTTGCGCCCTCGACAACGAGCGCCAGAACCTGCCGCTCTCGAAACGTCAGCTCCTCGCAGAGCAGACGTTCCGCGAGGCGCACGGCAAGATCGGGGGGCACGTACGTGCGTCCATCCGCGACCTGCCGGATCGCCTTCAGCAACTCGGGCTGTCCCACCGTCTTCGGCAGGTACGAGGCGGCGCCACCCTGGAGCGCGGCGTGGATTTCATCGACTCCCGTGTAGTCCGAGAGGATGATCACTCGTGCACCGGGACACTCTCTCCGAAGCAAGACCAGCGTCGCCAGTCCGTCGGTTCCGGCCATCCGCAGGTCCATCAGCGTCACGTCGGGGCGGTGCAGGCGGTGCTGCGCGAGGGCCTCGTCGCCGCTCTCGGCTTGGGCGCAGACCTCAATGTCCGGCTCGAAGCCGAGCACATTCGCGAGACCTACCCTCATCAGGTAGTGATCGTCGACGATCATCACCCGAATGCGGGCCATAGCGGCCGTAGTGTAGCAGAGAGCGGGCCCGAGAGCGTTCGTCGAACCGTAAACGCTTCAAGTGACTCGGCCTGTAACCCGTAGCCGGAACAGATCATTTACGCAAAACCAATAATTTCAACTGGTTACGCTTTTAACAGCCAAGTGCTTCGGGCCAGACATGAACCCTGCTCCTACACTAAAACCCTACCCAGGTGGGTTGTGAAGGTCCGCAAATGGTCGCCATAATCCCGTAACTTGTAGCCGAGCGTGGAATATGAAGGTGTGCTGGTGCGCTATATAGCGTCGACGGTGGTCGCGGTTCCGTGCCATCGCCCGACCGCGTGCCTTAAGACCGACTTTTCATCCACGCGTCGTCTCAGATGAGGTAAACCCTAATTAAGGAGGAGAGTGACATGAGCTTTATTCCAAAACACCGCATGGCGGTGTGGGCGGCTGTCACGCTGGGGCTCGTCTGCCTGACGGGCGGAACGTATCTTCAGGCTCAGACGACCAGTGCGTCCGTGTCCGGCCAAGTCAAGGATCCCCAAGGTGGAGTCTTGGCGGGTGCGACGGTGACGCTGACGAGCCGCACTCAGGCGAACACGATGACCCAGACAACGGACAACGAAGGGCGCTTCACCTTCGCGATCGTCCGTCCGGACGCCTACTCGCTCAAGGTCAGCATGCCGGGCTTCAAGACGGCGGAGCGAACCAATATTCAAGTCAACGCGAGCGACCGGTTCTTCACCGGCATCATCTCACTCGAAGTGGGCGACATCACCGAGGAGATCACCGTCACGGACCGCGTGAGCGAGCTCCAGGCGACGAGCGGCGAGCGCTCGTTCACGTTGGAGAGCCAGGCCATCCAGAACATCGCGAACAACGGACGTTCGCTCCTCGGTTTCGTCACGCTGGTGCCGGGTATCGTGCCCAACAACGGGACCGAGAACCCGACGAGCGCCGAGCAGTTCACCACCAACGGGATGCGCCACACACATAACAACATGACCATCGACGGCATCACAAACGTCGACACCGGCAACAACGGCAGCTACATGGTGTCGACCAACATCGACGCGATCGCGGAGTTCAAGGTCCTCACGAACTCCTACCAAGCGGAGTACGGCCGAGCGGCGGGCGCGCAGGTCCAGTTCGTCACGAAGAGCGGCACCCAGGAATTCCACGGATCCGGCTACTGGTACGGCCGGCGCTCCGGCTGGGACGCCAATAGTTGGACGAACAACCGCGCTGGCGCCGAGCCTGCCGATTCCGCCCGCAACGACTACGGATACACGCTCGGCGGCCCGATCTACATCCCGGGCTCGTTCAACACCGACAAGAAGAAGCTGTTTTTCTTCTGGAGCCAGGAATGGCAGAAGCGCACCGACCCGGTAAGCGAACGTCTCACGCATGTGCCGACCGCACTGGAACGGCAAGGCAACTTCTCACAGAGCCTCGACAACAACGGCAATCCATGGCCCTACATCCGCGACTGGACGACCGGCCTCCCGTGCAACGCGAGCGACACGCGCGGCTGCTTCCAGCACAACGGCGTTGTGGGCTGGATCCCGCCCGATCGCATCTACCAGCCAGGGCTCAACGCCCTCAACGTGTTCCCGGATTCCAACTACCAGGAGGCAGGCGGCATCAACAACTACAGGAGCCAAGCCCCCACCGAGGCGCCGCGGCGCGAGGAGCTGCTGCGCCTGGATCTCCAGCCCTCCGACAGGTGGCGTTTCGTCGGCCGCTACATGCGGAACAAGGACTTCCAGGAGCGGCCTTACGGCACCACCTGGGCCGGCACGGGTAGCACCGGCGGAACCAACGGCGGCGGAGTCGACGACACCGGTTGCACCTACGACAACCCGGGCTACAACTGGATGCTCTCGGCCACCGGCCTGCTCAACAACACGACATCGCTCGAGATGAGCGTCGGCAGCGCGCACAACTCGCTGACCTTCGACATCACCAACCCGAAGCTGCGGCGCGACGCCGCCGGGCTGAGCGACATGCCGCTGCTCTACCCGAGCGCCGTCCAGCAAGACTACATCCCCGACATGATCTTCAACGGCGGTCACGTCACTGGGAACGCCGCCCGCTACCAGACCAACAACGGGCCGTTCCAGAACGAGAACACGACCTACGATGTCTTGGCCAACCTGACCAAGATCTGGGGCCCGCATACGGCCAAGTTCGGCGTCTACTACCAGAGCTCCTACAAGCCGCAGACCGCGTTCACCGCCTTCAACAGCCAGATCGACTTCCGGGACAACGTGAACAACCCGTATGACACCCAGTACAGCTACGCCAACGCGGCGGTCGGGGCCTTCACGTCTTATACTCAGGCCAACAAATTCCCCTTCCCCGAGTGGGTCTACGACAACTTCGAGTGGTACCTCCAAGACAACTGGAAGGCCTCGTCACGGCTCACCCTCGATTACGGCGTCCGCTTCTACTACATGACGCCGCAGTGGGACCAGTCGAAGCAGGTCTCGACGTTCATCCCCGAGGACTTCGACTTCGCCAACGCCGCGACCCTCTACCGCCCGGCGATCGTCAACGGCCAGCGGGTGGGGATCGATCCCGCGACCGGCCAAACGGTCGAGGAGCGGTTCATCGGCCGGCTCACCCCGGGCTCGAACCGGTTCAACGGCACCTACAACGCCGGCGAGGGCATCAGCGACACGATGCAGAGCGGGAGCTCCTTGTCGGTCTCGCCACGCTTCGGCTTCGTGCTCGACCTTTCCGGAAACGCCACCTCGATCCTTCGCGGCGGCTTCGGGATCTTCTACGACCGGCCGATGGGCAACCTGTACTTCGACCAGAGCGGCAACCCCCCTGCGACGCTGGTGTCGCAGCTCAATTACGGCCTCCTCACCCAGCTCAACGCGGCGGGCGGCGATCCCGACACGACGCTCGGAATGAGCCCGACCGCCTACGACTTCACGCCGCCGAGGGTCTATGCCTGGAACGTCGGCTTCCAAAAGAAGCTGTGGAAGAACCTCGTCTTCGACTTGGCTTACGTCGGCTCCCACTCGGATCGCCTTGTCAGCCGGGAGCAGCTCAACGCCGTGCCGTTGGGAGCGGCCTGGCTGCCCGAGAACCAGGACACGACCACTGGAGGCGCCCTGTCGACCGACTTCATGCGGCCGTACCAGGGCTACAACAACATCCACAACTACGACTACAAGGGCTTCTCCAACTACAACTCGCTGCAGACCTCGATCCATCGCCGCTTCGACAACGGGTTCATGGTCTCGGCCTTCTACGTGTACAGCAAGTCGCTCGGCATCAACGACGACGACTACTCCGACATCCGGGCGAACGTCTCCGAGGATGAGAACCGGCGGATCAACTACTCCTACACGTCCCGCGACCGGACCCACAACTTCGCCGTCAACTTCGTCTACCAGGCCCCCAAGGTCACCGAAAACGCCGGACTCGGCCTGCTGGTGAACGACTGGCAGATCTCCGGCATCTACCGCATCATGAGCGGCACGCCGTATGCCGTTAACTTCTCGGTCCCTGGTGTCAACAACCAGACCCTCACCGGGTCGCCGGACTACAACGGCCGGGTGGTGGTCACCTGCGATCCCGGCAGTGGATCGAGCAGCGACCCCTACAATCAGCTCAACACGGCCTGCTTTGCACCGCCACAAATCGGCAGCCTCGGCGACGAGTCGGCACGGTACTTCGTGCACATTCCCGGGATCAACAACCTGGACCTGTCGCTCTCGAAGTCGCTCCGGATCGGGAACCGAGTTCGCATGGAGGTCCGCCTCGACGCGTTCAACGCCCTGAACCATACCCAGTTCTCGGGCGTGAACAGCAGCGTGAGCTTCGCGAGCCTCAGCGATTCGACCGTGACCAACCTGCCCTACGACGCAAGCGGAAACCTTGTCCGGCAGAGTGGTTTCGGGACGATCAACGGCGTACGGCCGGCGCGTACGCTCCAGCTCGTCACCCGGCTGACCTTCTAGAAGTAAACCGACCGTTGTCGGTATTCGGGGCCGGCGCTCCTAGTGAGCGCTGGCCCCCTTTTTCTTCCGCGTGGAGTGGAGCGCCAGGAGCCGTTCCGTGTACAATCAGGGGCGCCGTGACGTGCTTCGCCCGCATCCGCGCCGCGAACGGGATCTATTCGACAAGCGACAAGCATGCGCGCTTCGGGCGAGGCGCAGAAACGAGCATTGCTTGCGTCGAGATCGCGTGGCCAAGTGGGATGGTGCAGCGCGCGATGAATCCCGGGATCAACCAAATTCTTCACATCACGGAGACGGCGCCATGAAGCGCCGGGCCGCGACGATTGTGCCTGTCCTCCTGCTCGGCCTGCCCCTCTCGGTCTTCGCCGCACAGGCGCCGGCACGCGGCGCGGCCAACCCTCGGGAACGGCACGCGGCGCACCTGAAACAGCTCGACTCGTACCTGGCCGCCCAGGACTCCGTCGCGGCCGCGGCGCTCCTCCGCCGGCTTGAGCCGGAGTTGGACGCAGATGAGCGCTTCGCGCTGGACGTCGCCTATCAGCTCCTCGCCTACCGGCAATTCACCGAGGCTAAAGCGCAGTGGAGCCGAGCCGCGAAGCTGGTCCAGGCGAGCGTGCGTGCCGCTGCCGGCCAGACACTGGCTCCGGCCGCGGACCGGCAATTGCAGCGGCGATTCGCGGAGATCGTGTTCGTCCAGGGTCTGCTCACGGCTCATCTCGGCGAGAAAGCCGAGGCGCTGCGGCTCCTCGCGCAGGCTGACGGCTACGGCTTCCCGCCACTGGACTCGCCGCTCATGGCCCTGGCCGCCGATTGCCTGCACGAGCTGAAGGAATACGCTCTGGCGGCGCAAGCCTACAAGGAGATCGTGAAGCGCTTGCCTAATAACGCCCAGGCGCGGCTGCGCCTGGGCGTCTCGCTGTACTCGTCCGGCCAACTCGGCCCCGCCGAGAAAGAGCTCGAACAGGCGCTGCATCTGGCTTCCCGCCTGCCGTACGCCAATTACCACCTCGGCGCCGTGTTGTTCGAGCAGAAACGGATCGATGAGGCGCAAGTCCATCTGGAGCGGGAGCTGGCCCTCGATCCCCGCTGCGACCGCTGCATGGCCAAACTCGCCCACATCGCTTATCTGAAGGGAGACGACCGGCAATGCGAGTCCTGGCTCGCGAAGGCGGCGGCGCTCGATTCCGACCACGTCGAAACCAACCTGGTATACGGAATGCTCGCGAACCGAGCCGGTCGCCACGACCAGGCGATCCGGCATCTATCCCGGGTGGTCGAACAGTCGCCGGACTCGTCCAAGGCGCATTACCAGCTCGCAATCGCCTACAAGCGGAGCGGAAACGCCGAGAAGGCCAGGGAACACATGGATGTCTACGACCGGTTGGTCCAGGAGCAGAAGGCGAGGGATATCGGGGTACGCGGGACCTGATCGCGCAGGAGCGTGACGACCTTGTGCCTGAAGAGCCGTTCGGCAGCGTTCTCGTCACTTCACGGGCCGCTTCCAGCTCTGACGCCGGGGGGCCGCGCCGCTTGTACGACAACCAGGAAGGGCGGTCGTCCATGTTGGAGATTGAGACGACGTCGACAAAGAGCCGCGACGGTTCAAGCTACGTCACTGCCGTCATGCGGTCGCATGTCCGCCAATGCCGGGAACTCGCGCCGATAGGCCAATAGCGAATCGCGATCCAACTCGGCGGCGACCACCGTTTCGGCGCCGCCGCCGTCGGCCAGAATCCGGCCGCGCGGATCAATGATCAGACTACGGCCCATATAGGATTGTCTGGGATCACGCCCGCATCGGTTGACGCCGGCCACGTACGCCTGGTTTTCGACGGCGCGCGCCTGTAGCAGCGTGATCCAATGCGTCTGGCGCGACGCGGGCCAGTTGGCGATCACCAGAAACAGCTCCACGTTGCGCCGAACGGCGGCGCGAAACGCCTCGGGAAAGCGCAGGTCGTAGCAGATGAACGGCGCGACAGTCCAGCCCTCCAGCATGAAAGTGACGACGCTTTCTCCGGCTGCATAATGCCGCTCCTCGCCGCCGAACGAGAACGGGTGAAGCTTGGCATAGCGCGCGACCTCGCGCCCGGCCGGATCGAAGAGGACGGCTTCATTGCGTCCCCGTCCGTCGCCGCCGCGCGCGACGACGCCGCCCAGTACGTGACACTCACGCGTGCGGGCCAGCTCCGACAGAAAAGCGGCGCTCTCGCCGCCGGATCCTTCCGAGATGCGCGCCACGTCCATGCTGAAACCGGTCGAGAACATCTCCGGCAGGAGAATGAGACTGCCGGCTGACAGCGACGCGCCGTCGATCAGGGCGCGCACGCGGTCATGATTGGCGGGCTTGTTCTCCCAGACGATGTCGATCTGGCAGCAGGCGACGATCATCGCGGATGCTCCTCGGCCAGAGCGCGTAGGCCGCGCACGAGACGTTCGGTCGCCTCGGCGACGATCGCGTCATCCAGCGCGCCGTATGAAACGCGCAGCGTGCACGGCCGCTCCATGCCAAAGGCCTTTCCGGGCATGACGGCCACGCGGTGCTCCCGAACCAGTCGCTCGCCGAGAGTGACGGAATCGAGCGCCGTGCGCACCGTGACCAGGAAATAGAAAGCGCCCAGGGCGCGCGGCGCGCGGCAAAGCGAGCCCAGGCCCGAAAGCGCCCGCGCGACTTGCATGCGGCGCGCGGCCAGATCCGGCAAACGGCAAAGGCAGTGATCGGAACCGACGCGTAGCGCGCCGAGCGCGACGTGTTGAGACACGACCGGTGGGCAGATCAGATAGGTGTCCTGGATCTTCTTGACTGATTCCAGCAGTCGCTCGGGCAGCACCATGTATCCGATGCGCCAGCTTGCGAATCCGTAGCTTTTGGAGAGCGAGTAGAGAGAGATCGTATGGGCCGACGCATCCTCAAAGGCGCCCGGAGAATAGTGACGCGCGCCTTCAAAGAGAAAATGCTCGTAGGCCTCGTCATGAACGTGGTAGATACCGCGTTCGCCGCACAGGGAGTTGATCTCTCGTAACAACGACTCCGAGTAAACGACGCCGGCGGGATTATTGGGCGAGATCGTCACGACCGCGCGCGTTCTGGAGGTGATCGCCGCGCGGATCAGTTCGGGGCGCGGCTGGCACTCGTCGTCCGTGTCCACGATAACCGGCCGCGCGCCCGCCATCACGACGGCCATTTCATGGTTGAAGTAGAAAGGGCGCAACAGAATGACTTCATCGTCGGGATCGGTGACGGCCAGAACCGCGTTCATGAAGGCCATGTTGCCGCCGGCGGTGACGACGAGCCTCCGCTCTTCCCCGACGATGACGCCGTTTTCCACGGCCAGCTTGACGGCGAGCGCCTCTTGCAGCTCGGGAATGCCGTCGACGGGTTTGTACTTGTGATTCTCCGCATCGGCGAGAAAAGCCGGGATCGCATCGAGCGCTTCGGCGGGCGGGCCGTAGGAGACCACGCCTTGACCGAGCGAGATCGTGCCCGGCGTCTGCCGAATCCACTCGCCCACCAGCGGAATGATCGGCGTCTGAACCGCATGCAACCGTTGAGAAGGACCGCGCATGCATTGGTAGAAATCAGGCGCGGTGCTCATGCGAGCCCGGGCTCCTGAATCCCCCTTTCAAACCGTGCGTGCGGATTTCCCGCAC
>JAFGSN010000034.1 GCA_016934575.1 Vicinamibacteria bacterium
ATGAATCGCCGACAGACACGGAGGCGGTCGAGAGCGCCGTGCAAGCGCTGCTCGCCGACATCGAGGTTCATCCCTCTCCATCGTCGCTCGCGGACGAACCGATCTCCGTTCCCGAGGATGTCGCGAAAGACGTTCCGACCCTGCGCCTGGAGGTGGCCCGCCTGCGACGCGATCTCGACGCGACACGGCGCGTCCTGCGCGCCTCGCCTTCCGCCGCCGATAACATGCTGCTCCGCGACGAGATCGAGGACAAGGACAAAGAGCTGGCGCGGCTCCAGGAATCTGCCTTCGAACGGGATCGCGGACTGACGGAAGCCAGGAAGCGGCTTGAAGATCTGGCGCGTCAGGTGCTCGCCGGCAAGCTCGAAAAGCAGCGACTCTCTCGAAGTATTGACGATCAGAAGGCGCGGATCGAGACCGCCGAAACGATGCTAGCGCTCGCCGAGGACGAGATCAAGGAGCTGCGGGAGCAGACCGACGGAGAGATCAGTCGAGAGCGTGCGGCCCACCAGGCAACCCGCGAGGATCTCGAGCGTCGTCTTTCCGAAATCACGACGGCGCTCGAAGAGACGAAGCGCGGCGGCGCCGAGTTGCAGCGGCGCCGCGAAGGCCTCGAGCGGCGCATCGAGGAGCTGGAGACGGCGCGCATCGAAACGCTGCGCGAGAAAGAAGAGTCCCTGGCGCGCATGCGCGAGGAGCAGGCCGCGGCGGCGTTCGATCTGGAGCTCAAGTTCGAGAGCGCGCTCATGGAAAAGGAGCGCGAGCATGAAGCGGCCGTGGCCGCGCGACTGGAAGCCGCCAGCGAGGAGAGCCAGGCCCGGATCGCGCGACGGGAAGCCGACTTTCGCGCGGACCTGGACGATGCGCACGTGCGCCACGAGAAGGCCCTGGCGGCGTTGCGGAAGATCCACACCGACATGCTGGCCGAGAAAGACCTCGTTCTGGATACGACCCGTGCGCGCGTCGTGGAGATCGAACAAGCCCTGGCCCGGAGCGAACATGACCGCGGCGCGGCCCAGGATCGGATCGGTTCGCTCGAAGAGACGTTGCGAGCGCAGATCGAGGATCTGGCCCGCGCGCGGCAATCGCTCGAAGAAAGCGAGCGCGGCGGCGAGGAAGCGCGGCGGCGATTAGCGGACTTCGAGAAGGAGCGGGTCGCGACGGAGCACGCGCATCAGGAGGCGCTTCAGAAGCTGCGCCACGAGAACTCCGTGATCATCGAGGCCCTGCAACGCGAGCGACGGGAGGACGTGGCGGCCCAGCGCGAGCATGAGCGGCAAATGATCGAGGCCCGAAAGATGGAGCATCGGACGACTCTCCAGAAGACGACGGAAGAAATCGATTTGCTCCGCGCCCAGTCCCACGAACGCGAGACGGCGCTCCAGGAACGCCACGAGCGGCGGATCTCCGAGATCGAGAGAAAGACGGAGGAAGCGATCCGGCGGCTCACGAAAGAGAACGAGGAAGCCAAGGCCCGGATCGCGCGGGCCGAGGAAGACCTGGCCGCGGCGAAACGGGATCTCGCCGAACGGGACGAAGAGATCGCCGATCAACGCGGCACGATCAGCTCGCTTCAGGCGCTAGTCGGCGACTTTTCGACGCCTGCAACCGGAGCGCCCAGTCGCCCGAAGATCGAGAACACATAACCTCGAAACCGACCTAAAGTTTTTGAGATGACATGCTAATCATTCGCGCTGTCGCCCGCCGCCGGGTGTCGCAAGCGCCTTAGAACCGCCTTGAGCCTCTCTCGCGTTCGGATCACGTTGCGCAGGCGCCGCGCGTCAAGCGCGCCGTTGCGCGCCTGATGCAGCAAGGCGGCCGTGGGACCATCACCCACGATCTCGGAGAAACGCCGCGCCTGCTCGCGCTTCGGCAGGTCGTCATACGCGCCCAGGGCGCGTAGCCGAGACAGAACGCGCCGGCATTCATCCTCGGCCGAGCGAACGACACCCGCCAGAACGTCTTCGTTCAGATCCAGCTCCGTTGTCGTTCTCGCTCGTTCTCGCTCATGGATGAACCGCTGCCGCAGCCGACTCCAGTGATTGCCTCGACTCGGCACTGAGATCGGCCGGAACGCCGGCAGGAGCAAGCCGGTCAGCGCGCCTCCGTGACAACAACCAGTGTCGAGGCCGTAGACGCGACCCTGATGCACAAGCGGCCGGCCGGTGCGCAAATAGTCATGATGGCCGACGATGAGCGGTTTCGGTCCGTCATAATGCTCATACCACCGCGCGCCGAACCGCGCGACAAGAGCGGCTTCGGCGCCAAGCGTGCCGGCAAGCATGCGCTTCGCCTGCCGCTCAAGCGGCAAGCCGGGCTGCCAGAATCCGTGAACGAGAATCGCCTCCGGCAGATCGATGACAATGGGCAGCTCTTCCATGAAAGCGACGGCCTCTTCGTACGCCTCGCCGAGCAGATCTCGCGTCACGAGTTGCGAGATCGCCGGCACGACCGTGCCCCGCCGAACGAGCAGGTGCTTGCGCTCGTGGTTTCCGAGGATCGAACGCGCGCGCGGGCGTTCAAGAAAGAACCGCAGCACGCCGGCGGGATCGGGACCGCGATCGAAGAGATCGCCCAGGGCGATGACCTCGTCATCCGCGGAGAGCCGCGCCTGCTCGACAAGGTCGCGCAGCTCGTCGCCGCAGCCATGTATGTCTCCGACCACCAGCCTCGTCATATCGCCGCTTACGCGCCGTTTGCCTCGA